>DASTNV010000308.1:0-3807 GCA_035762725.1 Lapillicoccus sp. | reverse complement strand
CCAGGCCGGCGCCGGAGCGCTCGCAGTGCCAGGCGACGACGTCGGAGCCCTCGTTGGCGATGACCGGCGTCCCCGCCAGCCACGCCTCCATGACGGTGCGCGAGAAGGCCTCGTACCGCGAGGTCTGCACGAACGCCGACGCGGCGGCGAACGCGTTGTCGCGGTCGTCGGTCGGCAGGAACCCGAGATCGTGGACCCGCCCCTCGAGCCCCTCGGGGACGGTGACGTCGCCGACCCCGATGGTCACGAGGTCGAACTTGACGTCGCGGGTGGTGACGAGCTCCTGAAAGGCGGTGAGGAACTCCTCCCAGCCCTTCGCGCCCTCGCGGCGACCGGCATACAGCACGAACGGCCCGGCGATGCCGTAGCGGTCGCGGAAGCCCTCGACGTCGTACGACTCGGGGACCTCGACGCCGCATCCGACGACAGCGTGCGGTGCGGTGCCGCGCGGGACGACCCGGTGGAGCAGCTCGTGCTCGGGCTCGGTCTGGAGGAACAGCCCCGCGACGCCGGTGAACACCGGCTGGAAGAGGTCGAGGTAGGCGTAGGGCTCGTCGTGCAGACACGTCCACAGGAGGGTGCGCTCGGGGGCGACCTGGGAGCAGGCGTACGCGGGCCAGAAGGGGTACGGCCCGAACACGATGGCGCGGTAGTCCTCGGCGTGGTCCATGAGGTGGTGGTAGAGGTCCGGCACGCGCAGGCCGGCGTTCATCCACCGCTGCTGAGCGTCGATCGGCAGCTCGATGCCGGCGAGGATCTGCTGCTCCCAGTGCCCGCGCTCCTCGCGACCGGTCAGGTCGACGGAGAACCGCCGGACGGTCAGCCCCTCCTCCTGGGTGACCCCGGGCGGGTAGGTGTCCTCCCACGTGTAGTGGTCCACGGCCGTGGTCGTGAGGATCTCGACCGGCCAGCCGCGCGCGGCCAGGCCCTTGGCGAGCTGCGCCATGACGATCTCGGCACCGCCGCCGACGTCACCGCCGAACCGGGCGGGCACGAAGGCGATTCGTCCGCTCCTGTTGAGCGGGTTGAGGTCGGTCACAAGTTCCCCTGGGTCGCTGAACACCGAAAGCACCATCGTAGGCAGTTCGGCCGTATGCCACTCGCCGGCCCATCCCGGGGCCGGGTCGGGTCGGGGTCAGCCGGAGGGGTCCGCCTTGGTCGCGATGATCGAGTACTCCTGAGGGCCGAAGAGGACCTCGTTGAGGCGGTTGAAGGCCGCGTTCAGCTGTTCGGTCCGTTCGGAGCCGTCGGGCTCGAGCGCCGGGACGTGGTACCCGGTGGCCGGGGAGTAGAAGGTCAGTCGCACGTCGCGGAACCCGGCGGTTTCGCAGGCGAACGCGAACAACGACGGGTGGATCGGGCGTAGGTGGGTGGGGTCGAGGATGAACGAGTTGCTGGGGACGACCAGCGACGTGGGGTTCGGCGTCTCGGCGACGAACACCCCACCCGGCCGCAGGGCGCGCAGGCTCGCGTGGATCACCTCGAGCAGTGCCTCGAACGGGATGTGCTCGGCAACGTGCGCGCTGAAGACGGCGCCGAGCGACTCCGGCTCGATGGTGCTCATGTAGGAGACGGCGTCGACCTGGTGCACCGTCAGCCCACGCGAACGAGCCTCGCTGACCATGCCGCCGTCGATCTCCACGCCGACGACGTCAACCCCGCGAGAAGCCAGCAGCTCCAGCAGCTCCCCGCGCCCGCACCCCCAGTCCAGGACCGGCGCATGATCGGCGAGCAGCTCGGCGTACCGCTCGCTCTGGACCGCCAGGATCTCGTCCGGGCTGCCGCGGAACCGGCGCTCGAAGGCGACGTAGTCGAAGAGCATGTCCATCGTGGACGCCGTCGACGCCTCAGACGTCGCCTCAGACGTCGGCACGACCTGAGCGGTCGCCGCGTCCGGCTGGACCGTCGGCGCCGAGCCTCGGGTCTTCCCCAGCCGCCGCACGGTCTGGTCGAGCTGCTGGGTTCGCCGTGACACGGCGTTGACCTGCTCGCGGAGTTCCCCCATCCGCGCCCCGACACCGGCGATGCCGGTGGCGGGGGCGAGCTGCATCCCCAGCTCGAGGACGCTGCGCTCGAGCGAGCGGACCTCGGCCTTGAGCAGCTCGAGGTTGGTGTCTCGACGGACGCCCTCCTCGTACCAGCTCGGTGCCTGTCCGAGGCGGGCGAGCTGCACGCGCAGCTCGTGGATCTCGCCGGCCAGCTCGTCCTGTCGGACGATCTGCGGGGCCATAGAGCGGCGAACGACCGCGTCGGTGCCGCGCTTGGCGAACCGGCCGACGGGCGAGTGAACGGCCCGCTTCGCGACGCGCCGCGCGATCGAGGGGCGCGGGGCGCCGGGTGGCGGGACGTCGACCACCGGGGCAGGTGCCAACTTGGCGGTGTTCTCCGCGCTGAGGGGCCAGGGGAGCGTCATCAGCGACCTCCGTGAACGATCGAGGACACCATCTCATCGAAGCGATGGCGCTGGGTGGCGCCTCGCCGGGAGTCCAGCTCGTCCAGCCGGAGCTGGAGGTGGCTGGGATACCAGAGGGCCGTCAGCCCGAGTGCCCCCATGACGTCGTCGGCACACGCCGACACGCTGTGTTTCGCTTCGTAGCACGCTCGCGCCGCGCGACTGAGCGCGGCGGACGCGGCGCCGTCAGCCGCGAGCCGGCGCAGCTGGTCGACCGGGGCGGTGCCGTCATCGGCGACGGTGTCGAGGCCCGGGGTGGCACCGACGGCGAGCAGGGCGGAACTCGGCGCGATGACAGGACAGCCCCACGCCATCGCCCGGATCACCGCCCCAGGCGACGACAGGTATGCGGCGGAGGCGCCGGCCAGGGTCGTCGGGACCAGGTCTGGACCGACCGCGACCGTCTCGTTCCAGACCCACCGGCCGATCGAGTCCTCGACGAGCAGGCCCTCGCCGAGGCCGCGGTCACGACGGATGCGCTCGCGCACGAACGGCGGGACCGGTGTCGACTCGGGTTCGACCTCGGTGTGAGGGACGATCCGCGCCGGAATCCCCCGGCCGACCGCGGCGTCGAGGACCTGTCGATGGGTGGACAGGACGAGGGCAGGACGCCTTGACGCCGGGACGTCGAGAGCGGGGCCGGCAGCGTCGAGCCACCACGCCTCGCGACCGGCGCGACGGACAGGGGCGCGGTCCCACTCGACCCGTAGCAGGCCCGGGTCGGTGGGGCCGGCGTCCCCGAGGTCGACGACGGCGATCCGCCGGCCGATCTCCTGTGCGAGTCCGATCAGGGCCGCCGGCGACGCGACGCCGAGGCCGAGACCGAGCCGGAGGGCAGTTTCAGGCACCGACGGCCCCGGCGACCAGGCGTTCGACCACGGCCGGCCAGTCCCACGTCTCGACGCGTCGGCGCCCCTCGGCGCCCATGGCAGCGGCCGCCTCGGGGTCGGCGGCCAGCCGATCGGCGGCCGCGGCCAGCTGTTCGGGACTGCCGTCGGTGACGTATCCGGTCACCCCGTCCTCGACGAACTCGAGCACGCCGCCCGAGTCCGTTGCAGTGATAACCGGCTTGCCGGCGAGGAAGGCCTGGAGGGTGGCGTACCCGTAGTCCTCGTCGAGCGGCGCGTAGACGACACCGAGCGCACCGGCATACAGGTCGACGACCGTGTCGTCGTCGACGAACCCGGGCAGCTCGACCTGGCCCGGTTTCCCGGTGCCGGCCAGCTCCTCGAGCTCGCCGGCGAGCGTGCCGCGACCGGCGACGACCGCGCGGACCCCGCTGGCCGAGCCGAGGGCGGCCTGGAGCACCTTCTCGGGGCGCTTGTTGTGCTCGAGCCGGGTCGCGCAGAAGAGGT
>DASTNV010000307.1:0-7078 GCA_035762725.1 Lapillicoccus sp. | reverse complement strand
GCATCGTCGACTTCGATGCGGCCACTCGCGACCCGAACAATCCGAAGCGGTTCCTCCCGGCCTACGACCGGGGCGACCACCTCCACCCGAGCGACGCCGGCTACCAGGCAATGGCCAATGCGCTCGACCTGTCGCTACTGGAGTGCAGCCGGTAGTCCACAAGGCGGGCGCGGTGCCCCGAGCGCCGCGCCCGCTTCCGGCCAACTAGATTCGGCGCGTGGGCACGACCGGCGGCTACGGCGCGCGCGACCGGGAGCGCTGGGTCGCCGAGGACCCCGCGCAAAAACGTGCCGACCGCGACGACTTCGCCCGTGACCGCGCCCGGCTGATCCACTCCGCCGCTCTGCGCCGGCTCTCCGCCAAGACCCAGGTGGTCGCCCCGGGTTCCGACGACTTCGCCCGAACCAGGCTCACCCACTCCCTCGAGGTCGCCCAGATCGGCCGGGAGTTCGGTGCCGCGCTCGGCTGCGACGCCGATCTCGTCGACACGGCCTGCCTCGCGCACGACATCGGCCACCCGCCGTTCGGCCACAACGGTGAGGAGGCCCTCGACGCGATCGCGGCCGACATCGGTGGGTTCGAGGGCAACGCCCAAACCCTGCGGGTCCTCACCCGGCTGGAAGCCAAGCGCTGGCATACCGACGGCCGCCCCGCCGGCTTGAACCTCACCCGGGCCAGCCTCGACGCGGCGACCAAGTACCCCTGGACTCGCGGCGAATCCCTCTGGGAAACCAAGAAGTTCGGTGCGTATGCGGCGGACCTGCCGGTGTTCGACTGGTTCCGTGACGGCGTGGAGCCGGGCGTCCGCTGCCTCGAGGCCGACGTCATGGACTGGTCCGACGACGTCGCGTACTGCGTCCACGACGTCGAGGACGCCATCGCCTCGCGGACCATCGACCCACGCCTCCTCCACTCGCCGCGCGAGGTGGCGGTCGCGTTCGACCTCGCCCGCACCGCCTACGCGCCGGACCTCGACGGCGACGACTTCGCGCGGGCGCTGGACCGACTCCTCGCCACCGGCGTCATCCCCACGAGGTTCGACGGGTCCCGCGCCGACCTCGCGGCGCTCAAGGACATGACCAGCCGGCTGATCGGGCGGTTCGTCCTCGCCGTCGAGCAGGCGACCCGGGAGAAGCACGGCGACGGCCCGCTGACTCGGTACGACGCGCACCTCGTCGTCCCCGACGACTGCCGGGCTGAAACGGCCGTGCTCAAGGCGCTCGCGGCACACTTCGTCATGTTCGCCGAGGAGCGGGTCGGCATCATGGCGCGCCAGCGGCTGGTCGTGGCCGAGCTGGTCGGCTGGTTCGCCGAGAACCCGGATCGGCTGGACGGCGACCTGCGCGGCGACTTCGACGCCGCGGCGGACGACGCCGGCCGGCTGCGCGTCGTCGTCGACCAGGTCGCCTCGCTGACCGACGCGCGGGCGCTCGCCGTCATGGCGGCGGCTCAATGAGTACCGTGTGCCGGTGAGCGGAGTATCGGCCCTGGGCGGCCTCCTCGTCCTGGGCGTCGTCGCGGCCGGTGGGCTCTACGCCGGAGACCGGTACGCCGAGTCCCGCGCCGAGCAGTACGCCAGCACCGTGGTCTCCCAGAACATCCCGACCACGGCCGCGCCGACCGTCGACATCAAGGGCTTCCCGTTCCTCACCCAGCTGTGGACCGGCACGCTCGACGAGGTGACCGCCACCGCGCCGGGAGCCACGCTCGACGGCATACCGGTCACCGACGTCTCCGTCGACGCGACCGCGGTCGACATCCGGCCACCGGCCGGCCAGCAGCCCAAGGCCGGCCACGCGACCATCGCCGCGACGATCCCCACCGCTTCGCTGGAACAGGTGGTCAAGGACAAGTCCGGCCTCACCGTCCAGCTCGCTATCGACGGGACGACGGTCAAGGCGTCGGGGGAGGTGCTCAAGCTGCCGCTGACCCTCACGCTCGTCCCGCGCGTGGAGAACGGCAAGCTGCTCGTCGACGCCCAGGGCCTGAGCCTCGGCGGCCGCGAGATCACCGCCCAGTCCCTGCCGGCCGCGCTCCGTGGCCGGATCACCGGCATCGAGATCCCGGTCCAGGGACTCCCCAAGGGGCTCACCCTGAGCCGGGCCGAGGTCGTTCCGACCGGCCTGCGGATCACAGCGGACGGCACCAACGTCTCGGTGCCACAGACCGCGCCCGCGGCCTGACCCGCTGTGGGTCGGCGCGGACCGCGGTCCGGTCGCCGACCTAGACTCGCCTCGTGGCGGGACGGTTCGTGGCGGAGGACCTCGCCACGCTCAAGGAACGGACCTCGATCGAGGAGGTCGTCCGCGAGCACGTCACGTTGCGGCGCTCGGGCAGCAGCCTGGTCGGGCTCTGCCCGTTCCACGACGAGAAGAGCCCGTCGTTCAACGTCAATCCCGTCACCAACCACTATTACTGCTTCGGCTGCGGTGAGGGCGGCGACGCGATCTCGTTCGTCCAGAAGGTCGAGCACCTGACCTTCCCCGAGGCGGTCGAACGGCTGGCTCAGCGGATCGGGATGGAGGTCCGCCAGGAGGACGGCGGGACCGGCCGGCGCGACGACACCGGAATCGGCAAGCGGGCTCGCCTCGTCGAGGCCCACCGCGTCGCCCAGGAGTTCTACGCCGAGCAGCTCCTCTCGACGACCAACACGGCGGCCCGCACGGGGCGCGACTTCATGCGGGCCCGCGGGTTCGACGGCGCGGCGGCCACGCTCTTCGGGGTCGGGTATGCGCCGCGCGGCGGTGAGGATCTTGTGCGCCACCTGCGGGGCAAGGGCTTCCAGGACGACGAGATCGTGGCCGGCGGTCTGGCCGGACGCGGGTCGCGAGGGCTCTACGACCGGTTCCGCGGCCGGCTGGTCTGGCCGATCCGCGACATCACCGGCGACTGCGTGGGGTTCGGGGCGCGACGGCTCTACGACGACGACCGCATCGAAGCGAAGTACCTCAACACCTCCGAGACGGCGATCTACAAGAAGTCGACCGTGCTCTACGGCCTCGACGCGGCCAAGAAGGCGATCGCCCGCGACCGGACTGCCGTGGTCGTCGAGGGGTACACCGACGTCATGGCCTGCCACCTCTCCGGTGTGGAGACGGCGATCGCCACCTGCGGCACCGCGTTCGGCCTCGACCACATCAAGGTGCTGCGCCGGATCATGCGCGACGAGGCGGAGCTGGCGCCGGCCAAGGTGGTCTTCACCTTCGACGGCGACGCCGCCGGCCAGAACGCCGCGATGAAGGCGTTCCGCGAGGACCAGCGCTGGGCGTCACAGTCGTTCGTCGCGGTCGCCAAGTCGGGCATGGACCCTTGCGAGCTCCGTCAGGCCGAGGGCCCGGACGCGGTGCGGGCGCTCGTCGACGACGCCGTGCCGATGTTCGAGTTCGCGGTCCGGACGACGATCGGGCGGTACGACCTGGACACCGCCGAGGGACGGATCCAGGCCATGCGAGCGGCTGCGCCGATCGTCGCGAGCATCCGCGACCAGTCATTGCGCCCCGAGTACGCCCGGGTGCTGGCCGGGCTGCTCGGGGTCGAGGTCGAGCAGGTCACCGCCGAGGTCGGGCGAGCGGGGAGGGCGGCGAGCCGACCCGCATACGAGACCCGTCGTCACCCCGAGCCGACCGAGGCGCAGCTGGAGCCGAGCGCCGACGAGCTGCGCGACGCGCTGCCGCGCCCCGACCTGCACGACCCCGTGGTCCTCGCCGAGCGGCAGCTCCTCCAGGTCGTCCTTCAGCAGCCCGGGCTGTTCGCCCCCGGCGAGCTCGACCGGCTGGACGGGACGTCGTTCAGCGCACCGGCGCACCGGTCCGTGTGGGATGCCGTCGTCGCCGTCGGTTCGCCGGGAGGGTCGACCGCCGCCTGGGCCGACGCCATCGCCGAAGCGGCGCCGGTTGCCGTCCAGCCCCTCGTCGCCGAGCTGGCCGTGGCACCGCTGCCCGTCACGCCGGACCGGGCCACCGGGCTCCCGAGCCGGCGCTACGCCGCCTCGCTCGTCACCCGGTTGCAGGAGGTGGGACTGACCCGACGGATCGCCGACGCCCTGAGCCAGCTGCGCCGCCTGGACAGCGCCGCGGAGGTGGATCTCGCCGCCCAACGCGAGCTCGGGATGCGGCTCCAGACGCTGCAGCGCGAGCTCGCCGACCTGCGCGACCAGGAGGAGAGCTGATGCGCCTGCCCATCGGCGGCCGGCGCGCCCACGACCTTCCGGCCGACGTCGCCGCAGCGCTTCAGACGGCGGATGGCGGCAAGGTCCTCGCCGCGGCCCCCGAAGCCGACTCCCGGGCCTGGCTGGTCGCGAGCACCTACGAGCTGGCGCTGGTCGACCCCGGCCGGCCGCCTGGCGAGACGCTGGTCTGGTCCCGGCCGTGGCACGAGGTGGACTCGGGGTCGTGGAGCCGGGAGGCCAGCCGACTGACCGTCACCTGGGCCGACAAGACCCGTCCCGGCCAGTGGCGGCTCGGCGAGGGGATGCGCGAGCGGGTGTTCCTCCAGACGCTGCGGGAACGGGTTCAGGCGAGTGTGGTGCTCGGCGAGGAGCTCGCGCTCAGCGGCCGTCGGACCGGCCGGGCCGTGATCCGGCAGAACCTGCGGACCGGTGACCTCCTCGAGCAGGTGGTCCTCGGCCGCGGTGTCCAGCAGGACGAGGAGGTCGCCGCCGCCACGGCCCGTACCCTCGCCTGGCTGCGCGAGCAGGTGGGGCTGCCGTAGCTCGGCCGATTCAACGATCGGGCGGCCGAGTTGCTAACCTTTCCCGCGCACGTCCGGCAGGACGAACGCAGTCCCCTGTAGCTCAATTGGCAGAGCAGCCGACTGTTAATCGGCAGGTTCTTGGTTCGAGTCCAAGTGGGGGAGCTCAGTTCCGATCGGTGCGAGCAGGGGCCGTCGGGTCCGCAGCGCCAGGGACACCGCATCGGTGCGCAGCCCGCGCGCGCCGGGCCCGGCATACGAGTCGATCTCGTCCGGTCCGGGCACCTGGCCGCAAGCGGGACAACGCCCGTTCGGCTCGAGCACGGCCCCGCACGGGCTGTGCTCGAAGACCCGACGGCGGCCGTTCGGCGCGAGGTGTTCCTCGCCCCACTGCGTCATCGTGTAGACGACGGGCCAGAGGCTGCGACCTGCCTCGGTGAGGACGTAGTCGTGTCGCGCGCCGCGGGGGACCGTGGCCAGCAGTCCGGCGTCGACGAGGGCGCTCAGACGCTGGGTGAGGACCGCCTTGGAGATGTCGAGGTGGGCGGCGAAGTCGGCGAACCGCCGCACGCCGAGGAACGCGTCGCGGAGGATCAGCAGCGTCCATCGCTCGCCGATCACCTCGAGGGTGCGGGCGAGCGAGCAGTCCTGCTGTGTGTAGTCGGTGCCGAGGGCCACGGGAACATCCTACCGGAAAGGTCTGTTCATCAGACCAACCTGGTACCGTTCGCGTCACCCGACCCCGGAGGCCCGCCCGATGCGTCCCACGTCCCGCTCCACGTTGGCGGTTGCCGCTCTCGGCACCATGCTCGCGCTCGTCTCGTTCAGCGCGCCGGTCGCCTCGATCGGTCCGATCAGTGCGGCGCTGGGGGCGGACGTGGCCGGACGCACCTGGATGCTCAGTGCGATGAGCATCGGGCTCGGCGCTTCGTTGCTGACGGCCGGGACGCTCGCCGACGACCGCGGGCGGCGCCGGGTCTTCGTTGTCGGGCTGGTCGTGTTGGCAGTGGCCTCGATTCTGGGGGCGCTGGCGACCACGCCGCTGGTGTTCACCGTGTCCCGCGCGGCCCAGGGCGTCGGGAACGCGGCCGTGGTGGCGGCGAGTCTCGGCCTGATCGCGGCGGCCTTCGCTCCGGGGCCCGAGCGCGCCCGGGCGAGCGGGGTGTGGGGCGCGAGCGTCGGCGCCGGGATCATGGTCGGTCCACTGGTCACCTCGGAGCTCGAGCGGTACGCGAGCTGGCGGTATGCATACGCCCTCATCGCACTGGCTGCGCTCGTCCTCGCGGTGGTCGCCCGCCGGCGGGTGCCGGAGTCGTCCCGGGCGGTTCCGCGGGGGCTGGACCTGCCCGGCGCCGTGACCTTCGCCCTCGCCGTATGCGCGTTCCTCGCCGGGTTGGTCGAGGGTCGGCTCGGGTGGACCCAGCCGGTCGTGGTGGAGTTGTTCGTGGCGGCCGCGGCGCTCTTCGGGGCGTTCGTGCTCGTCGAGCTGCGCTCGCCGCGACCGATGCTCGACCTCCGGCTGCTGCGGGAGCGGGGCTTCGTGGCCGCCACGGTGGCGGCGTTCGCCGCCGGCGCTGGCGTCATCGCGCTGGTGCAGAACCTGCCGGTCTTCCTGGGTCAGGCGCTGGGCGTGCCCGCGACGACCTCCGCCTACCTCGCCGTGGTGTGGTCGGCGACCAGCGTCGTGACCGCCTTGGCGGCCCGCTGGCTGCCGATGCAGATGCCCGGCCGGGCTCAGCTCGGGATCGGGTTACTCGGCGTGGCCGTGGGGCAGCTGACCATGGCGTTCGTCGGGCCGACGTGGTCCTGGGTGGCCTTCGTTCCGGGGATGCTCATCGCCGGCGTGTTCAGCGGACTGCTCAACGCGGCGCTGGGCCGCGAGGCGGTGGCCACGGTTCCCGAGGGCGAGGGCGCCATGGGGAGCGGGGCGAACAACACCGCTCGCTACCTCGGTTCCGCGGTGGGCGTGACGGTGGTCGCGGTGATCGCGGCCGGAGGTCAGGACGCCAGCGTGACCGGGCTGGTCACGAGCTGGAACCACGCCGCGCTGGTCACCGTGCTCGTGTCGCTGGTCGGCGGCCTGGTGGCGCTGGCGTTGCGTGAGCCCCGCAAACCGGCGGCGGCGCCGCATACCGAACCGCTCCCCGAGCAGATCGTGGGAACTAGTCGACCCCCTGATGGCAACTAGTTCCCACGATCTGTGGTGAAGCCGGGCTACGTCAGCGGCGCAGGTCGCCGATCACGTCGCCGAGGTCCTCGCCAGGCTGATCGGCCTCGGTGAGCTCCGGGTCCGCCACGAGCAGGGCCGCCCCGCCGCCACCGGCGCCGAGGGTGGACCGGCCGCGCCGCCGCAGGCGACCCTCGACCCGAGCCGCCACCGTCGTCAACG
>DASTNV010000306.1:0-9921 GCA_035762725.1 Lapillicoccus sp. | reverse complement strand
GTTCTGCAACCCGTTGGACAGCGTCGCGACCTGTGCCGGGTTGCCGATGTTGTCGTCGTTGTTGCGCGTCGTGTAGTAGATGACGCCGCCGGGCTGGTACTTCGCGATCGCCTGAGCCGGCGTGTCGACGCCGAACAACCGCTGGTTGACCGCCTTGGCGGAGTCGCTCACGACATTCGCATCACGCCCGGCGATCTCGATGACGAACAGCTGCCCGACCTTCTGCTCGACGGTCATGTGCTGCATCAGCGAGATGACCTTGCCGCGGAACGGCGCGTCGCCGGAGTGACCCGGATCGTCGGCGGCAGCCGCGGTCGGGGCGACGGCAGCCACCAGCGCTACGGACAGACCTGCGACCGCCGACCGAGCGAACATTAATGCCTCCAGATTGGCAACCCGAGTAAGAATTTAACGACCTTAGGGCGGATCCGGCCGGTTGGAAAGGGGGCAGGCCTCTCGGTTATGGCGATCTACGGGCGGGTGACGAGTGCTGGCCGGTTCCGCGGCCCGCGCCAGTGAGAAGGGTCGCCCTGACCGTTCCCGGTCCGCACGGCCCCGTACCCACGGTTGCCCGGCGCCCCAACGGGTCTCCCCGACCTCCGGTCGTCCTGCTGGCGCACGGCGGAAGCGGACACAAGACGGCGGAGCGGCAGGAGCGCTTCGGTCACCGATTCGCCTCGGCCGGGGTCGCCGCCCTGGCCCTCGACGGCCCGTTCCACGGTGAGCGGCGACCTGCGCGTGATGGGCCCTTCGACGACCAGCGCCGGGTCTCCGACGTGGGTGCGGCCCACGTGCATGCTCGTATGCGCGATGACTGGCCGGTGGCCCTGGGGCCACAGCTGCGCGGCGCCGCGCTGGGCAAGTTCGGGTTGACGTCGATCCCCGAGCTGCGGCCCCTCGCAGCCGACGACGTCATCCGCGACGCCGCACGGCAGATCGCCGCGCCGGTGCTGTGGCACGTCCAGTGGGACGACGAGGTGTTTCCCCGCGACGGGCAGCTCGAGCTGTTCGACCTGCTGGCCTCACCCGACAAGGTGCTCCGCGCCCGACCTGGAGGTCACGCGGTGACCCGGCCCGACGACGAAAACGCCTGGTGGACCTACGTGCTCGACCGCGTCGTCAACACGCCGCCGGAGTGAGCAAACCGCTCAGACGCGGTGCTGCTCGAAGAGTACCCGGACGCGGCGGCGGGCATACAGGACCGCGAACCAGGTCGCCACGGCGAGGACCGCGACGGCCGTCGTCGCGCGCCCCGAGGACAGCAGCGCGCTGGCGGCCGTCCCCGCGACCATCGGGACGAGGACCGGGACCGAGTACCAGAGGATCATCACCGGCACCCCGGCGTTGGGCGAGAAGATGCCGGCCGGAGGCAGCCCGCGGAACGCGGCCATCACCTGCGCCGCGAGCAGCAGGCCGGACATCGCGATGGCCCAGGCGATGCCGAGCAGCGTGGCGTTGGCGAGCGCGACGGCGAGGCCGCCGACGACGGCGACCGTCGCGAGGTAGCCCACGCCCGGCAGGACGAGATGCGCGAGCGCCTCGCCGGAGGGGTCCAGACCGAGCAACGGCGGGGTTCCCGCGTTGTCGCCCTGCAGCCGCAGACCCTCCGACCACGCGCTGACGCCGAGGTACGCCAGCACCAGACCCGCCAGCGCGATGATGCTCGGCGTGCCGGGAGTCGCCGACTGGACAAGGGCGTAGCCGCCGGCGGCGGTGAGCACGAGCCCGGCCACCCCGACCCCCGGGGCGCGTCGCATGCCCAGCCAGTCCCGCGACACCATGACGGCCGTTCCACCGCCGCCCCGCAGCCGCCAGCGACGACCGCGGGTCGTCGGCGACCCCACATCCAGCCGTGCCGCGCGCAGATCCCCGGCGAGGACCGCCCCGCCCACGGTCACCGCGCTTGCGGCCTGCGTCCGCAGTGGCGTCAGGTGGAGGGTGCGCAGCGAACGACGTTGGCGCAGAAAGACACTCGCGCCTCGGGTACCGCTCGGCCAGGTCCGGACCTGCCCGTGCAGCCAGGTCCCGGCAACCAGCAGACCGACTGCCGCTCCGATGCCGGTGGCCGGTAGGAGTACCACGGCCGACGTGAGCGCCGCGATCGCCAGTCCGGCGCCCACGACCAGACCGATCAGCACGCCGGCGACCAGGCAGCCGAGCAACCCGAGCCGCCACCAGGGACGGAGCACGAGCGCCCGGTCGAGCGGGCTCGTGGCGATGGCGTCGAGGTAGGGCAGCGGCGGGACCGCTGGTCCCCGGACGCGCCCAAGCCGGTAGGCCAGCGCCAGCGTCGCGGCGAGCACGACGGCGCCGAGCAGAACCCCGCGAGCCCCGCCGAGGTGGCTCGCGAGCCAGGGCGGGTCGACGAACCGGAGCAGGGCCTGGGCGGCCGGGACGCCGTAGGCGCCGGCGACGATGACCGCGACGTAGACCGCATACACGGCGTTCTGGCTGCGCTGGCGCTCCTCGCCGGCGAGGATCTCGCGCGCCTCGGCGAGCCGCTCGCGGTCGGAGCTCATGCCGGAACGACGTCGACGACGCGGTCCGCGATCCGCGCGGTCAGGCCCGGGTCGTGACAGGCGACGACGAGCGCCGCGCCCTCCGCCTTGCGCCCCACGAGCAGGTCGCCGAGCAGGCCGCGCTTGTGCGTGTCGAGGCGCTGCTCCGGCTCGTCCAGCAGCACGACGCGGGCGGGCCGGCCGAGCACCATGGCCAGGTGGAAGAGCTGCTGCTGCCCCGACGACAGCTCGTGGGGAAAACGTTCGGCGAGATGGTCGATCTCGAGCGAGGCCAGCAGGGCCTCGGCCCGGTCGTCGGCGCCGTCGCCGCGACCCCAGGTGGCGTCGATGAGGACGAGGTGGTCGACCAGGGTGAGATCGCGGTATGCGGTCGGCGCCCCGATGAGGGCCGCCACGGTTCGCCGGACGGTCGGGTCGCGCTCGTCAGCAGCCGCGCCGTCGACGGTTGCGGTGCCCTCGGACGGGTCGAGGGTGCCGGCGAGGATCCGCAGCAGTGTGGTCTTGCCGCTGCCGTTCTCACCGCGCAGCACGACGCACTTGCCGGGCGCGACCGACACGTCGTGAGGTCGGAGCAGGACGTTCCCGTCGATCGCCTTGCCGACCCGAGCCGCCACGAGGATCGGCGGATCCTCCTGCGTGTTCGGGGCACGCTTCGCCCGCCGACCGGCCACCCGCGCTCCCTTCGTCGCCGGTCATCGTTGCACTCGACCCCGAGAGCCATCCTGGAGGTCGGCAGCGAACGACGGATGCGGCTACGTCGTGGACGTGGAGGCGGTCACCGTGACCGTCGTGACGGAGGGCGTCGGGGTCGCCGGAGCGGTGGTTGCCGTCTTCGCGGCTGCGGCCTTGGCGATGGCGTCCTCCAACGCGGTGATCGTCTCGGCATCCACGGTCCCGCTCGCGGGAACCCCCAGCTTGGTCTGGAACGCCTTCAACGCGTCGGTCAGCGCGGGCGTCCACGTGCCGTCGACGGGACCGTCCCAGAACCCCGCGAGCTTGAGCGTCTGCTGCACCGCCGCCGTGGACGCGACGCCCGCGAGGGCGGCGGCGCCACCCTTGGCCTGGAGGTCCGCCTGCAAGGCCGCCGCCGTGGCCTTGTCAACGGTTCCCGTGACGGGTAGGCCGTGCTTCTTCTGCACGGCCTCCACCGCTTCGACGGTCGACGGCCCGTACACGCCGTCGACCTCGCCCTGGAAGTAGCCCGCCTCGGCGAGGGCGCTCTGCAGCGCCGCGGTGTAGTCGTGAACGGCGGCCTGGGCCTGCTGCTGCTGGGGATCGGAGAGGCAGCCCGCGTCTGCGAACAGCGCCAGCCAGGACATCTCGAGGGCCACCACCGCGGCGTTGAACCGCTGAGCGGCTTCGACCAGCGGCGTCTCGGGAGTGATGCCGGCCATCGCTGCCTGGAACTCGGTGTCGGCCTGCTTGACTCGGTTGGTCGTGGCGGCCGGTACCAGCGGAGCCGTCGTGGTCGTCGTCGTGGTCGGTGCGGGCGTGGTGGCCGGCGCAGTGCCTGCGGCCTGGCTCTGGGCGACCTGGAGCGACGTCTTGGCCGCCGCGAGCTCCTGCTCGGCCACCGAGACCTGTTGGTGCGCCTTCACCGCCGCGTCCGCGGCGTCCACGGTGGTCTGGCGGGGCGCCGACAGGTCCTGGCCGGCGTTCTTCACGTCACCGACGGTGGGCGCGGTGGCGTTGAGGACGTCGCCGTAGCGGTCGAGAGCCGTGATGTATGCCTGGTTGGCGGTGCAGAACGCCGTCGACGCCGCTGCGGCCGCCGTCGTCGCCGCCGCGAGCTCGGCCTCCTTCGCCGACACGCGGGCCTGAGCGAGCGCCACCGACGTCTCTCCGGGTGCGCTGCTGCACGCGCTGACGGCCACGGCGAGGATCGCCAGCGCTACCAGTGCGCCGTGGTGACGGAACGACGCATACAGGTCTCTCATGGGTTACCGCCATTCCGGCTCGGACGTACCCCGCCCTGCACACCAGCGGCGTGGCGGGACCGACTGTGACGGGGACGGCGGAGGAGCGTCGTCACCCATCGAAGATGAGGTGTCCCGGGCCGGGATGGCCAACGCTGGGCTCACGCGCACGGTCGGCACCGATGACACTGGAGGTTCTCTGATGGCATTCGACACGTTCACGGTCTTCGCGGGTGTCTACCGCGACCTCGAGTCCGCCGAGGCCGACTACGAGCTCGTCCAGGAGCTGCACCGCAAGGAACGGCTCATGGACGCCTACGACGCGGCCGTCATCCACCGCCGCGAGGACGGCAAGGTGAAGATCACCAAGAAGCACGAGACGCCGACGCGGGTGGGCGGGGTGCTCGGAGGTGGAGCCGGCCTCGCCACCGGACTCGTGCTCGCCCTCTTCCCGTTCGCCGCCATCGGTGGCGGGCTCCTCGTGGGAACGACCGCCGGCGGGGCGATCCTCGGTGCCCTCGCCGGGCACGCCGCGGCCGGGATGAGCCGCGCGGACCTCAAGGATCTCGGTGAGTCGCTGGACGCCGGTGAGGCCGGCCTTGTCGTCGTCGGCGTGACGGATATGGGCGCCCGGATCGAACAGGCGATGCGGCGGGCGGAGAAGCTCGAGCAGAAGCAGCTGAAGGCCGACGAGAAGGCCCTCGAGCGCGACGCGAAGGAGCTCAAGGACGAGTAGCACCGCCGCGATGGGCGACAGCGTCTTCGTGCTCCACACCGGTGGCACGATCGGGATGGTCGACACGCCGCAGGGTCACGCCCCGGTGGCAGGCGCCCTGGCTCCCTATCTCGACTGGATGGTCGACAACTCGCGGGGCGAGCTGGAGCCGATCACGTTCCACGAGCTGGACCCGCCGATCGACTCGGCCAACGCGACCCCTGAGAACTGGTGCACGATCGCCCGTGTCCTCTACGAGCGGCGGGACGACCACAGCGGGTTCGTCGTGCTGCACGGCACCGACACGATGGCCTACACCTCGTCGGCGCTGTCGTTCCTCCTCCCCGGTTTCGGAAAGCCGGTCGTCGTCACGGGCTCGCAGATCCCTATCGCGCGGATCCGCAGCGACGGCCGGCAGAACTTCATCGGCGCCCTCCAGGTCGCCGCCCGGTCCAACGTCCCCGAAGTCACCCTCCTGTTCGGCGAGGTGCTGCTGAGAGGCAACCGAGCCACGAAGATCGACGCCTCGGGCCTCGACGCCTTCGACTCCCCACGGTTCCCACCGCTCGCCGACCTCGGCATCGACATCGCCGTCAACCGGGACCTCGTGCTCGCTCCCACCGAGCCGGCGAGGCTGACGGCCGGACGGCTCGGCAACGTCGCCGCGGTGCGGCTCTTTCCCGGTTTCTCCGCGTCGATCCTCGCCAACCTCTGCCGACCACCGTTGCAGGGCTTGGTGATCGAGGCCTACGGCGCCGGTAACGGCCCCGCCAACGACAGGGAGTTCCTGGCGGCGATCAAGACGGCCGTCGACCAGGGAGTGGTCGTCGTCATCGTGACCCAGTGCGTACGAGGGTCGGTGCAGCCGGGCGCATACGCCACCGGCTCGGCGCTGCTGAACGCGGGCGCGATACCCGGGTACGACCTGACCCCGGAGGCTGCGCTGACCAAGCTCGCCGTCCTGCTCGGCCAAGACCTCGACCGGACCACCGTCGAGGCGATGATGCAGCAGGACCTGGCCGGCGAGCTGACCCGGTGACCACCATGTCGTCGAACCGATCGGACCGCCCGGACGCGATGGCCTCTCGACGGGCCTCGATGCACGTCCGGGGCGCCGGCCGCTACGAGGTGCTGCTCATCCTTCTGGTCTCGGTCCTCGTCCTCGCCCCCTTCCTCAGCACCGTGCTCGAACCGGTGATCGTCGCCCTGCTGGGCGGCGTCCTCGTCTACGCGCTGTGGACGTCGCTGGCGGACACCACGCTCGTCTGGGTCGCCCTCGGCCTGTCACTGGCCTGCGTCGCCACCTCGCTGATCGCGCCGATCTGGGCCCACTCCTCGCGCATCGCGTACGCCCTGGTCAGCATCCTCCTGTGCGTGGCCGCCATCGCCTCGATCACGATCCACCTGACCCGGAGACGCACGGCGACCTCGGCCACCCTGGCCGGCGCCGTCGCCATCTACCTGCTCGCCGGGCTGGCCTTCGCTGACCTCTACATGGTCATCGCCGATATCAGCGGCGTCCCCTTCTTCGCCCAGACCGCCTCCCCGAGCTCCGTCGCCTACCTCTACTACAGCTTCACCACGTTGACCACGGTCGGGTTCGGCGACTTCACCGCCGGCACCGATCTGGGCCGGATGCTGGCCGTGGTCGAGGCGCTGGTCGGCCAGCTCTATCTCGTGACGGTTGTCGCCGTCATCGTCGCGACCCACCGACCCCGCACCACCGCCGCTCGCGAGGAGGGCTGACATGACCGCCGAGGCTCCCACACTGTTCCGCGCCTTCTGGCGAACCCGACGGGCTGCGGCGATCGCCGGCATCCTCTTCGGCGTCCTGTTGCTGACCGCCCTGGTGACGACACGGATCGCCTTGGACGAGGGCAGCCTGGAGCTGCTCCGGTCCGATGCGCAGCGTCGCACCCTGATTCGGTTCAGCCTCGGGCTGGTTCCCTTCGCCGGGATCGCGTTCCTCTGGTTCATCGGCGTCATCCGTGAGCAGCTCGGCGCCATCGAGGACCGGCTGTTCTCCACGGTGTTCTTCGGCAGCGGGCTGCTCTTCCTGGCCATGCTCTTCGTCGGCGCGATCACCTCGACGAGCCTGCTGGACATGCTCGACCGCCCGGCCGTGGACGACTTCGTCTGGGACTACGGCCGGGACAACGCCCAAGGGCTCTTCGCGGTGTATGCCATGAGGATGGCCGCGGTGTTCACGCTCTCGGTCAGCACCGTGGGCATGCGGGCCGCAGCGATGCCACGGTGGGTCACCTTCGTCGGGTACGCCGTGGCGCTCGTGCTACTGGTCGCCTCCAGCGGACAGCCCTGGCTCCAGCTGGCCTTTCCCGCGTGGGTGCTGCTGGTCAGTGTCGTCATCCTCGTCCGATCCACCCGGCCGGCGACGAGCCCGCCGAGCCCCAGGAGCGAGGAAACCGGCGAGGGACATCCATGACGGGTGATCCAGGACCAACTTCCGCCGTGGCAGCGTGCGACGACAGCGAGAAGGAGGGACCCGCGCCATGACCACCGAGACCTCGGAAGCGACCCCTGGCCTGCTGGTCCGTCGGCTGCCCATCCTGGGCTGGCTCAGGACGTACGACAAGAGCTGGCTGCGCGGAGACCTCATCGCCGGCGTGACCGTCGCCGCCCTGATCGTGCCCAAGAACCTCGGGTATGCCGGTATTGCCGGGATTCCCCTGCAGAACGGGCTCTACGCCGCCGCCGCCGCCGCGATCCTCTACGCCATCTTCGGCACCTGCCGGCAGATCTCGATGGGTCCGAGCTCCGGTCTGGCTGCCGTGGCCGCGAGCGCCGTGGCGACCGCCGGGATCACCGAACCGGGCGACATCGCCACCTTCGTCGCCGGGATCACCCTCATCTCGGGGCTGTTGTTCCTGCTCCTCGCCGTGCTGAAGATGGGGTGGATCGCCCAGTTCCTGTCGCGAGCCGTCGTGACCGGGTTCCTGTTCGGTGCGGCGATCGACGTGGTCATCGGTGAGCTGCCCAAGCTGACGGGCACCGACACCGAGGGGTCGAACTCGTTCCAGGAGCTGCGCTCGTGGTTCTCGACGCTCGGCACGACCGATCTCACGACGCTCGTCGTGGGCGTGGTGTCGCTCGTCGTCGTGTTCGGGATTCGCGTCGTGGCGCCCCGCATCCCCGGGGCGCTGGTCCTCGTCGTCGGGGGACTGCTCGCGTCGTACCTCTTCGACTTCGGCGCGCGCGGCGTCGCGCTGGTCGGTGACGTCCCGAGCGGCCTTCCGACATTCGACATCCCCAGTCCGGCGCTGATGATCGACCACGGCGGCACCGCGATCGTCGCCGCGATCGCCTTGATGCTGATCGGTTTCTCGCAGACGGCCGGCGACGCCCGCGCCTTCGCGGCCAAGCATCGGTACCAGATCGACGTCGACCAGGAGTCTGTCGCGCAGTCCGCCGCCAACATCGGCTCGGGCCTGTTGCACGGGATGCCGGTATCGACGAGCCTGTCGGCCAGCTCGTTGAACGACCACTCCGGGGCCAAGACCGGACTGGCGTCGATCACGTCCGGGGTCACCGTCCTGCTGACCTTGTTGTTCCTCGCACCCCTGTTCTCCCAGCTGCCCAAGCCGGTCCTCGGCGCGTTGATCATCGAGGCCGTCGTCATGGGGATGATGAACGTGCCGGAGATGCGGCGGATGTACCGCGTCCAGCGGTTCGACTTCTGGGTGGCCTGCGCCGCCATCGTCGGCACCCTCGCCTTCGGGGTTCTGGCTGGTGTCGTCATCGGGATCGGCCTGTCGCTCATCTGGCTCATCGCCGTGGCCACCCACCCGCAGATCCCGACCCTCGGGCGCGAGCCCGGGACCCAGGTGTTCCGCGACGTGATCGAGAACCCGGACGACGAGCAGTTCCCGGGGATCGCGGTGATCCGGTTCGACGGTGGGCTGTTCTTCGCGACCGCCGACGCCTTGTCGGACCGGGTCCGGGAGATCATCCACCGGCCGGATGTCACCTGCCTGGTGCTCGACTGCGAGGGCATCAACTTCGTCGACTCACAGGGGTCGGCGGCGATCGACGACCTGCTCGTCCTGTGCCGTCAGGCCGACGTGACGATGCGGCTGGCCCGGGTCAAGCCCGGCGTGCGCGCCATCCTGGAGCGGGAGGGCACCATCGAACGCCTCGGGGCGACCCAGGTGCACGGCAACGTCCACCGGGCGGTCGAGGCGCAGATCGGATCCTGATACGGGGGTTACTGAGGGTTTGTTCACCCCGGTGCTGGGGTAAGGAAGTTCTGATCTGGTCCAACCTCGTGGCCGGGGCTCCCGGAAGGGCCGATGAAGCCGCATCCGTATCTCATTCTGGTGGGCGGTCCGTTGCGGGCCCGCGACCGGGAATGGTTGGCGGACTTGGAGATCGGTGGCCCGCATGACCACCTGACCGCGCTGAGCGGAGTCCTCGACCAGTCCGCCCTGCACGGGGTCATCCGACGGCTACAGCTCCTTGCACTCGAGATCGTCGGCGTGCACCGGCTCTGCGCCTGCCGAGGTTCCCGCCATGCGGCAACCTCGGCGCTGACCGTCAGCTGACGAGCCTCATCTCGTGCGGAGTTCCGTTGAGCCGACGCCCGGCTCCGTCAGCCGTGACCGTGACGATGTCTTCGATCCGGACCCCGAACCGGCCGGGGAGATAGATCCCCGGCTCGATGGAGAAGCACATGCCGGGGCGGACCGGGAGGGTCTCGCCCTCGACCATGTACGGCGGCTCGTGCGTCGTCATCCCGATGCCGTGTCCGGTGCGG
>DASTNV010000305.1:0-4234 GCA_035762725.1 Lapillicoccus sp. | reverse complement strand
ACCGAGATTCAGGGCCAGATCCATCGCTCGCTTGAGGCCCTCGTAGTAGACGACCCGGCGCTGCCGGCCCTCCGCCGCCGCGATCTGGTCCGGCTGGCCTTCGCCGAAGACGTCTTTGTCGAGATGGTCGCGCTGCTCCTGGGCGAGTTGCGTCTTGAAGTCCGACGTGAAGTTCGTGTCCCCGGCCGATGTGATCTGCCCGAGGGCCTTCGTGAGGTCGGCGTAGAGCTTGTCGAACGTCACCTTGTTGCGCAGCGTCGCCTCCAATGCCACGACGATGGGGCCCTTGCCGAACCGGTATGACGGTGCCATCGCACTCACTCCTCGGTCGTTCGCCAGTAGTCGGCGGCGACGGGCGAGCGGGCGCGGTGGAGCTCGGCGTGACCGAAGCCCTTGAGGTGGACCCTCCCGGTGGGCGCGAAGCGCGCGATCGAGGGATCCACCACCTCCGGGACGTCCTCGTCGACCAGGACCTCGCCGGCACCGGCGGCGGCGCAGACCCGGACGGCTCGCACGACGGTCTGGCCGAACAGGTTGCCCTCGTTCTCGAGCGCGTCCCCGTGGGCCAGCCCGATGCGCACCTGCAGCGGGAACTCCGGGTGCGCGTCGTTGGCGTCGTCGAAGTCGTCCTGGAGCCCGAGCGCGAACGCGACCGCACGGTCGATGGAGGCGAACGATGCCCCCACGCCGTCGCCGGTGAACGTGAACTCGAGGCCGCCGAAGGCCGCCAGACGTCGCCGCACGATCTTGTTGTGCTCCCGGAGCAGATCCAGATACATGTCATCGCCGGCGCGGACGTTGAGCTCGGTCGACCCGACCAGGTCGGTGTAGAGCACCACGAGGTCGGGCCGGAGGTCGGGCCGGTGTCCGGGCCACGCCCGCTGCACCTCGGCGGCCAGCGCGACCAGCCGCGCGTCGGTCGTGTACTCCAGCGCCGGTCGCAGCGCACCGCGGATGACGTCCCCGTCCTCGCCGGCCTGAGCCATCAGGCGCGCCCGCACGACGGCGATCCGCGCCGTCTCGACCGGGGATGCGGCCCGCGCCGCGTCCCGGTCCGCCTCGTCGAGCCACGCACCCGCGGCGTCGATGTCCCCGAGCCGGAACGCTCCCAGGCCGAGGACCCGGCGGACGGACATGCACGACGCGATGCCGAAGGCCACCGGTTGCGGCACCGACGCCAGGTGGTCGTAGCCGGCCTGGAGCAGGGCCAGGTCGTCGAGCTGGTCGCCGGCCTCGACCGCGAGCAGCGCGCGGTTGAGCGAGAACACCATCGGCGTCGGGTCGAGCGGCAGCAACCGCGCCTGGTCCGCGACGACCTCGACTCTCGCCCGCTCGCCGCACAGCATCTCGACCCGCAGCACGTCGCGCGCTGTCTGGCGGTCCTCGCGGTCGGTCCACTCGTCGAGCGCGCGGAGGGCGCCCAGCCGGTCGCCGCGCAGGGCGCGGGCGGCCGCCAGGTTGGGCACGCCCACCACCGCCGCCCAGTAGTAGTCGGACCGCCGGAAGCTCTGCAGCGCTGCCGCCGCGTGGCGCTCGCCGTCGATGACGCGGCCCTGGCCGACCGCAGCCGCGCCGCTGCACGCCGTCGCCAGGCCGTGCAGGTTCCACTGGTTCGTGGCGATCGCGGACCGAGCGGCCCCGGCTGCCCGGGTCGCCGCCCGGGTCAGCTCACCCGCGAGCAGGTCGACCAGGGGCAACCCGACCTCGATGAACTCGGCCTGCCAGGGGTCCTCGTGGTCCGGCGACAGGGCGATCGCCTGCCGGAAGCAGTCCTCGGCCCGGGGGAGGTCGAGACGCCCCAGGTGGTGGAGCCCTTCGACGGTGGCCACGAAGTGATGGGTGCCCGCCTGCATCGCGTCGCGCGCCAGGTCCTTGGCCTGGACGAGCGCCGGCATGGCGGCCGCCAGGTCGAACTGGCCGAAGTGGAACTGCGCCACGTTGGCGAGGACCCGGACCTGGGCGTCCGGGACCTCGTCGCCGGCCCGGTCGAGGAACGCGTCGATCATGGCGGGATCGACCTGGGCGTCCGGCACCCGCTCGAGGACCTGCGAGTTCGTCAGCCAGAACAGGGCCTCGCCCCAGGTGCCGACGTCCTCGCTCCTCGAGGCCATGTCGACCGACCGGACGAGGTGCGGATGCGCGGCCAGGTAGTCGGCGTTGTGGCGATGGGCCATCCCGGCGCTGAGCTCGACGCTGGCCCGGCGGGCGGGCTCCGTGGCGTCGTCCATCGTGTCGAGCAGCTGCTCGTAGCAGTCGGCAGCGGTGGCCCAGGCCCCGAGGGAGGCGGCGTAGCGGCCCGCGGCCTCGAGGAGCTTGGACATGTCGCCGCTCGGCAGCGGGTGCCTGCTCCTGCGGGCGTGTTCGACGATGCTCAACGCGACGCGGTCGTCGCCGGTGCCGTAGCGGTTCAACAGGCCGTCGACGATGAGCCGCTCGATCGCCTGGCGGCGGTACCCGGGCATCGAGCCGACCAGGACGCTGCGCAGCAGCGGGTGGTGGAACCGGTAGATCTCGCCCTCGGCTGCGGCCACGGCGGCGTCCTCCGCCTCGGCCAGCACGGTGAGCAACTCGTCGTGGTCTCGGCCCGTGATCGCGGCGAGATCGTCGAGCGACCCACCGTCGCCGACGAGCGCGGCGACGTCCAGCACCTGGCGCGCCGCGGGCCCGACCCGCCCGAGGCGGGGGGCGCACGCCTGTCCCAGCTCCGCGGAGACGACCAGCCGGATCGCGTCGGTGTCTGCGACCACGTGACCGTCGCGGACCTCGATCAGCGACCGCATCTCCAGCTCGTCGACGATCAGCTCGGCGAGGAGCGGGTTCCCCGACGTCGCGTCGAGGACGGCGGCCAGGAACACGGGGCTCGGGACCCCTCCGCAGCGGGCTGTCAGCATCTCGTGCATCTCGATCTCGTCCAGGCCTGCCAGCCGCAGCGGGCGGACGATGGGCTCGCGACCGAGGCGGCCGATGGCGGCGTCGACATCGGGGTCGACCACCGCGGCGCGGCACGTCGCGACGATCAGCATGCGGGGCGGCAGCCCGTTCGACGGCTGGCTGAGCGTCGCCACGAGGTTGTACAGGAACCCGAGCGTGCCGCGGTCGGCCCAGTGGAGGTCGTCGATCGCCAGGACGAGGGGCCGGTGGGTCGCGGCGCGGAGCAGCGCTCCCGCAACCTTGAGGTGGACGCGCATCTCGGCGTTGCCGGTGTCGAGCTCACCGGCCGGGTTGACGAACAGGTCGGACATCCCGGGGAGCGCGTCGACCGCGGTGGCGATGGGCAGGAAGGGCGTCGACACGTTCTCGAACGCGGAGCCCACGAGCACCCGCGTCCCGCTCTCACGCATCTTCGCCGTCCAGTGGCGGAGCAGGCGGCTCTTGCCGATGCCGGGCTCGCCGCGGATCAGGGCGAAGCGCGGCAGGCCGGTGTCGGCCTCCTGCTGCCAACGGTCCAGCAGGGTCTGCTCACTGGAGCGTCCCGCCAACATCTCACAGAGCCTCGTTCGTGACCTGCACACCGGGGTCGCCCTTGATGTATCAGCGGGCGGCCACCACCCTCGGACTCTACGTCGCGCTGTTCGTAGCGGCCACGAGATTGCTGAGGAGACGAGGGTCATGGGACTGGTCGAGCCGCCGGAGCTACCGACCCACGAGATCCAGGCCGACATCATCCCCGGGTTCAGACGTCGGCAGGACGTCGACTATGCCCAGCACTTCCTGCTGCTCAGTGTCCGGGACCGCACCAAGGCGCGAGCGGAGCTGGCCGCTCTCCTGCCGGAGCTGACGACCGCGGCTGCCGCCGTGAGGCCGCCCGGTGGACCGGCGAGATCTACGTCGACGAACGTCGGCTTCACGTTCGCCGGGCTCCGCGAGCTCTCCCCGAATGCCGGGCTGGACGATGCCTTCGCGGATCACGCCGCGTTCCGAGCCGGCCTTGCGCAGCGCTCGCGTCAGCAGGTCGAGTTCGAGCAGCAGGGCGCGCGGTTCGACCTGCTCGGAAGCCCGGACGGCTGGCGACTCGTCGACAGTGACACCGATGCGAACGGCGAGAACATGCGAGACGGCATGACTCGGCGGGTCGTCCGCGCCGTTCTCACGCTCGGCGGTCGTATCGGGCGTCGTGCTGACCCCGTCGCCATCCACGCCGTTCTGAACCTCGGCGGTCGCACCGGTGGTGATCTCGCCGACCACGTCGCTGCCATCAGGACAGCCGTGGCTGGGGGGTTCGCGGTCGTCTGTG
>DASTNV010000304.1:0-3982 GCA_035762725.1 Lapillicoccus sp. | reverse complement strand
ATCGTCACGCGAGTCGGCGGGCTGGCGGAGCAGGTCGCGTATCGCGACGACGTCACGCTGGTCAACAGCGACGCCGAGCTCCAGCGGGCCATGATGCGCGCCCTCGGCCGCGTCGAGCCAGCCGAGGAGCCCGCGGACTGGCCCTCCGGGGGGCCGGACCTTCGGGCGCATGTGCAGGCCGAGGTCCGGGCCCGGGCCGCCCGTCGCCGCGGTGGCCCGGTGCGGGCAGCCTCCCTCAACGGGCATGCCGTTCGAGGCCGTCACAAGTCCCTCTCGACCTCGGTGCGCTCGCTGCCACCGCTGGCGCCCCCGCCGCCGATCTCCGGGCGGCCCGGGGCCACCCTCCTCAAGCGAGTGGTCCAGCGCAGTGTCAACTGGATGGTCGAGCCGGTCTACTGGCAGGTCAACGCGCTCCGCGACGCCACCGTCCGGGCGCTCGACCAGACCGACTCCCAGCTCGAGGATGCGCCCTCCCCACCGTCCGAGAACGGCAAGCACTAACGGGTGAGGTCCGGACCGGGAGCGACCGACGCGTAAAGCCCCCACATCTCGGCGGCGGTCCGGTCCCAGTCGAAGTCGGCAGCCCGCCGCCGACCACGGACGAGCAGCTGGTCGCGCTCAGGCCCAGGCTCGGCGGCCGCCGCCAGGGCACTGGCCAACGGCTCGGCCTGACCGATCGGCACGACCATCGCCGCCCCGGCGGCCACCTCGGTCAAGGCCGGGTCGGCGGTCACGACCACCGGAATGCCGTGGGCCATCGCCTCGACGACCGGGAAGCCGAACCCCTCGGCCCGGCTCGGCATCGCAAGCACCCGGGCTCCGGCATACCAGCTCGCGAGGTCAGCGGAGTCGACTCGCCCGGTGACGTGCACCCGGGTGGACACGCCGGCAGCAGCGGCGAGCGCGCCGATGTCGACGTCGCCCCAGCCCGGGGGGCCGACGACCACGAGGTCGAGGCCGTCGAGCTCCGGCTGCGCGAGTGCAGCGACCAGGACGTCGAGACCCTTACGCGGCTCCGCGGTTCCGACGAAGAGCACGTAGGGGCGGACGGACCCGCGTGCCCTCCGGTGCTCCGCGTCCTCGGGAGGAGTGGTCACCGACACTCCGGGAGGCACCGCGACCACGACACCGCGCGGCTCGAGGAGCTGGCGGACGCGCGCCGCGACCGCCTCGGTCGGGGTGACGATCGTCGCCGCCTCTCGGGCGGCCCGCTCGCCCATCCGGCGGTGGAAGGCCACGCCGTGGGCGGTCAGCGTCTCCGGGTGGGTCCACGGAACGACGTCGTGAATCGTCACGACCAGAGCGGTGGACCGAGGGACGGGCGGCACCATCAGCGTCGGCGCGTGGAGGACGCCACTCCCTGGCGGGCGCGGAGGAAGGCCACGTTCCCAGAGCCGGGCCAGAACCGGGAGCGGGGGGGCGACCCGTACGACGTCCACGCCCAGCCGGTCCACAGCGGCACAGCCCCGCGCCGCCACCGCTGTGACGCTCGCGGCGGCCGGGCGCAGGCGTACCAGCCCCCGCAGCAGCTCCTCCACATACCGACCCGTGCCGCCGGGGACGCGGGAGCAGAGCTGGGTCGCCACGACATGCACGGCCAACGGCCCCTCGTTCACCCGACCTCCGCCCTGGACCGGACGCCGGTACTGTGGCCCGGCGAACGGCACGAACCTATGTCACGCAGCCCTCGTTGACTCAAGCCCTGACGCCGTGGGAGGCCCGCCGGTGAAGGTCGGCTTCGACGCCACGCCCCTGCTGGGTGCGCGAACCGGCATCGGGACCTACACGGAGCGCCTCGTCCAGGCCCTGGTGACGACCACCTCGTCCGAGCTCGAGCTGGTGGCCACGCCGTTCTCCCGTCGCGGCACCGAGCCCCTGCGCGACCAGCTACCCGGCCAGGTCCGGATCGCCGGCCGCCGCCTGCCGGCCCGGCTGCTTCGGACGCTCTGGACCCGTGGCGGGTGGCCGCCCGTCGAGCTCCTCAGCGGCCCGGTCGACGTCTTCCACGGCACGAACTTCGTCGCGCCCCCCTCCCGGCGAGCTCGCCTCGTCGTGACCATCCATGACCTCGCCTACCTGCTGATGCCGACCATGGTGAGCCCGGCGTCGCAGGCATACCGCGACCTCGTCCCGGCCGCCCTGAACCGCGGCGCGACCGTCTGTGCGGTGAGCGAGGCGATGGCGGCGGAGATCAGCGACGCGTATGCGCTCGCTCCCGAGCGCGTGGTGGTGACGCCGCTGGGCGTGGACGAGTCCTGGTTCGCGGTGCGCCCCGCGGACCGTGCGGACCACCCGGAGCTTCCCGGTGACTACGTCGTGGCGGTGGGGACCTTGGAACCCCGGAAGAACCTTCCCACCCTGCTCGACGCATACCGGTTGGGGTCGACGCGAGGTGTCGACCTGCCCCCTCTGGTGCTCGTCGGGGCCGAGGGCTGGGGGGACGCCCTCGACACGTCGGACCTGCCGTCGGGTCGACTCGTGCGAACCGGCCACCTGCCGTTCACCATGCTCCAGCAGGTCGTGGCGGGGGCGCGCGCGCTGGCGTTCCCCTCGCGGTACGAGGGGTTCGGCTTGCCACCCCTCGAGGCACTCGCCGCGGGGACCCCGGTGCTCGCCGCCGATCTCCCCGTCACTCGTGAGGTGCTGGGTGACCAGGCGACGTTCGCCGATCCCGGCTCCGCCGAGGCGATGCTCGACGGTCTCGTCACCGCGCTCGACCGTCCACCGGGCAGTCCGGAGAGCCGGCGCTCCCGCGCCCGACAGTTCACCTGGGACCGCTGCGCCCAGGCGACCCTCCGCGCCTACCGCATGGGCAGCTGAGCAGGGCCCTACGCCGGCTGGACGACGTCGGCCAGGTTCGCGTCGAGCGCCGCTCGCCAGTGGGGCATCAGCGCTCCGGCGGCGATGCCGCGGTCGTGTCCGAGCACCGAGTAGGTGGGGCGCGGCGCCGGACGCGCGAAGGCTGCTGACGAGGTGGGCCGGACCCGCTCGGCGTCAAGACCGAGCTGCTCGAAGATGGCGCGGGCCAGCCCGAACCAGGTCGTCTCCCCTTCGCTCGTCGCGTGGTAGATCCCCGGCGTCGCGTCGGACTCGAGCAGCCTGAGGACGTATGCGGCGACGTCAGTCGTCGTCGTGGGCTGGCCCCGCTGGTCATCGACCACGTCCACGGTGTCGCGCTCCTCCGCGAGTCGGGCCATGGTCCGCACGAAGCTCTTCGCCCCCGGTCCGTACAACCAGGCGGTTCGGACGATGAGCGGCGCCGGGTGCTCGGCGCGAACGGCCCACTCGCCCGCCGCCTTCGACCGTCCGTAGGCGCCGAGCGGGTTGAGCGGAGCACCTTCGGCGTACGGGCTCGTCGCTTGGCCGTCGAACACGTAGTCCGTGGAGATCTGGACCAGCTGAGCGCCTGACTCTCGACCGGCGACCGCGAGGTTGGCGGCTCCGGTCGCGTTGACGGCGAACGCCCCCGGCTCGGCCGTCTCCGCGGCGTCGACGTCGGTCCAGGCCGCAGCGTTGACGACGACGTCGACGCCGGGTGTCAGCACTGCTCGGCAGGCGGCCAGGGAGCGGATGTCGAGAGCCGCCCGATCACACGGTTCGACCTCGTGGCCCGCGCTCCGGAAGGCGGCCACCAGGGCCTGGCCCAACATGCCAGCAGCGCCCGTCACCAGCACCTTCACGCCCGAGAGGCTACCGGCGTCGGATCGCCGGCCGAGATCACGGGCTGGCATCGCTTCGCTTAAGGGCAGTTAAAGATGATGCCAGTGGGCTTGATGTGACCTGTGTGAACACTGAAGGGTGTGGCCACTGATATGGCGAGGAGAGGTGTCATGAAGGCGATCCGAGCAACGGCGCTCGTCCTGACGACGACCGCGGCCCTGGTCGTTGCTCCTGTGGTCGGGCCGGTCTGGGCGGCACCCCACCCGGTGAAGCCGACGGTCCACCGGACCCCGCTGACCGGGGTCGACGACGCCGCCCTCCG
>DASTNV010000303.1:0-6835 GCA_035762725.1 Lapillicoccus sp. | reverse complement strand
GCCGCTCCGCCGGCCCCCGCAACGATGACCCGCAGACCTCGGTCCACCGCGCTGCGACCGTACTCGACCATGTCCTCGGGCATGCGATGCGCCGACACGACATCGGCCTCGAAGGGAATCGTCAGCTCCCGCAACGCAATTCCCGCCTGCTCCATCACCGGCCAATCGCTGTCGCTGCCCATGACGATCCCGACCAACGGGGTCTTACTCATCGATGGCTCCTGCGATGTAGTCGGCGGCGTGCGTGGCTCGGGACCGCGCGTCCTCGAGCGACCGGCCCGACACGTTGACGTGCCCGATCTTGCGCCCGGGCCGGACGCCCTTGCCGTAGAGGTGCACCTTGGCCCCAGGGTCGCGGGCCATGACGTGCCTATAGGCGCTATAGAGCTCCTGGTGGTCCCCACCCAGGACGTTGGCCATGACCGTCCACGGGGCGCGGGTCGACGGATCGCCCAACGGCAGGTCGAGGACTGCCCGCAGGTGCTGCTCGAACTGGCCGGTCACCGCTCCGTCCATCGACCAGTGGCCGCTGTTGTGCGGCCGCATGGCCAGCTCGTTGACGAGGAAGCCGGGCTGACCCGGCACCTCGAAGAGCTCCACGGCCATCACCCCGGTGACGCCGAGCTCCCCAGCCACCCGTAGCCCGGCCGCGGTAGCCGACGCCGCCAGACCGGGGTCCATCCCCGGCGCCGGCGCCAGCACCTCGGTGCAGATCCCGTCGGTCTGGACCGTCTCGACGACCGGCCACGCCGCCGCCTGACCGGACGGGCTGCGGGCCACGAGGACGGCGAGCTCACGGGTGAACCCGACGCGTTCCTCCAGCAGGACGCCGTCCTCCAGGGGCCCGGGTAGCCCAGCCGCCTCCAGCCAGTCCGCGAGATCACCCGCCGCCTCGACGACGCGGACCCCCTTGCCGTCGTAGCCGCCTCGCGGGGTCTTGGCGACGATCGGCCAGCCCACCTGAGTGGCGAACGCCTCGACGTCCTCCGTCGTATGCGCCGCGGCCCACCGCGGGCAGGGGACACCGAGCTCGGCGAGCCGGGACCGCATGGCCAGCTTGTCCTGGGCGAACCTCAGAGCGGCCGGAGCCGGGTGGAGCACGACCCCGTCGGCCTCCAGCGCGGCGAGCACGTCCCCTGGAACGTGCTCGTGGTCGAAGGTCACGACGTCGCAGTGGCGCGCGAACGCGCATACCGTCGCCACGTCGGTGTGCGACCCCACCGGCGCTGACGGCACGACGAGGGCAGCCGCTCCGTCCGGCGCTTCGGCGAGGACGCTGAGCTGGACTCCGAGCTCGACGGCCGGTCCCTGCATCATCCGGGCCAGCTGACCGCCGCCGACGACGCCGACGACGGGGAACCCGCCAGGGGTGCGCTGAGGCGGGACGCTCACGGCAGGCGAGCCTAGCTGGAGAGAAATCATGGTTTCGGTCTGTACCATCTCCGGGTGATCGACGCGTCGAGGCCGGGCCTCATGGACCGGCTCCGCGGAGTGATCGACATCTTCTGGCGCGAGGTCGCCAAGTTCGGTGTGATCGGGGCGATCGCCTTCGTCATCGACTTCGTGGGGTTCAACTGGCTGTTCTACGGCCCACTCGAAGGCCGTCTGGCCACCTCGAAGATCCTCTCCGGTGTCGCCGCGACCCTGTTCGCGTGGCTGGGGAACCGGCTCTGGACGTTCCGACACCGTCGGAGCCGGCCGGTGCATCACGAGGCAGCGCTGTTCTTCCTCGTCAACGGGATCGGTCTGATCATTTCCACTGTCTACCTCAACGCCACCCACGACCTGCTGCACATGGACTCGCGGCTCGCGGTCAACATCAACAACATCATCGGGATCGGCCTGGCGACGATCTTCCGGTTCTGGGCGTACCGGCAGTTCGTCTTCTCGCGCGAGCACCCCGGCGATCCCGAGCTCGAGGGGCCCGAGGAGGCCGAGGTCGCGGCCGGCTCCCCGCACCTGTCCGAACCCGAGCGCTGACCTCGACCCCCGAGGACGCCCAGAAGCCTTCACTGGGTGGGATTGTCCCGGCCCCCACCGGGACAATCCCACCCGATCATTGTCGCGCAGTCGGAATGACGCAGTCCCGGCGGCGACACCGATGCGCCGAATCCCCGTACGCCTACCCGGCCGATTCGTGCGACCACGGCGCGTCGACGCCGCAGGCGAGATGCACGCGAACCGCCCTCGTCCACCACGGTCAGTGCGCGTCGGCCTCCGAGAGGAACAGGGCGAACTTCACCGGCTGGGCCGACACGAGGTCGAGGCGACCCCCGTTGGACTCGGCGAGGTCGCGGGCGAGGGCCAGGCCGAGCCCGGTGCTGTTCCCCCGGCCGCTGCTGACCGACCGCTCGAAGATGTGCGGCGCCATCGTCGACGAGATCCCGTCGCCCTGGTCACTGACCTCGACGACGACCGACGGGCCGCTGCGCCGGGCCTGCATCTCCACGGTGCCCCGGCCGTGGACGAGCGAGTTCTCCAGAAGAGTGCTGAGCACCTGGCTGAGGGCGACCGGCGTGGACTTGACGTAGAGGCCCCGTTCGCCGTGGACCCGGACGCTGCGGCGGGCCTGCTCGAAGGCGGGCTGCCACTCGCGCTGAAGCGCCGCGATCACCGTGTCCAAGGACACCTCCGGCCGGGGGGCGTCGTTGCTGCGCCGGCTGCGCATCAGCAGGTCGTCGACGACGCGGGTGAGCCGCTCGACCTGCTCCATGGCGATCCCAGCCTCCTCGTGGACGACCTCGACGTCGTCCGACACCGAGATCTCCTCGAGCCGCATCAGCAGTGCGGTCAAGGGGGTTCGCAGCTGGTGCGAGGCGTCCGAGGCGAACTCGCGCTCCGCGGCCAGCGACCGGGTCACCTGCTGCGCACTGCGGGTCAGGACGGCGGAGACCCGGTCGACCTCAGGGATGTCCGACCGGATCGGGTCGAGCTTCGTCGTGCCCTCGCCGAGCTGCTCGGCCGCCTCGGCCAGCCGGGTCATCGGCTCGGCCAGCCGCCGCGACATCCGCTGCACCAGGCCGAGCGTTACGGCGACGATGAGCAGGGCGACCACGAGGACGCCGCCGAGCAGCTGCAGGCTCCGGTCGATGGGGGTCTGGTCCAGCCACGTCTCGACCAGCGCCACCCGTTGGGTGACCAGCCACACGCCGACGCCGGACAGCGGCAGGAGCACCACGAGCATCGCGGCGATGACCGCATACGCCGTCATGCGCACGAGCTGCCGGCGCATCCCGGGTCAGTCCTCCGGACGCTCGAACCGGAACCCGACGCCGCGGACCGTGGCGATGTAGCGCGGCTGGGTGGCGTCGTCGCCCAGCTTCCGGCGCAGCACGCTGATGTGCATGTCGAGCGTCTTGGTCGACCCGAACCACGCGGTCTCCCAGATCTCCCGCATCAGCTGCTCGCGCGAGACGACCTTGCCCTGCTCGCGGACGAGGACCCGTAGCAGGTCGAACTCCTTGGCGGTCAGCTGCATCTCCTGGTCCTTGAACCAGGCCCGGCGGCCGTCCGGGTCGATCCGCAGCTGGTCGCTGGTCGGCGCCGTCTCGGTCGGGTTCCGGCGCAGGAGCGCCCGGACGCGGGCCAGCAGCTCAGCCAGGCGGAACGGCTTGGTGACGTAGTCGTCGGCGCCGGCGTCGAGGCCGACGACGGTGTCCACCTCGTCGGCGCGAGCCGTGAGGATCAGCACCGGCACGGTCTTGCCCATCGCCCGGATCCGGCGGCACACCTCGAGCCCGTCGATGTAAGGCAGCCCGAGGTCGAGCACGACGAGGTCGGGGTTGTCGCGCGCTCCCTCGAGCGCGGTGCGCCCGTCGCCCCGGACGTCGACGTCGTAGCCTTCCCGGCGGAGTGCGCGCGCGAGCGGCTCGGAGATGGCGGGGTCGTCCTCCGCCAGCAGCACGCGGGTCACGCTGTCGAGCCTATTGGATTGAGGCGCGTCAACGACCGGGCCAGCGCGGGGCGCGCCGTTCCGCGAACGCCGCGACGCCCTCGGCTCGGTCGCCGCTGAACGCCGTGGCCCGCCAACAGGCATCCTCGACCTCGAGTCCGGTGGCCAGGTCGACGTCGAACCCGAACCGCATCGCCCGCTTCGCCTGCCGCAGCCCGACCGGGGAGTTCGCGGCGATGACCCGGGCGAGCTCGAGCGCCCGGTCCCGCGCGGTACCCGCCGGGACCACCTCGTCGACGCACCCGAGAGCGAGGGCCTCGGGCGCGGGCAGCCGGCGCGCTGTGAAAACGAGCGACGCCGCCCGCGACCAGCCCACCCGCCGGGTCAGCAGCTGGGTGCCCCCACCGCCCGGGATGACTCCGACCGACACCTCAGGCAGGCCGACCGTCGCGGACTCCCCGGCGACGATGAGGTCGCAGGAGAGGGCCAGCTCGTACCCTCCGCCGAGCGCGTACCCCTCGACCGCCGCCACCGCGGGAACCGGCAGGTCGAGAACCCCTCGGTATGCGCCGCGCGCCACCGGCCGCTGCTGCACCAGGTCCGCGTCGGTGAACGCGTTCCGCTCTTTGAGGTCCGCGCCGACGCAGAACGCCCGCTCCTGACTTGATCGCAGGACGACGCACCGCACCTGTGGGTCGGCCGCCACCCGCGCCGTGGCGTCGGCGATCGCCTCGGCCATCGCCGTCGAAACGGCGTTGAGCGCCTCGGGGCGGTCGAGGACGAGCTCGACCACGTGGCCCTCGCCGTCGGCCTCGATGCGGACCAGCGGGTCGTCCGACGTCATGAGCTCTCCTTATGAATCGGTGGCTGCGGACGGGCGGCGGGCGGCGGTGCTGGCCCGCGCGAGGAGGAACGGCTCGACCTTTCCTACTCCGCGCAGCGTCCGCGGCCGCAACGGCGTCAGGGCGAAGCCCGAGACGTCGTGCAGCGACTCCGCCACGACGTCGTCGACCAGCACGCTGCCCGGGTGCGCAATGGCGGTGAGCCGGGAGGCCCGGTTCACCGGGTTGCCGAAGACGTCGCCGAGCTTGGGCATCACCCGCCCGGCGGCCAGGCCGACGCGGACGTCCGGCAGCAGCTCGTCGGTCGTGATCGCCTCGACGAGGTCGATGGCCGTCGCGGCCGCCGGGGCGGCGTTGCGGTTGGAGAAGAGGATCTCGTCGCCGACCGTCTTGACGATTCGGCCACCGTGCGCGGTGACGACGTCGGCGCTGAGCTCCTCGAACCGGCGCACGATCTGCGACAGCTCACGCTCCGTCGACTTGCGCACCAGGGTGCTGAACGCGACGAGGTCGGCGAACCCGATGTGCCGGTAGATCCCCTCCTCGGCGGTCTCCGGCTCGGCGTCGGTGAGCAACCGGGACACCGCATCGGCGAGGTGCCGGCGCCACGAGTAGACGAGCAGCGGCTCGAGGTCGTCGGCGAGGTCGACCAGGGATCGCGCCGTCGCCTGGGCCGTGGCCCGCGTCGAGTGGTCCGCGGACAGATCGCCGGCCACCTCGCGCTCCGCGTCGATCGACTCGGCGACGAGCTGCACCTGCCACGAGGCCAACCGATCGGCGGTTCGGGCGAAGGCCCGGGTCAGCTGCAGGGCGGTCGCCTCGTCCAGGTCACCACGCCGGACCAGCCCCGCGACGATGCCCAGCGCGTCGACGTCGGCCTGGGTGAAGAGAAGCTCGTCGTTGTTGACGAGCGGAAAGCCGAGCGCCTGCCAGAACCGGCGGGCACTGTGCAGGCTCACATGGGCATCACGGCTGACGTCGCGGCGGCTGAGCTCGAGCGGCCGGGCCAGCAGGGCAGCCGTGACGTCCTCGAGGTCCTGTCCCGTCACGGCGGCCTCGTCCCGGCCACTCTCGGCCGGCGGCGTCTCGCCCATGCCCGCCATCATGCCAACGCGGAGGGTGCGGTTCACCCCGACGATCGGACGTGGGTGACGTCGCCGGCCGCCCAGGCGTGTTGCCCGTCGGCCGCCTCGACGACCAGGCGGCCGTCGTCGTCCACGGCTACTGCGGTACCGAGCAGGTCCGGCCCGGTGGGCCGGGTCAGCGTCACCGCGCGCCCGATCGTCGTGCAGCGCTCCCGGTATGCGTCGCGCAACCCGGCCGCGTCACCACCGGTCAGCGCGGCATACCAGCGAGCCACCCCGGCAAGGTATGCCGCGACCAGCCGGTTCCGGTCGACGTCCGGAGCGCCCCCGAGAGCCAGCGACGTCGCGGTGTCGACGGGCAGCTGGCCGCGGTCCTGGTCGAGGTTGATCCCCGCGCCGATGACCACACAGCCGCCGCTCGGCGCTTGGACCACCTCGCACAGGACGCCGCAGACCTTGCGGTCGCCGTCTGAGGGCAGCAGGACGTCGTTGGGCCACTTGAGCTCCGCGGGCAGCTCGGCGACCGACGTGACCGCCTCGGCGACGGCGACTCCGGCGAGCAGCGGCAGCCAGGCCTGGCCCGCCTCCGGGACCGGGACGGTCGCCGACACGGCGACGGATGTCCCCGGCGGCGCCTCCCAGGTGCGGGCCAGCCGGCCCCGGCCCTCGCTCTGATGGTCCGAGACGACCACCCGCCACGGTTCGGCGAGCCAGGCCGCGCGGGCGTTGGTCGAGCCGATCGTCGCGTGGTGCTCGACGTCCCGCCACGGTGATCCAGAGGTGACCAACGCCGCATACAGGGCGTCGCGATCGAGGGAAGCGGCCATGAGAGGCAAGGCTAGGGTTCGCAGCATGGCCAGTGACGAGGAGACCGAGCTCGACCTCTCCACGACTGCGGGCAAGCTGGCCGACCTCAAGCGCCGCGTCGCCGAGGTCGCGCACGCCGGGTCAGAGCGGGCGGTCGAGAAACAGCACGCCCGCGGCAAGAAGACCGCCCGGGAGCGCCTCGAGATGCT
>DASTNV010000302.1:0-14233 GCA_035762725.1 Lapillicoccus sp. | reverse complement strand
GTGACGGAGGACGGCCGCACGCCGTCGATCTGGGACACCTTCTCCCACACCCCGGGCAAGACCCTGCGCGGTGACACCGGCGACGTCGCCGCCGACCACTACCACCGGGTCGCCGAGGACGTCGGACTGATGAAGGAGCTGGGGCTGCAGGCGTACCGGTTCTCGCTGGCCTGGCCGCGGATCCAGCCGGGCGGCTCCGGCGCGTTCAACCAGCGCGGCCTCGACTTCTACTCCCGGCTCGTCGACCGGCTGCTCGCCGCGGGCGTCGCACCGATCGCCACGCTCTACCACTGGGACCTGCCGCAGGATCTCGAGGACGCCGGCGGCTGGACCTCGCGCGCCACCTCGGAGGCCTTCGCGACGTATGCCGGCAAGGTCGCCGAGGTGCTCGGTGACCGGGTGCATACCTGGACGACCCTCAACGAGCCGTGGTGCTCGGCCTACCTCGGCTACTGCTCCGGTGTCCACGCCCCGGGGCGGGAGAACCAGGCCGACTCGCTGGCCGCGGTGCACCACCTCAACCTCGGGCACGGCCTGGCCGTGCAGGCCGTTCGGGCAGCGCGTCCCGGGGCGCGGGCGTCGGTGACCCACAACCTGCACGTCATCCGACCCGCCGACCCACACTCGGCCGAGGACCTCGACATCGTCCGGCGGCTGGACGCCCTGGGCAACCGGGCGTTCCTCGGCCCCGAGCTGGACGGCGCCTACCCCGAGGACCTGCTCGCCGACACCGCGTCGGTGACCGACTGGTCGTTCGTCCGCGACGGCGACCTCGAGGCGATCCACCAGCCGATCGACGTGCTCGGCGTGAACTACTACACGACGAGCGTCGCCCGGAAGTGGGACGGCGTCATCGAACGGAACCGCGACGACGGCCACAAGGTCGCGGCGCAGCCGCCGTGGCCGGGACCGGACGACGTGGACTTCGTCCTCGAACCAGGCCACCGGACCCAGATGGGGTGGCTGGTCGACCCGGCCGGCCTCACCGAGCTGCTGGTGCGCACCGCCAAGGACTACCCGGGAATTCCGTTGATGGTGACCGAGAACGGGGCCGCCTACCCCGACGTCGTGTCACCGGACGGCCGGGTCCACGACGTCGAGCGCACCGACTACGTGCGCCGGCACCTCGCGGCGGTACGCGACGCCATCGACGCCGGCGCCGACGTCCGCGGGTACCTCCTCTGGTCGCTGCTCGACAACTTCGAATGGGCGTGGGGGTACGAGCGGCGGTTCGGGATCGTCCACGTCGACTACCCGACGCAGCGCCGGACGATCAAGGACTCGGCCCGGTTCTACGCCTCGGTGATCCAGGCCAACGCCCGTCACTGACGAGCGGTCGGCGCGGGACCACCTTGCGTCACCTCATTTCGGCTGCCTCGGGCTCCGCCGTTCGGCCCGTCGGTGGGCCGGACCGGGGCCTGTGCCGGATGTCAGACTGTCGGAAGCACACACTCGGTCACCTTCACTTGTTGGGGTAAGGAAGCCATGCGTCGCTTCCGACATCGCTACGGCCCGCTGTCTGCCGCCCGTCAACGACGCCCAGTCGGGCGCATCCGATGAGCGCCTGGGCGATCCCGACGATTGCTCTGGTACTACTGGCATTCGCTGCGGTTTCGAAGCGCCTTTCCGGTACTCCCATTACGGCGCCCATCGTCTTCTTGACCGCCGGCCTCTTTTTCGGGGCCGGCGCACTGGGCATTGTCGATGTCGATGCTGCGGGTGAGGCCGTCAAGCTGCTCGCGGAGATCACGCTCGGCCTGGTGCTCTTCTCCGACGCCGCGAGCGTCGACATGAGAGCGCTGCGCAAGGAGCTCTCCGTGCCCGCTCGGCTGCTCGGACTTGGTCTGCCGTTGACCGTCGCCGCCGGTTTCGCAGCCGGAATATTCCTGTTCGGCGGCACTGCCTTCTGGCCCGAGGCGCTTCTGCTCGCCGTGATCCTGGCGCCGACGGATGCCGCGCTTGGGCAGGCGGTGGTGACCCTTCCCCGCCTGCCGACTCGGGTACGCCAGGGCCTGAATGTCGAGAGCGGCCTCAACGACGGCATCTGCGTGCCGATGTTCCTGATCGTCCTCGCCGTGGCGCATGCTCAGTCCGGCGCGATCGCCAGCGATGACAACGCCTCAGGGTCGTTGGGCTCCGCGGCAACGCACTCGGGCGTCCAGCTTGTCGCCGCACAGATCGGCTATGGCGTTCTGGCGGGTGTCGTTGCTGGAGGGATCGCCGCGGCCATCCTCGTCCTGGCGGCCCCACGTGACCGCATCGAGGCTGCGTGGGCGCAGATCATTCCCGTGGCGGCGGCCGCACTCGCCTACACCGCTGCGGTGGCTCTGGGGGGGTCCGGTTTCATCGCGGCGTTCGTGGGCGGGCTGTCCTTCAGCGTCATCCGCGGGCGGGTCGGAGGGGACGTGTCGCACCTCGCGGAGCAGCTGGGTGACCTCTCGAGCGCCGTGACGTTCATCGTCTTCGCGGCGGTGATGCTTGGCCCTGCGCTGGGTCACCTCTCTTGGCTGGTGCTCGCCTACGCCGTGGTCAGCCTGACGGCGGTGCGGATGCTCCCTGTGGCAGTTTCCCTCCTGGGAACTCATGCTCGTGGTCCAACGGTTGCCTTCATGGGCTGGTTCGGCCCGCGTGGGCTCGCGTCGATCGTTTTCTCCATCCTGATTCTCGAGCAGCCTCAGCCGCTACCGCACCAAGACGTGTTGATGACGACGGCGCTCGTCACCATCGGCCTGTCGGCCCTCGCTCACGGACTCACCGCCGCCCCCCTAGCCGAGCGGTACGCCTCTTGGTTCCGAGGGCACCCGCGCCCGGAGACCCTTCGGCTCGAGTCGGGATGAACGACAAAGCCCCGGCCTCAACCGCGAGAAGACCGGGCCCGTGCCGGTGCGAACGACGGTCTCGGGGGCAGATGAGTGGAGGTCACCCTGCTGGCGTCTCCGCAGCACCTTTGCCACCTCGATGACGATGGGCAGGACGGCGGCGAGCCTTGAGGATCGGCGGGGTCAGCCCGCTTGTGGGATCGCGCCGGTTGACGACGGCGTTGAAGGCCGTTCCCAGACCGATGGAGACGGCGTGGACCAGCGTCCCGAAGGTGTCGTCGGTGAGCACCATCCGCGCGGCTTGTTTCGTCACCTCGCTGCCGCTGCCCATCGCCACCCCGATGTCCGCCTGCTTCAGGGCTGCCGCGTCGTTGACGGCGTCGCCGGTCATCGCGACGATCAGGCCCTGCTCCTGCATGGCCCGGGCCAGCCGCAGCTTGTCCTCAGGCGTCATCCGACCGAACACGTGAAGCTGTGGCAGCCGCTGCTTTCGGCATCGGAGCCCGCGGCCGCCACGACCTGCTCAGCCGCGAGCGCATGGGCCGGCATCAGAGCCGGCTGCCGACGAAGCCACGTTGACATCGCTCACTGGTGCATCAGTCTCCGAGCTCGAAGCGCCGACGTGCGCGCTCCACACGCTCCTACGCCGGCGTTGTAGATCGTCATCGTTCCTGGATCCGGGCGACCAGCGATGACTTCTCGGACGGACTGCGGTCTCATTGGCCATGGGCTCCGTGATCTGCCAGCTGTCCGTGTCGCTCGACGGGTTCGTCGCCGGGCCTGACCAGACCCCCGAAGACCCGCTCGGCACCAACGGTGAACGCCTCCACGACTGGGCGTTCGCCGGTGCCGACGGTCCAGCGGTGGACGCCGATGTCGCCGCGCGGCACGGCGAGGGCGTGGGCGCATACATCATGGGGCGCAACATGTTCGCGGGTCCGGGCGCCGACGACTGGGATGCCGCCTGGCGCGGGTGGTGGGGCGAGGACCCGCCGTACCACGTACCGGTGTTCGTTCTCACCCATCACCCGCGGGCGGACCTGCCGATGGACGGCGGGACGGTCTTCCATTTCGTCACCGACGGCATCGAGTCGGCTCTGACACGGGCGCGGGAGGCGGCCGGCGACGCCAACGTCCAGATCTCTGGCGGGGCGGCGACCTCGCGGGCGTACCTCAAGGCCGGGCTGGTCGACCAGCTGTACCTCCACGTCGCCCCGATCGTCCTCGGGTCCGGCGAGCGGCTGTGGGACGGCCTGGAGGGGCTGCGTTTCGAGCCCTTCGAGGTGGTGCCGTCGCCGGCCGTCACGCACATCCGGTACCGCGTCTTGGCCCCGTGACCGGCCCTGCCCCCTTAGGGCCTCCGGGCCCAGCACTGGAAGACCCGCGGTGAGCTGACGGCGGACGTCGTGTCGTTGGCCAGGTCCAGCAGCTGGGCCATGGCCGCGTCCACCTCCTCGCGGGTCGCGACGCCGCAGTCGACGATCCGTGAAGCGGTTCGCGCGACCGTGAGGTAGGGCATCAGCTTGCCCTCGCCGCTGAGAAAGACGTGCTGGACCATGCTCAGCTGGGGGTCGGGGATGCCGATCTCCCGGAACCGGGAGTGCAGGCGCCGGCCGCTGAGTGGGTCGCCGCCGTGCCGACGCAGCGTCTCCTGGTACGCGTACTGCCAGAAGTCGAAACCCGGATGCGGCGGCTCGCAGAACTCGGCGAGGAAGTCGCCGTCCTCGGCGATGAGGAGGCCGCCGGGCCGCACCGCCCGCCACATCCGCCGCAGCGCCTCGAGCGGGTCGGGCAGGTGCTCGAGCAGGAAGCGGGAGTAGACGACGTCGTATGCGCCGTCGGCCTCCAGCTCGATGACGTCGCCGTGCACGAGCTCCACGTTCGCGACGGCCAGCCGACGACACTCCTGTCGGACGAGGTCGAGCTGGATCTCGTCGGGGTCGAGGCCCACGACCGTCCCGGAGGCGCCGACCAGTGCGGCCAGGAAGAGGCTGACATCGCCCGCGCCGCAACCGACGTCGAGGCAACGCATCCCCGGACCGACGCGGACCAGGCGGAGCAACGACTCAGTGCTCTCGCCCCACACTCGCGACAGGACCCGAAGGCGCTCGAAGCCCGGGCGTCCGCCGGCGATCACGTATTCGTTGGACATCGCACCCCCCGACCGTCAGGGTGAGTGTGACCGGACGACGCCTCGACGACAAGGACGTACGCGTGCCGATCGACATGTCGACGCCGACGCCGAACCAGGTCGATGACGTCGTCGCTGATCTCTCGTCGTGGCAGCGTGAGGGACTGCCCGTTCAACTGCACCCGGGCGACCTGGGCTGGGCGTTGCGCTCCGGACCGGTTGCCCTCGCTCGGGCGCTGCGCGTCTGGAGCGTCGACGCTACGAGGTTGGCCATCGGGTTCCTCGACGAGACGGCGCTGATCCGTCTGGCGATCACTCCGTCTCGGGGCGACGACGCCGAGCTTGCCACGGCCCTGGTTCGCGACCTCGCCGACCCCGCCCGCGGCATTCTCGGTGACGGCCGGATCTCGGTCGAAGCGCGCTTCGGCGGCGCATTCCGCTCCCAGCTGAGAGCGACCGGTTGGGTGGACGGCGACGCGTGGACGCCATTGGTTCGTGACCTGGCCGACCCGGTCGACGCCATCGGGCTCCGGGTGGTGGTCGTCGGGCCGGCGGAGGTCGACGAACGGGTCGCGGTGCAGCGGTCGGCCTTCCCGACCTCGACGTTCACCGCCGAGCGGTGGCACGAGATGGCGCAGACGCCGGCATACCGACAGGCCCGGTGCCTGCTGGGGTACGACGCGGAGGGCACCGCGGTGGCCGCCGTCACCGTGTGGTCAACCGGCCCTGGTCGGCCCGGGCTGTTGGAACCGATGGGCGTTCACCGCGATCACCGTGGCCACGGATACGGGACGGCGATCTGCATCGCCGCTGCCGCCGCCCTGCGTGACCTCGGCGCCTCCAGCGCCACCGTCGCCACGGAGAGCGCCAACGCGGCAGCCGTCGCGACCTACACCGCGGCTGGGTACCGAAGCAGGGGCGAAAGCAGGGACTTCGTGCTCAACTCCAGGTCAGGACGCGGCCAGGGCGCGGATCGCGCGCTCGAGGGTGGGGCGTACGTCGAGGTCCGGGTCGACGGTCAGCCGGTGTAGCAGCAGCCCGTCGCCGAGCGCCATGATGGCTCGGGCCGCGGGCACCGGGTCGGCGATGCCGACCGCGCGGACCATCCGCTCGGTCCAGAGCTCGAACTCGCGCCGTTGCCGCCGCATCGGCTCGCCGAGCTCAGGGTCGCCGGCCAGCTCGAGGAAGAGGGCGTAGCGAGCGCGGGTACGCGTGGCGAACGGCCCGGTCTGCTGTTCGACCACCGCGCACAGCCCGGCGATCAGCTGCTCCGGCCGCGTGACATCGGGCATCTCGGCCGGGTCGAAGTCCGCCCGCTCGCGCTCGGCGATCCAGTCGACCACGCCGGCGAGCAGAGCGCGTCGAGTGCGGAACCAGTTGGAGGTCGACCCGGGTGAAAGTCCGGCGCGCTCATCGACCCGGGCGTGGCTCAAGGCGCGCACGCCTCTCGTGCCCAGCAGCTCCACGGCCGCCTCGAGGGATCGCTCCCGGGTTGTCGCCGGCATGGACATCCCCTTTCCCGAGATCTACTATGAAAATAGTATTCCGCCGGACGAAGGGTCGCTGCGATGACTACGCCGGAGCCGCACGCCGCTCGTTCTGGCAACGACGCGGACTGGTCCCCGCCGCTGCCGGAGGCTTCCGGCTTCGACCATGTCGTCGTCCAGACGCCTGGTCTGCAGACGCACGTCGCCATCATGGGTGAGGGCGAACCGGTCGTGCTGTTGCACGGGTTCCCCCAGCACTGGTGGCAGTGGCACTCGGTAGCGCCGGTCCTCGCCGCACGCGGATACCGAGCCATCTGCCCTGACCAGCGTGGGGCCGGCTGGACCGTCGCCGACGATCCGCACGTCGACCGTGAGATCCGCCTGCGCGATCTGCTCGCCCTCCTCGATGCCCTCGAGATCGAACGCGCTCATGTCGTCTCCCACGACTTGGGTACTCTGACCGCCTTCCAACTGAGCTACGACCACTCCGAGCGGGTTCGAACGGCCGTGCAGCTCGCCGTGCCGCCGGCCTTCATGTCGTTCAGTCCCAAGGTCGCCTCCGGGTTCCGACACCTGCCCGGGTTTATCTGGCACCGCCAGGGCGCCTCACTACGCGGGATCTTCTCGAGTGACTACGTGGCGCGCCCGATGTCCGAGGCAACCGTCGAAGCTCACCTCTCGCCGATGCGCCGGCCCGAGATCGACGCCGCGGTGCGGCCGCTCGTCCGCCGCCATGTCCTGCCAGAAGCCATCCGGATGGCCCGCGGGGTCTACCGACGTCGGCAGCTCGCGGTCCCGACGCTCGTCGTCTTCGGCCGCCAGGACCGCCCGTGGACCGAAGAGGTCCTGCAGCACATCTGCCGCCATGCGGAGCGGTATGCCGATCGCGTCGAGTTCGCCTACGTCGACAACGCGGCGCACTTCATCACCGACGACGCCCCGGACGAGGTCGCCGACCTCTGCGTCGATTGGCTCGACCGGGCAGGATAGGCCCGGTGAGGTTCGTGACCGGGCCGACGCCGGTGGAGCCCGCCCCGCGGCTGGCTCAAGCCATCGGACTGGGGGCGGACGACCTGGTCGTCAAGCGCGAGGACCTCACCGGCCTGGGTGGTGGTGGCAATAAGGTCCGCAAGCTCGAGGTGACCTGCGACCAGGCGCTCGAGGCCGGCGCTGACGTCCTGGTGACCTCGGGAGCCCCGCAGAGCAACCACGCCCGGCTCACGGCGGCGGCGGGAGCCCGGCTCGGGCTGCCGGTCGTGCTCGTCCTCGGGGGTCAGGAGCCGGAGCAGGTCCGCGGCAACCTGTTGCTCGACCGACTGTTCGGCGCGCAGCTGGTGTGGGCGGGCGACGTCCCGCTCGCGGAGGCCTCCGCTCGGACGGTGGCCAGCCTGGGCGAAAAGGGGCGTCGGCCCTTCGAGATCCCCTTCGGCGGGTCGTCCTCCGCCAGCGCCATGAGCTACGCCCGGGTGGGCGACGAGCTCCTCGACCAGGTGCCCGACCTGGCCCACGTCGTCGTTGCGGTGGGGTCGGGCGGGACCATGGCCGGTCTGGTCCAGGCCCTCAATCCGGACCGCGTTCTGGGATTCGACACGGGAGCGGTGCCCGACGCCCGGGCGACCGTGCACGGCCTGCTGGAGGGAATGCCGGGTCCGACCCCCTCGGTCTCCGCCCTGCGGATCGACGGCGGACAGGTGGGCGAGGGGTACGAGCACCTGAGCGCTGAGGTCCTGGCGGCGATGCAGCTCGCGGCCCGAACCGAGGGCCTGGTGCTGGACGCGACCTATGTCGGGCGGGCCATGGCGGGTCTGGTCGACGCCGTGCGCTCGGGCTCGGTACGGCCCGGGGAACGCATCGTCTTCCTGCATACCGGCGGGCTCCCCGGCCTCTTCGGGCATCCGGACCTGTTACAGGACACCGTCCTCAGCGCGATCTCATCGGGCTGGGGACCCGATCATGAGGTTGCACCCTGAGGTCAACGTCCCGATTCCGATGAGATCGGCCCAGACCGTCAGAGGCGCCTGACACAGTGACCGGATGCTGACTGAGGTAGCCGACGGTGTCTGGGTCCGACAGAGCGACTGGGTCTGGAGCAACGCGACCGTGGTGCGCGGCGCGGACGGCCTGCTGATCGTCGACCCCGGGATCAGCGGTGATGATCTGGCCGAGCTCGCGGATGACGTCGATGGGCTCGGCATTCCCGTCGTCGCCGGGTTCTCCACGCATCCCCACTGGGATCACCTGCTCTGGCACTCCCGGTTCGGCGAGGTGCCGCGGTATGCGACGACCGCGGGTGCCGAGTCGGCCAGCCAGCTCCGAGAGCCGGCCCAGCGGATGGCGGAGGGGAGCACCACAGGAGTCCCCCTCGAGCTGGTCGGGCTGCTCACCCCGTTGCCCGCGGACGGCGGATCGATCCCGGGCGAGGTCATCGCGCACGAGGCCCACGCCCCTGGCCACGCCGCGCTCCTCCTCGCGGATCGTGGCGTCCTCGTCGCGGGCGACATGCTCTCCGACGTCCTCATCCCGCTGCTCGACCACCGGCGTACGGGCCAGGTCGACGCATACGAGGCGGCGCTCGACAAGCTCACTGAGGCGACTCGCCGCGTCAACGTCGTGATCCCCGGCCACGGCGCCGTGGCTCGAGGTGCCGAGATCACCGCCCGCATCGAGGCCGATCGTGCATACCTCGAGGCGGTGCGGCGAGGAGAGACACCGGCCGACCTGAGGCTGGAACAAGACTGGATGTCCGGCCCCCACCAGTCGAACCTGGAGCAGGCACAGCGTTGACGCGCCCTCGTTGATCTCGCGAGGATTCCGCGAGACGGCGCAGGGCTCGAGCTTCGGTTCCCTTGTCGCGAAGCTCGAGCCCTGGCCTACTGCCTGACGGTCCGAGGCATCGCCCCCGATGCCCTGCTACCAACACCAGTCTGGTGCGTCGGCACGTCCGTCGAGACCCTCGTTCGGGTCGGTCCGCCTCAGCCGTTCGGCTGGAGAAACGTGGGCTCATCCGAGTACGTGCTGGCCTATCCGAACAGTTGGCCGACGGCCCCGCCGAAGACGGTCGCGACGATCTGGAGGACGACGATGACGATGCCGACGACCCCGAAGCCGCGGGCGACCCCGGTCTGCGGGTAACTTCCGCGGGCGAAGCCACCGAGCCAGGCGGCCGAGGCGCCGAGGACTGCCGGCGCACCGGACCAGAAGACCGGCAGCGTGACGACGGCGAGCACTCCGAGCACGATCGCACCGATCCGGGCGCGGCGCGGATCCCGAGAGAGTGGAACGGCGATCGCCAGCGCCAGCACGAGCCCGATTCCACCGACGAGTGCGGTGCTCTGAAGGCTCTCGATCGGTCCGTACTGGGCGTACGGGTCGTGATCGGTGAACAGGATCTCGCCGACGTGGAAGGCGATACCGAGGAGCGTCGTCAGGGCGAACGTGCCGCCGACGAGAAGGGGTGCGGGCAGCCGGCGATCGGTGGTCTTCATGGTTTCCGTGGTCATGGTGATGTCTCCTGGTGGCGGGGACCCGGCTCATCCGGACCCTTCGCCCACGGTGTTGGGTGCGGTGTCCCGTCGGCTAGGACCCGGACACCCCTCGCGGTCCCGGGTCCTCCCGCAACATCCCCGGGGATGTCCCGGGATGTCCCAGCGAGATCCCCAGGGACGCCCTTCTGTCACATCATGGCTGGATGAGCATCGCTGATGCCACTGCGCGGTTGGGGTCCGCGGGGCTGCTGCTCGCAGCGGTGGCGACCGCGTTCGGAACGCTGCCCCTGCTGTTGGGGGTGGGCGAGTCGACGGTTCCTACCGGCGCGTTGTACGGCGCCGGGTGGGCGGCGTTCGGGGTCGCGGCTGCCCTGATTCTCGATCGAGGCGAGCGGCGCGTCGGCGGGGCTCTGGCGATGCTGGCGCTCGTCCCCGCCGCGGTGGCGGTGGTAGCGCTACCCTCCGGGCGCGGACAGATGTGGGTCCGGCTGGAGGCCGTCTGGGGTGCGCTCGACGTTGCCGCGGTGCTCCTGACGTTGGTGGTGCTGGCCGGGGCGATGGGCTACGCCCCGGGGCGTACGCCGCGCCGGCGGCTGTTCTGGTTGTTGGTGTGGTCCGCGGTCGTTCTCGGCGCAGTCGTGGCGGCCGATGCCATGCTGGATACGCGGGCGGTGGCGGTCGTGGTCACGCTGGGCCTGTGGTCGCTGGCCGGTCTGGTGACGCGTCTGACGTGGGCGACGGACCTACGGCCCGTCGACGAGCCGCTCATGGATGTCGTGGCGGCGTTGCTGCCACTGGCGATCGGCGCCGCGGTGGGTGTGCTGATGCTGCTGGCCGGTACCCGTGCAGGCATCCCGGCTCCTGACCTCGCCGCCGCGTTTGCCGCGTTGACCAGCAGTGCGCTGGCATGGCCGGTGGCGGCTTCGTGGCGACGGTCATGGCTGACGCGCCGTTACGGCACCGGAAGCCTGACCGCCGCTGACGTCGCCTCCATCACGGCCGGCCTCCATGACCTGGCTGACCCGCGCGAGCTCCTGGCCAGGGCGGCCGACATGGTGGCCGCCTCCAGCGGTCACCACCGTGTGGTGCTGGTGCTGGGTGCGGAGAGTCCGGAGACGCCTTCCGGCTGGGTCGACCATCCGCTGTTGGTGGGTGGCGACCGGGTCGGCACGCTGTTGCTCGACCCGGACGACCCGCAGGGGCCAGAACCGCGTCAGGCGGCCATGGTCGGGCAGCTGCTGCCGACCGTCGCGCTGATCTGCCGTGCGGTCGGACTTGCCGTCGAGGCCGACCAGGCCGGCCAGAATGTGGCCCGGGAGCGGGACGCCGAGAGATCCCGGATCCTCGCCGACCTGCACGACGGCCTCGGGCCCGTGCTGGCCGGGATGAGTATGCGGGTCCAGGCTGAGCTTCGCCAACGCCCCACCCCGCTACTGGAGTCACTGGCGCCCGAGCTGGCCGAGGCCAGGGGAGATCTCCGCAGGATCGTGTCCGGGCTGACCCCCTCCGCGCTACACGACCACGGCCTCGAAGGAGCACTCAAGCGGCTGATCGCGACCTTTGACGGCGCCGGCCGGCGGGTCCAGCTGGAGCTCTCGGTTGAGGTGCCGCTGCCGGAGGAGCTGACTGTCGCGATCTATCGATCCGTGGCCGAGGGGGTGACTAACGCGTTGCGCCACGGCCGAGCGAGCCAGGTCACGGTGCGGGTCGTGACGACGGAGGCCGGCCACATCGTCGTGGACGTTCGCGACAACGGCATCGGCGGCCCGATCGCACCGGGTATCGGGCTGAGCTCTCTGCGGCAGCGGGCGGAGCAGCTGGGCGGCCAGTTCGCCGTTGGTCCGCACCACGGAGGCGGGATCCTGTTGCACGTGGAGCTGCCGACGGAGACCGCCGCATGACCAGAGTCATGCTGGTCGACGATCACCCCATCGTGCTGTCCGGGTTGTCGGCCCTGGTGGAGTCGGACGACGGGCTCGAGCTGGTCGCGGCGGCCCGTACCGCACAGGCAGCCCGCGACCTGACCATCGAGGCGGATGTGGCCGTGATCGACCTGGAGCTGCCCGACGGTGACGGGATCGAGCTGGGGGCAACGCTCAAACGCGCCCGGCCCGGACTGCGTGTCGTCGTCCTCACCATGCACGCCGACGACCAGGCGGTGATTCGCAGTCTCGGCGCGGGCCTGGACGGTTATCTGCTGAAGGACTCCGATCCAGAGGACCTGCTCGCGGCCATCCACACCGTCGCTCGCGGAGTCCTCGTGCTGGGCCGGGGCGCCTCCGGCGCGGTTGTCGCCGCCGCAGCCTCTGCTCCCCGGACCGACGCGCTCCGGGCCCTCGACGCGCGTGATCTGGAGATCCTCACGCTGCTCGTCCAGGGGATGTCGACCTCACAGGTCGCGGCGCGCCTCTTCCTCGCACCGAAGACGGTCCGCAACCGGGTCTCGGAAATGGTGACCAAACTCGGCGTGGCATCGCGTGACGAAGCGATCACCCTCGGCCAGATGGGAGGTCTCGGGCGACCCTGAACCGGACTGATGGAGAGCCCTGGCAGTCAGACGTGACGGCGAGTGGTGATGACCCGGAACCGGTTCGCCACGAACGCCGCGTCCGTGTAGGCCGCGTTGGCCGCCGGGTTCGCCCCGGTCCCGTGGTAGTCGGAGAACGCCGCGGTCTGGTTGACGAACACCGGACCGTTGAGGTTCTCCGACAAGGCCACTCCCGCTTCGGCGGCCGCCTCGCGCGCCGCGTCCAGCACGTCCTCCGAGGTCGACCACACGGCCGCCGTCATCGCCCCGTGCTCCCGCACCGTCTCGACGAACCGTTCCAGCGACTGCTCGGTCGAGGTCGTCCGGATGAGGAAGGTCACCGGGCCGAAGCACTCGCGTGTGTAGAACTCCTCGCTCGAGGCGTCCAGCGCGACGAGCCCGGGCGCCCGAACCACTGCCTCGGGGTATGCGGGATGGGTCACCTCTCGCGGGGCGAGCACCACGGCGCCTCCACCCCTCGACGCCAGCTCCTCGACGTCGGCGGCGTTCGCGCGAACCTGGTCGTTCACGGTGGCGCCCAGGATCTCCACCGCTCGGGCGTCGTCGCCGGTCAGCTTGCCGATCGCCGTGGCCAGCCGGTCGCCGAGCTCCTCGAAGGACAGGTGCCCCTCGTCGGTGTCGATCCCGTCCTCGGGGACGTAGACGTTCTGCGGGGTCGTGCACATCTGCCCCGAGTAGAGCGCCAGCGAGAACGCCAGGTTGCCCAGCGCCCCTCGCAGGTCCGAGGTCGAGTCGACGACCACCGTGTTGACACCGGCCTTCTCGGTGAAGACCAGTGCGCCCCGCGCCGCACCTTCGCGCTCGAGCCACTCGCCGAACCGTGGCCCGCCGGTGTAGTCGATGATCGCCACCTCGGGCCGCTCGGCAAGGACGCGCGCCAGACCCTCGCCCTCCGACTCGGCGGCCAGCTGGACCAGGTTCGGGTCGAACCCGTTGTCGCGCAACACGTTTCGAGCGATCTCCACCGTGATCGCCAGCGGTAGGACCGCCCTGGGGTGCGGCTTGACGATGACCGGGTTCCCCGTGACCAATGACGCGAAGATCCCCGGGTAGGCGTTCCAGGTCGGGAACGTGTTGCAGCCGACGACGAGCGAAACCCCACGGGGCACCAGACGGTACGACTTCTCCATCCGGATCGGCGCGTCCTTGGCTGGCTTCTCCCACGTCACCGACGAGGGAACGCGCTCCTGCTCGACCAGTCCGGCGACGATCGCCTCGACCGCCCGGTCCTGCGCGTGGGGACCGCCGGCCTGGAAGGCCATCACGAATGGCTGCCCCGACGTATGCATCACGGCGTTGGCCAGCTCGAACCCGCGCGCGTTGATCGCATCGACGATCTCGAGGCATACCGCCGCCCGGACCTGAGGCCCGGCATCGCGCCAGGCTGGCATCGCTGCCCGCGCAGCCGCCAACGAACGATCCACGTCGAGGTGCGGGTACTCCACGCCGAGAACCGGCCCGTACGGGGACACCTCCGACCCCACCCACGTCCCGTCCGTGGGCTGGTCCTCCAGCGCGGCATACCGGCTGCGGAGGTGCGCCTCGTAGGCGGCCACCCCGTCGGGCGCCGCGGTCTCGCCGTAGACCCGTGGCGACGGTGACTCGGGGTACCGCGAGTAGTAGCTCCGGTCGGCCAGTGCCCTGCGGGCTTCGGCCAGCGCGTCGCCGTGCTTGTCGACCAGCGGGTGGGTGGGCGTCGCCGTCGTCGTCACCCCGAAATCGTAGTCGCGTTGACGCAGAACGCTATCGGGCGCATTCCGGGG
>DASTNV010000301.1:0-2220 GCA_035762725.1 Lapillicoccus sp. | reverse complement strand
CTCCGCGACCGCGCAGCGCCCGCTCCAGCTCGGTCCGCTCGCGCGGCGACCGCGGTGCCGGAACCAGAGCAACGGCGTCGGTCGCGCGGGCCATGGTCAGCGCTCGGGAGCCCAGCTGGAAACGGACACCCGATGCCTCCTGCGCCGCGACGTCGTCGGCCGTCCCGTGGAGCAGCAGCTCGAGGAGCTCCACTCGCCGCCGGTCCATCTCGCCCGCGCGCTCGGACTGCTCGAAGGCGAACCCCTCGGCGCTCGCCGCTGACAGCTCCTCGATGTACGCGAGGATCGACTCGCCGAGAGCGACCAGCGCATCGGTGTCCAGCCCCGCGTCGAGGGCGTCGCGCGACATCCGCCGGAGCGTCACTCGGGCACCGGCCCGGTATGCGGAGAGCAGCCCGTCCAGCGTGCGACCCTGCCGTACCTCGCCGCGGCCCAGCGCCGCGTACACCCGACGACTGTCGGTGGTCAGCGCCGGTTTCGTGGTCCCGGGCAGCTCGAGGAACCGGCCCAGCGCCACCTCGACCCCCTGCCGGACGCCGACGCCGAAGCGCCCTTCGAGGGGCCGCGCGTATGCTGGGACAGCCACCGCCACGGCCGCGATGACCTCCTCGACGACGTCGGTCAGCCGAGGTCGCAACATCTCGCTGATCTGTGCTGGCACGGCTAACCAAGGCGGATCTGATGGGGTCGTCATCCCAGCAAAGCCTCAGAATCTGTTGTCCGACGATAGTTTCCTTCAATACATCGTATGCGGTGGAAGGAGCGCCGGGGAGGGGTTGCTTGACACGCTGATGGAATGAGCAGGATCCGTCCCTTGAGCCGCGTGGCGTCGGTCTTCACGACGCCGCGGGCGCCTGAGGACTTCCTGTGGCTGGTCAACCCGTTGAGCTCCTCGCGCCAGCTACGCGGTGTGGTCACCGCCGTGGTTCCGGAGACCCCCGACTCGGCGACGATCCACTTCCGGCCGGGCCGCGGGTGGCAGGCGCACAAGGCCGGCCAGTATGCGCGCATCGGCGTCGAGATCGATGGTGTCCGGCACTGGCGGTCGTACTCCCTGAGTGCACCGTCCGGCGCTGACCCGGCGATCACGGTCACCGCGAACGGCAAGGTCTCCGAGGCCCTCGTCCGGCGGACCCGACCGGGTCATGTGCTGTTCCTCGCCCCTCCGCAGGGCGACTTCGTCCTGCCCGAACACCCCCGACCCCTGCTCATGCTCACCGCCGGCAGCGGGCTCACACCCGTGATGTCTATGGTCCGCACCCTCGTCGGTCGTCGTCGCGACGCCGACGTCGTGCTCGTGCACTCCTCGCGGACGCTGGACGACGCTCTGTTCCGGGAGGAGCTGGCCGCCCTCGGCGACGAGCACCCCGGGCTCCGTGTCGTCCACTGGGTCACGTCCGACCGGGGCCGGGTCGACCTCACGACCACGGGCGACCTCGACGCCGTCGTGCCCGACTGGCGCACCCGGGCCGCGTACGTCTGCGGGCCTGCGGACATGCTCGACGCTGCGACCGCCCTCTGGCAGTCGGCAAACGTCCCGGAGCGGCTCAGTGTGGAGCGGTTCGCCCCAGTCCTGCTCGAGGGTGCCGGCGGCCAGGGCGGACTCGTGACCTTCGAGGCGTCCGACAAGGAGGTCGACGCCGACGGCTCGACCCCACTCCTCGAGGTCGGCGAGGACGCCGGCGTCGTCATGCCCAGCGGCTGCCGCATGGGCATCTGCCAGAGCTGCCTCACCCCGCTGCTCGCCGGACAGGTTCGTGACCTGCGTTCCGGGGAAGTGCATGGGGAAGAGGGCCAGCTGATCCAGACCTGTATCTCCGCCGCGGCGGGACCCGTCCACCTCGAGATCTGAGGAGACCACATGACCATCACTGCACTGACCAAGCTCGGCACGTCCGAGCCGCCCCGCAACCCGACGCCGCTGAAGCGACGCCCCGTCCTCGCCAAGGAGGGCCACCCGACCGTCCGGCCGGAGGCGGCCGCCCACCTCTCCGACGAGGACGTGGCCGAGCTCGGCCGCGAGCTCGACGCCATCCGCGACGCCGTCCTGGCCGAGCGCGGAGCCAAGGACGCCGCATACATCCGGCGGGTGATCCGGACCCAGCGCAGCCTCGAGCTCGGCGGCCGCGCATGCCTCGTCTTCGCCAGCCTGCCGCCGGCGTGGATTGCCGGCGTCGCCATGCTGTCGGTCGCCAAGATCCTCGAGAACATGGAGATCGG
>DASTNV010000300.1:0-7985 GCA_035762725.1 Lapillicoccus sp. | reverse complement strand
CCCACTCGAGGTGAGCTACTTCGCGGCGATGACCGCGCTGAGCCACGCCGAGCCGTTGGGCGTCCCGACACCGGTGATGTCGTCGTAGCCGGGCCGCACGTGGATCGTCAGGTTGTGGTCACGGTCGAACCAGCGAGCGGTGTAGACGTACCCTCCGGAGGCGTCCACGCCGTTGACGTAGTCGGACCGCACGGCACCGTCGTAGGTCGCCAGGTCGGTCTTGGTGACGTCGTACGAGGCGCCGCGCGCCGCATACAGGACCGGGTTGGCCAGCCCGTACTCACCGTGCTTCTGCACGGCGAGGGCGAAGATGCCCGCGTAGAGCGGCGAGGCCAGGCTCGTGCCGCCGATGCGGTACTCGTCGTACTTCACGCCGTCCGGGAAGGTCTGGGTCTGGCCGACCTTCATGCCGGTGGTCGGGTCACCGAGCGCCGCGACGTCCGGAACGGCCCGCATGGGCGCGCCACCGTAGGTCTGGCTGATCGAGGCGGGTACCACGCCGGCCTGGTACGACGGCTGGGCGAAGAGCCGCGAGGTGCCGCCACCGGCGCCGTAGAGGTACGTCGGCGCGGACCAGGTGGTGGTCGCCTTGTCGAGGTTGCTCTTCTCGGTGGCCCAGCCGAGCTCGAACTGCCGGGTGTTGCCCTGGGTCACGCCGAGCGAGGTGCCACCGACGGCCGTGACATACGGGCTCGAGGCCGGCCAGTCAGGTGTCGGCGTCGCCCCGGCGACTCCGCCCGTCTCGTCGCTGCTGTCGCCGGACGAGAAGAAGACGCTGATGCCGGTGGCCGCGGCCTGCACCTGGGCGTCGAGCTGGGGCTTGATGTACCCCGTCGGGAGCGCCTCGCCGCCGTAGCCGTAGGAGTTGGTGATGATCTGGGCCTGGTGGCTGTCGACGACCTTGTTCAGGGCCGCGTCGAGGTCCCGGTAGTTGTTCGGGGCGCTGACGAAGAGGATGTTCGCGCCGGGGGCCATGGTGTGGACGGCCTCGAGGTCGAGGGTTTCCTCGCCGTACCAGCCCTGCGGGTCCTGCTTGGGGTTCTGCGGCCGCGTGTAGGTCCCGGGTGCGACCTGCTCGGTGAGCTTGGGCGCGGCGAGTCCGTGGAGCTGGGAGTACGTGGCGAGGTCGCTGGCCGCGGTCGGCGACGCGTAGGCGTCGATGACGGCCACGGTGACCCCGCTTCCGTCGTTGCCGTCGGCGATCGCCGACGAGACGCCGTAGGTCCCTTGGAGCTGCGCACCGGCATACCCGCAGGGCGCGAAGGCGCTCGGGTCGGCCGGCAGCGCGGTGCCGTCCGGCGTCGGGGTGTTCTGGACGGTCTTCTGTCCCCAGTAGGCCGAGCACGGCTGCGCGTTGCGGAAGCCGGCCGAGGGAAGCGCGTCGGGCTTGGCGTCGTGCTTGACCAGCGCCATCGAGTCGTCGAGGCCGATGACCGCCTGGACGTTGCCGAGGCTGCTCGGGACCTGCAGCGACGAGTCGTTCGACCGCAGGGTCTGGCCCTCGACGGTGTAGTCGGAGAAGGTCGTGCCGAAGGCGTTCGACGCCTGCGCGACGCTGCCGACGGCCTCGACGTACTTGCGGTTCGCCGGGACGTAGCCCACCGAGAAACCCTGGCTCTTCAGCCAGGCCGCTACTGCGTCGACATCGGACTGAGCCGGCGAGAACTGCGCGCGGTACTGCTCCGGGGTGAGGAACTTGCCGTACTGCTTGGACCCCGGGGTCGAGACGGCCATCGCCAGCTGTTGCGCGGCGTCCCCGCCACGGTTGTTCAAATACACCCGGAAGTCGACCTGGGTGTTCCTGTCGGACGCGCCGACCTTGTGGGCGGCCTGCGCCCACGACGGGACGCTGCCCGCCAAGGCACTCCTGCCGTTGCCGGGTGCGGCATCGGCCGTCGAGGTGGCAGCGCCGACCAGTGCACAGGACACGGCGGCGACACCGAGCACGGCGATCGCCGTGCGGGTGGGATGAGACACGAAACCTCCAACGGAATGGTTGAGGCCGGACGCCAGCCCCCGATCGGGCGACGGCTCAGGGCCTCGTCATTCCATCCAGGTGGAGGTGGTCGGTGCCCCTGACAAATGTCACGGGCGACCGTAAAAGTTGCGTCTAGAAACCAGCGGACGTGGGAATCAGCGCACGTCGACGAGGTCGACGACGAAGATCAGCGTCTCCCCCGGCGCGATGACGCCACCCGCGCCGCGGTCGCCGTAGCCCAGGCGCGGCGGGATGGTCAGCTTCCGCCGGCCGCCGACCTTCATGCCGGCGATCCCCTGGTCCCAGCCCTGGATGACGCGGCCGGCCCCGAGCGGGAAGTCCAGCGGCGCGCCCCGGTTCCACGAGGCGTCGAACTCCTCGCCGGTGGAGAACGCCCAGCCCGCGTAGTGCGCGCTCACCGTGCTGCCGGGCTTCGCCTCGTCGCCAGTGCCGTCGATGAGGTCCTCGACCACCAGCTCGTTGGGCGGCTCCTCGCCGGGGAAGTCGAGCTCGGGCTTGGTGCGGTCCGGGTCCAGTGCCATGCCGACAGTCTGCCTCAGTAGGTATGCCCGTCCCTCGGGCGGCGGAACAGGTCGGGAGGCGGCGCGGGAAGCTCTTGCTCCGGAGACGGCTCGGGCGCGCGGCTGACCGTCGGGTGGGCCACGACGAAGCACCAGGTCAGGACGCCACCGACGGCGGCGAACCACAGCTGCCCGAACAGGCCCGAGTTGAAGATGAAGGCCGCGCTGTTCTCGGTGGTGAGACCGATATTGGCGCGCTCGACCTGGCTGGCCACGGCCGACCAGAGCAGGACGCCGATCCCGCGGGCCAGGGCAAGGGCGGAGCAGGTTCCGAGCAGGATGGCCGCGACCCGCCGCGTCCACCAGCCGGGCACCGGCGTCCACGGCAGCCGGCTGACGGTGAACCACAGCAGTGCTGCCGCGGGCACCAGGACCATCGGACCGACGTCGGTGTAGTCCGGCCAGATCGACCACTGGGCGAGCCGCAGCGACAGCGAGATGTACACGCCGCCGCCGTTCCCGGGCCCGGAGCCGGGGAAGAGCTGCAGGACCAGGCCGTAGACCTGCTTGAGCACCCCGAGCGACATGGCGACGACGAGGACAACGGGAATCCACCCGGGGAGTCGAGCCTCGATCCCGGTCCGGTCTTCGCCGCGCGGGTCCATCCCGACCAGTGTGCCCTCGCCTGGGCCAGTTGACGCCGACCCACCTGGCAGGACCAAGCGCATACCCGAGCGTTGGCCGGTAAGCCGAGCGATATTTCGCCCGCCTGGTCGAGAAACGCTCGTGTATGCGTCGCCAACCGGCCCGCGTCACACCTAGTAGGTGGTTAGCGGAGCAGGCGGGGCTCGATCACCGTCTCGACCGCGCCTCCGTCGGAACCCCGCTCGACCTTGTATGCGGCGGCGCCGGGGATCTCGGTCAGCGCCTCGACCAGCTCGGTCCCCCGGTAGAGCAGCCCGGCGCCGTCGTCGGTCGCATAGGCCGTCGGCAGCGTGCCGGCTGCGACCAGGCGGTGGAGCAGCGGGCGGCGCTGCTCCTCGGAGTCGTAGTGGACGCCGTTCGCATACGGCAGCAGCGCCAGCCCGTTGTCGATCGCGCGCAGGTCGGGACCGAACGAGTCAGTCGTGCCCCCGACGTGCCAGCAGATCGAGCCCGCCGAGACGCCGGTGAGGACCACGCCCGCCTGCCACGCCTCCCGCATCACCTCGTCGAGGCCGTGGAGGCGCCACATCGCCAACAGGCCCGCGACGCTGCCGCCCCACACCCAGATCACGTCCTGCGCCAGCAGGTGGGCGCGCGGGTCGTTGACGTTGGGCATCGGGAGGAGGGCCAGGTGGGACGCCTCCCACCCGGCGAACCGGGCCGCGTCGTAGAAGGTCTGGATGACCGCTGCGCTGTCGCCGAGCGCCGTCGCCAGGAAGCAGACCCGCGGGCGCCGGCCGGACACCCGGGCGAGCTCGACCGCATACTCGGTGAGCGGTCCGACCTCCCATGGGGTGCGGCGACCCGGAACCCGTCCACCAGACGTCGCGAGGATGGTCGGGGCGTCGGCCGGCATCCTCCAAACCTAGACAACGTCGTCCGAGCCAGCGTGCTGGCCCGGTCAGACGGAGAGTTGTCGACGCTATGGCGTCAACTTTCCGCCGTTCGCGCTGGGTTGCACGCGGAGCACTAGCTGGCGTCGAGGATGTCCACGACGAACACCAGGGTGGCGTTCGCCGGGATCTTGCCCTGCGCCTGGGCGCCGTAGCCGTCCGCGGGCGGCACGACGAGGAGGACTCGCGAGCCCACCTTCTTGCCGACCAGGCCCTTGTCCCAGCCGGGGATGACGTTGCCGGTGCCGATCCCGAACGTGGCCGGCGACTTACGGGTCCAGGACGAGTCGAAGACCGTGCCGTCGGTCCAGAGCACGCCGGTGTAGTGCACCGTGATGGTCTGGCCGCTCTTGATCTCGGGGCCGGTGCCGTCGATGAGGTTCTGGACGACCAGCGTTGTCGGCGCCGCCGTCTTCGGAACCGTGATGGTCGGACCGGCAGTCGGGTCGAAGGTGACCGTCGGCTGGCCCTCGACCGGCGCCACCGCCGCGCCCTCGGCCTGCTTGAGAACCTTCCCGACCGAGACGATGTCGGCGACGACGACGAGGTTGTCGGTGGCACCGATGCCCGCTGCCGTGTTCCCGGTCGTGCCGAACGCCTCGGCCGGTGGGATGGCGAAGAGCACCCGCTGGCCGGCCTTGACGCCGGTCAGCGCGGTCAGCAAGCCGGGAATCGTGTCGGTGCCAGTGAGGATGAACGACGGGGTGTCCTTGGCCTCGAAGTCGCTCTGCAGCTGTTTGCCGTCCTTGCCGAGGAACAGCGCCTGACGGACAGTCACCTTGTCGCCCTCGACGCTCTCGTCGCCGGTGCCGTCCTTGAGGCTCCGGACAGCGGTCGAGCCGACACTGACCGGCAGCGTCGGAAACGTCACCTTCGGCGTCACGGCCGGGTCGTCGCCGGTCACGGTGATGGCGTCGAGGATCTTGAGGTCGTCGGGCTTGTTCAACGCCTTCTGGCCGGCGTACGCCGCTGTGTTGGCCTGGGGCGTGGCCGCGGCGGTCGTCGCCGAGCCGGACGGGGCGTCGCCGGACGAGCAGGCGGCCAGCGCCGGGACGAGCACAAGGGAGGTCAGGGCAGCGGCGATGACCGCGCGGGAGGAGCGCAAGGGAGGAGGACCTTCGGAACGGGGCCGGGGGACCCGCCACTGTAACTGGGCCGTCTGTGCGTACGGACCGCCGACCACAGCCCGGGCACAGCCGGCTCACATGCTGTCGATGAGCCTCGTGACGCGGGAGTCCTCGGCGGAGAACGGGTCCTTGCAGAGCACAGTGCGCTGGGCCTGGTCGTTGAGCTTGAGGTGCACCCAGTCGACGGTGAAGTCGCGGCGGTGCTCCTGAGCGGCCCGGATGAAGTCGCCGCGCAGCTTCGCTCGCGTCGTCTGTGGCGGCCGGACCTTGGCGTGGAACGTCTCGATGTCGCTGCACACCCGGGCGGCCAGGCCGCGCTTCTGCAGCAGGTAGAACAGGCCGCGCCTCCGGTTGATGTCGTGGTACGCCAGGTCCAGCTGCAGCACCCGCGGGTCGGACAGGGTGAGGTTGTTCTTCTCGACGTACCGCGTGATCAGGCGGTACTTCATGATCCAGTCGATCTCGGTGTCGACCTTCGCGAGGTCACCCGTTTCGACCGCCTCGAGGGTCCGTCCCCACAGGTCGAGGACGTGCTTCTGGATCGGCGCGGTCATCCCCTCACGCTCGACGAACGTCATGGCCCGTTCGAAGTACTCCCGCTGGATCTGCAGCGCGGACAGCTCCCGGCCATTGGCCAGCCGCACCGTCTTGCGACCGGTGATGTCATGGCTGATCTCGCGGATCGCCCGGATCGGGTTCTCCAGGGCCATGTCCCGCATGACGACGCCGGACTCGATCATCCGCAGCACGAGGTCGGCCGACCCCAGCTTGAGCAGGGTCGTCGTCTCGGACATGTTCGAGTCGCCGACGATGACATGGAGGCGGCGGTACTTCTCCGCGTCGGCGTGCGGCTCGTCGCGGGTGTTGATGATCGGCCGGCTGCGGGTGGTCGCCGAGGAGACGCCCTCCCAGATGTGGTCGGCGCGCTGACTCACGCAGAACTTTGCGCCGGCACTGCTCGTCACGACTTTGCCTGCGCCACAAGTGATTTGGCGGCTGACGAGGAACGGGATGAGGACGTCGGAGATCTTCTGGAACTCCCCCGCCCTACCGACGCAGTAGTTCTCGTGGCAGCCGTAGGAGTTGCCGGCCGAGTCGGTGTTGTTCTTGAAGACGTAGATCTCGCCGGGGATGCCCTCCTCGGCCAAGCGCTGCTGGGCGTCCTCGACGAGGCCCTCGATGATCCGCTCCCCCGCCTTGTCGTGGATCACCGCCTCACGCACGTCGTCACACTCCGGCGTCGCATACTCCGGATGCGATCCCACGTCGAGGTAGAGCCGCGAGCCGTTACCGAGGAAGACGTTGCTCGACCGGCCCCAGGAGACGACCTTGCGGAACAGGTAGCGGGCGACCTCGTCAGGCGTAAGGCGGCGCTGGCCGTCGAACGTGCACGTGACGCCGTACTCGTTCTCGATCCCGAAGATCCGCCGCTCCATTTCCTAAGCGTATGCCGCGTCCCTCGGCTCTCAGCGAACCCCGTAGGCCCCGCGAGCCGGTGGCTGGCATCGTCGCCGGTATGCGCGTTCTCATCCTCGGTGGCACGGCCTGGCTCGGTGGCGAGATCGCCCGGTACTCGGTGGCGCAGGGGCACGACGTCACCTGCCTCGCCCGCGGCGAGAGTGGCTCGGTTCCCGAGGGGTCGGCCCTGGTGACCGGCGACCGCAGCCGGCCCGACGCATACGAGGCGGTCGGCGACGGCCGCTGGGACCTCGTCGTCGACGTCAGCCGGCAGCCGGGACAGGTTCGGTCAGCCCTGGCCGCGCTGTCCGACCGGGCCGAGCACTGGGTCTTCGTCTCGTCAGGGTCGGTGTATGCCGACCACTCCCGTCCCGGGGCGGATCTCGACACGCCGCTGCTGCCGGCCCTCGACGGCGACGAGGCAGCGCTCGAGACGTACGGCGAGGGCAAGGTGGCCTGCGAGGAGGCGTGCCGAGCCGCCCGGGGCAACGACGTGCTGCTGGCCCGCAGCGGCCTCATCGTCGGCTACGGAGACCGCAGCGACCGGCTGGGGTACTGGCCGGGACGGTTCGCACTGGCCCAGGAGGACGGAGGTCCCGTGCTCGTGCCGGAGCGCACCGACCGCCCGGCCCAGTTCCTCGACGTCGCCGACCTGGCCGGCTGGATCGTCGAAGCCGGTATGCGCGGGGTCACCGGGCCCGTCGACGCCTACGGTCCGCAGCGCGTCCTCGGCGACGTCCTCGACCTGGCCCGCGAGGTCGCCGGGTTCACGGGAGAGGTGGTCCCGGTGTCCGACGCCATGCTGCAGGAGGCGCGCGTCGAGGAGTACATGGGCACTCGGTCACTGCCGTTGTGGATCGCCGACCCGGAGTGGGCCGGTTTCAGCGCGCGCGACACCGGGTCGGCGGAGGCAGCCGGGGTCCGGGTCCGCGACCTGGCCGACACGATGCGCGAAACCCTCGCCTGGGAGCGCGAGCTCGGCCTCGCCCGCACCGGCCGGCGGGCCGGTCTGGACCGCGCGGAGGAGCTGGCCATCCTGGCCAGGTCAGCCTCCTGACGTGCGATGATGCCTTCTCCTGCAGATAATTCTCTGGGAGCTTCCCCCACATCGCGTCCCATCCCGGGGAACGATCGAGGTCGAACCTCCTAGTCCAGCACGCATGACCTGCCGAATCGAGGGTCGGAATGATCGAACAACCTCAGTTCCGCACGGTGCTGCGCGGCTTCGACCCCGACCAGGTCAAGGCCGCGCTCGAGGAGATGCAGAACGCTCTCAGCACCGCCCGCCGGATCGCCGCCGACC
>DASTNV010000299.1:0-3086 GCA_035762725.1 Lapillicoccus sp. | reverse complement strand
CCTCACGCCAGGAGTCCGCGACGTGCTGTCGGTCGAGGGTTCGCTGGCGTCACGGGACGGCCGCGGCGGCACCGCGCCGGTCCGGGTAGCCGAGCAGCTCGAGTGGGCCCGGGAGGCCGTGGCCGAGGCCCGCGCGTTCGCGGCCACGCCGGCCTGACGCCGTGCCCCGCCGGCTGCCGCGGTCGTTCTTCGCCCGCGAGGTGCTCGAGGTCGCGGCGGCTCTGCTCGGCTGCACGATCACCCGCGGGCCGGTCACGGTGCGGCTCACCGAGGTCGAGGCGTATGCCGGCCACCTCGCCGACCCGGGGTCGCACGCCTTCCGCGGCCGGACGCCGCGGACCGAGCCGATGTTCGGGCCGGCGGGGTTCACCTACGTCTACTTCACCTACGGGATGCACTGGTGCCTCAACCTCGTCACCGGCCCGGTCGGGGCGGCGTCAGCGGTCCTGATCCGGGCGGGTGAGGTGGTCGCCGGCCACGACGTCGCGGCCGCCCGACGACCCGGCATCCCCCAGCGAGACTGGTGTCGCGGACCGGCCCGGCTCGCCGCGACGCTCGACCTCTCGGGGGTCGACTCTGGGCTCGACTTCTGCACGCCACCGGTCGGTGACCGCCGTTCCGACCTCGTGGTGCGGTCTGCGACCGCGTCCCACGACCCGGCGCGGCTGCGGACCGGCCCGCGGGTCGGGGTGGCCGGCGCGGGCGGTGACGTGGCCGCATACCCCTGGCGGTTCTGGCTCGACGGGGAGCCGACGGTGTCGGCGTACCGGCCGGCGAAACCCCGTGTCAGACGGACTGCGCCGTAGGGCAGGCTGTCCCGCTGTGAGTGACATCCTCGACGAGCTGACCTGGCGCGGGTCGGTGGAGCAGTCCACCGACGAGACCGCGCTGCGCAAGGCCCTCGCCGACGGGCCGCTCACGCTCTACTGCGGGTTCGACCCGACCGCGCCCTCGCTGCACTTCGGCAACCTCGTGCAGCTCGTCGTGCTGCGCCGCTTCCAGCTCGCCGGGCATCGCGTCATCTGCCTGGTGGGCGGGTCGACGGGGCTGATCGGCGATCCCCGACCGACGGCCGAGCGGGTGCTGCGGACCAAGGAGCACACGGCGGCGAACGTCGCGCGGATCAAGGAGCTGGTCCGGCCGTTCCTCGACTTCGAGGGTTCGAACCCGGCGCTGCTCGTCGACAACCTCGACTGGACCGCGCCGATGTCGGCGATCGACTTCCTGCGCGACATCGGGAAGCACTTCCGGGTCAACCAGCTGATCCGCAAGGAGGCGATCGCGCAGCGGCTGGCCAGCCAGGAGGGGATCTCCTACACCGAGTTCAGCTATCAGCTGCTCCAGGCGTTGGACTACCTCGAGCTGTACCGCGTGCACGGCTGCACGCTGCAGACCGGCGGCTCCGACCAATGGGGCAACATCACCGCCGGTGTGGACCTCGTGCACAAGGCGGAGGGGGCCTCGGTCCACGCGCTGGTGACACCGCTGATCACCGACGCGTCGGGAGTGAAGTACGGCAAGTCCGAGGGCAACGCCATCTGGATGTCGGCCGACATGACCAGCCCGTATGCCTTCTACCAGTACTTCGTCAACGTCGAGGACGCCTCGGTCGTCAAGCTGCTGAAGTTCTTCACCGACCTGGGGCCGGAGGAGATCGCCGAGCTGGAAAGGCAGGTCCAGGACGAGCCGTTCCGGCGTACGGCGCAGCGAACACTCGCCGCTGACATCACCACGCTCGTGCACGGAGCCGCTGCCACTGCGGCGGTCCAGGCCGCGTCCGAGGCGCTGTTCGGCAAGGGCGACCTGGCCGCCCTCGACGAGGGCACCCTGGTCGACGCGACAGCCGAGCTGCCCGGGGCGGATGTCGCGCCCGGGACGAGCGTGGTGGACGCGCTCGTCGCGGTGGGGCTGGTGGACTCGCGGAACGCCGGCCGGCGGACCATCGGCGAGGGCGGTGCCTCGGTCAACAACGTCAAGGTCGGCGACGCGGAGCAGGTGCTCGGCGACGAGGACTTCCTCCACGGTCGGGTAGCCCTGCTGCGACGCGGACGGCGATCGCTCGCGGCGGCCCGGCGGGACGGCTGACGCCCGTGGGGAATGATCCGGCGGATCACGCCGTTGGACCCTTCGAGGCACCGACGACACGCCCTGGATCACGCGATTTGTGCTCCGCGCAACGGCCCGTCTACTGTCTCCCAGTCAGCCCGTCAGGGAGGAACGGACACCACGGGGTGGGCGCCGAGCGCGTCTCCCGAAGCAGGCCGGTCCCGCGAGCTGACACCCGCTCGAACTGCCGCTCTCGCGGCCGTCCGAACACCCGCCCGGATCGCTCCGGGAGGGGGTCGGAGCCGGCCCGGAAGCCTGGTAGAGTGGGTCCTCCCGCCGAGAGCCAAGCGCGCTCGGATCCGGCCGCCAAGAGACCTTCTGGTCGAGCGGGTCACGGATTTGACGCCCATGAAGCAGGCGGGTAAATTTGAAGGGTTGCCCCGACGCCTGGTCCACTGGACCGGAACTCGGTGCGCGTCCGAACCTTGAGAACTCAACAGCGTGCCAAAAATCGATGCCAATAACCTCGTCTCGAGGGGCGTCACTTGTCTGAGCCATTCGGCTCGGGTCGGTGACTCTTCTGGATTCGAAAATCCTTTGGTTGACAATGAATAACGCAAGTTGTTCTTGCTCAGCCAGTGATACAACCCTTCAACGGGTCTAGTTTTCCGCCGGTGCAGACCGGTAGGAGCTAAACATCAACGGAGAGTTTGATCCTGGCTCAGGACGAACGCTGGCGGCGTGCTTAACACATGCAAGTCGAACGGTGACCTCGGAGCTTGCTCCGGGCGATCAGTGGCGAACGGGTGAGTAACACGTGAGTAACCTGCCCCAGACTCTGGGATAACCCCGGGAAACCGGAGCTAATACCGGATACGACACGAAGAGGCATCTCTATCGTGTGGAAAGTTTTTCGGTCTGGGATGGACTCGCGGCCTATCAGCTTGTTGGTGAGGTAACGGCTCACCAAGGCGACGACGGGTAGCCGGCCTGAGAGGGCGACCGGCCACACTGGGACTGAGACACGGCCCAGACTCCTA
>DASTNV010000298.1:0-2839 GCA_035762725.1 Lapillicoccus sp. | reverse complement strand
TACGGGAGCGTCACGTTGGTGAGGGCGTAAGTGCTCGTGTGGGGTACCGCGCCGGGCATGTTGGCGACGCAGTAGAAGACCGAGTCGTGGACCCGGTAGGTGGGGTCGGCGTGGGTGGTCGGGCGGGAGTCCTCGAAGCAGCCGCCCTGGTCGATCGAGATGTCGACGAGGACCGAGCCAGGCTTCATCCGGGAGACCTGCTCGTTGGTGACCAGGGTCGGTGCCTTGGCGCCCGGGACGAGGACGGCGCCGATGACGAGATCGGCGTCGATGATCGCCCGCTCGACCTCGTAGGCGTTGGAGGCGACGGTCTGGCAGTGGCCCTGGTAGATCGCGTCCGCGTGCCGGAGCTTGCTGATGTCCTTGTCGAGGAGGAGCACCTCGGCCTGCATGCCGAGGGCGATCGCGGCGGCGTTCATGCCGGAGACGCCGGCGCCGATGACCACCACCTTCGCCGCATACACGCCGGAGACGCCGCCCATGAGGACCCCGCGGCCGCCCTGCGCGCGCATGAGGGTGTGGGCGCCGACCTGGGGGGCGAGCCGGCCGGCAACCTCGGACATGGGGGCGAGCAGCGGCAGCGAGTGGTCGGGCAGCTCGACGGTCTCGTAGGCGATGCCGGTGACCCTTCGAGCGGTCAGCTCGGAGGTGAGGGCCTTGTCGGCCGCGAGGTGGAGGTACGTGAAGAGCACCTGGTCCTCGCGCATCCGGTGGTACTCAGGCTCGATCGGCTCCTTGACCTTGAGGATGAGCTCACCCTCGGCCCAGATGTCGTCCGCCTCCGGGAGGATCTTGGCGCCGGCCGCGACGTAGTCGTCGTCGGTGATGCTCGAGCCGACGCCGGCGTCGTGCTCGATGAAGACGTCGTGGTCGTGGCGGACCAGCTCGTGGACACCGGAGGGGGTGATCGCCACCCGGTACTCGTTGTTCTTGACCTCGCGCGGGATGCCGACCTTCACCCGGCCGACAGTAGTCCACCAGGTGAGACGGCGGAGGGAGGGTTGCAGCAATACGGTGACGCCCATGAAGTGGTACGCCGACAACTCCGGCCGCCGAACGCTGCAGATCGTTGCGGACCTGTTCATGCTCTGTTTCGTCGCGGTATGCGTGTGGCTCGGCAAGGCGGTACACGACGGGATCGACACCTTGCGCGGTCCCGCTGACGGGCTGACGTCGGCCGGGGACTCGTTCCGCGACAACATGACGTCCGCGGCCTCGTCGGTGGGCGGCATCCCGCTGATCGGGGACGGGCTGAAGTCGCCGTTCGAGGCGCTGTCGAGCTCGGGCCAGCGGTTGGCCGATGTGGGCACGTCCACGTCGTCCGCGGTCGAAACAGCGGCGCGGGTGTTCGGTGTGTTGACGGCACTGCTGCCGATCGTCCTGGCGCTGCTGGTGTGGGCGTTCTTCCGGATCCGGTTCGTGCGTCGGGCGACCGCGGCGGCTCGTTTGGTTCAGGACCCGGGCTCGATGGAGTTCTTCGCGTTGCGGGCGTTGACGCGCCAGCCGTTGCGGCGGCTGGTTCCCCTCGGTCCCGACCTGGCGGGCCGGTTCCGCACCGGGGATGCGGTGCTGGTTCGCCAGCTGGCCGCGTTGGAGCTCAAGTCGTGCGGAGTGTCGGTCAAGAGCGACGAGACGCCGAAACAGCTCCCCCGGCTCGCCTGACCCCGGGGGGCCTTCTAGCGCGGAGGTCAGGCGGTGCGGACGATGTGGGGGCGGAGGTCCTCCGGTGGGCAGACCCACGAGTCGGCCGCGGCACCCACCTGGTCTCCGGAGCGGATGTCCTTGACCTCGTCACCGTCGGTCTCGCGGTTCGCCCCGGGGAACCAGACGTAGGGGATCCCGCGCCGCTCGGCATACCGGATCTGCTTGCCGAACTTGTCCGCCCGCGGCGCCACCTCGCAGGCGATTCCCCGCGACCGCAGCGAACCGGCGACCGCCACGGACCGCGCTCGAGACTCCTCCGACGTCACCGCTACGAGTACCGCCGACGGCGTCGATCGCGACGCCCGCAGCAGCCCCTTGCCCAGCAGCAGCCCGAGGATCCGGGACACCCCGATCGAGATGCCCACTCCTGGGTACGTCGTCCGCCCGTCCGAGGCCAATGCGTCGTACCGACCGCCCGAACACATCGAGCCCCACGACTCGAACCCGACGAGCGTCGTCTCGTAGACCGTCCCCGTGTAGTAGTCCAGGCCCCGGGCGATCCGTAGGTCCGCGACCACCTTGCCCGGCGCATACTCCATCGCCGTCTCCATGACCGCCGACAGCGCCGCGAGTCCCTCGTCGAGAACCGGGTGCGACACCCCCAACGCCCGCACCGCAGCAACGAACCCGAGATCGGCAGACCGAATCCCCGCCAACGCCAGGCACGCCGACGCCTGCTCGTCTGACGCCCCGGCCTCCCGAAGCATCGCCCCGACCTTCTCCGGCCCGATCTTGTCGAGCTTGTCGACGATCCGTAGCGTCCCGACGACGTCAATGAGTCCGATCGCGAGGTAGAACCCCTCGGGGATCTTGCGGTTGTTGACGTGGATCACGAAGTCCCCCACCGGGAACCGCGAGAAGACGTCAGCCACCACCAGCGGCATCTCCGCCTCGAAGTGGGGCGCCAACGTGTCCACGTCGACGACGTCGATGTCGGCCTGGGTGAACTCGCGGTACCTGCCTTCCTGTGGTCTCTCGCCTCGCCACGCCTTTTGGATCTGGTACCGCCGGAACGGGAACGACAGCCGCCCCGCGTTCTCCACGACGTACCGCGCGAACGGCACGGTCAGGTCGAAGTGCAGCCCCCACCGCGCGTCCTCGTCGTCAGAGGACCCCGAAAGGCGCGAGACCGCAT
>DASTNV010000297.1:0-4322 GCA_035762725.1 Lapillicoccus sp. | reverse complement strand
CCGGCCGCCCGGTGTCGGTGACCCTCGACCACCAGGCCGGCGGCTCCCACCGGTTCTGCGGGTCCGGCCGCAGAGCGCCGACCCAGTGCACCTGCTTCGGCAGTCGACGCTGTGGGTACTCGAAGGCGGGCGTGCAGCCCTGGAGGTGCAGGAACGGCGACATCATCGCCTCCATGACGGGGCGGTTCGCCCGCGGCAGCCCCAGCTCTGTGCGCATCTCGCGGTAGCGACGGTCGGCCGGGCCGAACACCAGCCGCCGACCGACCGCGCCGACGATCGAGTTGCGGGCGATACCGAGCGGCCCTCGCATCGGCAGCATCCCAGGCCCGAACGGCGGTGTCTCCGGACCGGACGACGGCAGCGGGCCGTCGCCGTAGGTCGCCCAGATCGGGCCACCGAGCTCGTGCACCAGACCGGGCGCGAAAGTCAGGCCTTCGGTGAGCACCGCGTCGACCGGGTGCGACGCGATGATCTCCTGCAGGTCTGCTACGCGGTCCGCGGCCCCACCGACGAAGATCTCGGCGAACCCTCTCCTGAGCGTGGCGATCGTCCCTGTCGTGCGCAGCCACGGGAACTCGTCCTCGAGGACCGCGCCGCCGAAGTCGTGGGCCCGCTGGTACGGAAAGACCGTCGCCCCCGCGGCGACGAGTGGTTCGCGGTAGGCGGCCGATGCATACCAGAGCACCTGGTGGCCGCGGTCGATCAGCCGCTGCGCGAACGGCAGCGGGTTGGTGGTGTGCGCCAGCACGGGGATGCTGGCGAAGAGGAACGTGCTCATGAGACGTGGGAGGCCTTTCGTGGGTCGATCCGCGCAACGAGTCAGGAGTGGGTAGAATCAGATTAAATACATTTGAACTGGAGTCAAGTGAATTCTGATCGCCCGACCTACACCAGCGCGCTCCGCGCCGAGCAGAGCGCGCGCACGCGGGCAGCCGTGATCACCGCGGCGCGCGGTCTGTTCCTCGAGGAAGGCGGGTATGCGCGGACCTCCCTCAGCGCGCTCGCGGCTGCCGCCGGGGTCTCGGTCCAGACGATCTACAACACCTTCGGCAGCAAGGCCGGTCTGCTCAAGGCGGTCTTCGACACCACACTCGCGGGCGACGACGACCCCATCCCGATGGGCGAGCGGCCACTGTTCCAGGCGATGGAGCGGGAGCGAGATCCGTCGGCCCTGCTTCACCACTACGCGCGGATCGGCGCCACGTTGATGAAGCGGATGGGTCCGCTGCTCGCGCGGGTGCGGGAAGGCGCGGCGGCCGGGGACCCCGACCTCGCCGCGCTCGTCGAGACGTCTGGGAAGGAGCGGTTGGTCGGTGCGACGCAGGTGGTCGCGTCGGTCCGGGCGCTGAGTCCGTTGCGTCGGGGCCTGTCAGCCGAGCGGGCGCGAGACATCGTCTGGACCCACACCAGCTACGAGCTGTGGGATCTGCTGGTGCTGCAACGGGGTTGGTCGGCCAAGGCCTACGCCGACTACCTCGGCTCGTCGATGAGCCGGGCCCTGCTCGACCAGGAGGGCTAGCTCAGCCGTCGAACGGTTCGAGGAGCTCCCTCAGGAGGGTGGCGAGGGCGGTCCGGTCGCGCTCCGGCAATCGTGCGAGCAGCTCGCGCTCACGGTCGAGGAGGTCGGCGAGGGCGGCGTCGACGATCTCGCGCCCCGCATCGGTCAGCGCGACGATGACGCCGCGCCGGTCGTTCGGGTCGGGGCTGCGCTCGACGAACCCGCGGGCGGCGAGCCGGTCGACACGGTTGGTCATGGTTCCCGAGGTGACCAGGGTCTGGTTGACCAGCTGCCCGGGGGAGAGCTGGTACGGCTTGCCCGAGCGACGCAGGGCCGAGAGGACGTCGAACTCCCACAGCTCGAGGCCGCGCTCGGCGAACGCCGCGCTCCGGGCGAGGTCGAGGTGCCGAGCCAGCCGCGAGATGCGGGACAGGATCCGGAGCGGCGCCACATCCAGATCGGGGCGCTCGCGCTCCCACGCGACGACGATCCGGTCGACCTCGTCGCCCGCGGAAACCGGGTCAGCCGCCACGTTGCGAGTCTATCCCCGCATCAAGTATCTTGACGTCAAGATAAATCTGGCGCTGGAGACGTGATGGCCTGGGACCCGCAGCAGTACGCCCTCTTCGGCTCGCACCGCGGCCGGCCTTTCGCCGACCTGCTCAACCGCGTCGTGGCCGATCGGCCCGCCGTGGTCGTCGACCTCGGCTGTGGCGACGGCCCGCTGACCTTGAGCCTGACCGAGCGCTGGCCGGACGCGAGGGTCGTCGGCGTGGACCAGTCCCCGCAGATGCTCGAGGCGGCGCGCGGTCACGACACCGCCGGCCGGGTCGAGTGGGTGCAAGCCGGTGTGGAGGAGTGGGACCCGACGTCGGTCGGCGCGCCGATCGACGTCCTGGTCTCCAACGCCACCCTCCAGTGGGTGCCGGGACACCTGGACCTCCTGCCGCGCTGGGTGGACGCGCTCGCCCCGGACGGCTGGTTCGCTCTGCAGGTACCCGGCAACTTCGACGCCCCGTCGCACGCCCTGATGCGTGACGTGGCGGCCCGGCACCCGCGCGCCAAAGACCTGGAGCCGGTGCTGCGGAGGGTCAACAACATCGCCACCCCCGCGGAGTACCTCGCGGCCTTCGCGCAGCTGGGTCTCGAGCCGGACGTGTGGGAGACGACGTACCAGCACGTGCTCGATCCTGAGGGGGCGCAACGGTCCCCGGTCCTGGAGTGGGTGCGCGGCACGGGGCTGCGACCGGCCCTCGACGTACTCACCGAAGAGGCCGAGCGGGCGGCGTTCCTCGACGAGTACACGCGAGCCCTCGACGAGGCATACCCGCGTGAGCCGCACGGCGTTGTCCTCGGCTTCCGGCGGATCTTCGCCGTCGGGCACCGACCGACTTAGCGGCGCCCGCCCAAGCGGGGCTTGGCCTCGAGTCCGCTCAGCCCGTTCCACGCGAGGTTGACCAGGTGGGCGGCGACGTCGGCCTTCTTGAACTTGCGCGAGTCGAGCCACCACTGTCCGGTGAGCGCGACCATCCCGACGAGCATCTGCGCGTAGATCGGTGCCGTCTTCGGGTCGAGCTTGCGCGACTTGAACTCTGCGGCGAGCAGGTGCTCGACCTGCGTGGCGACGTCGCTGATGAGGCTGGCGAACGACCCGGTCGACTGCCCGGCTGGGGAGTCGCGGACGAGGATGCGGAACCCGTCGGTCGAGCCCTCGACGTAGTCGAGCAGCGCTAGCGCGGCCGCCTCAAGGAGCCCGCGCGAGGTCGTCTCGGCGCGGAGGGCGCCGGTGATCCCGTCGAGCAGGGTGCGGATCTCCCGGTCGACGACGACGGCGTAGAGGCCCTCCTTACCGCCAAAGTGTTCGTAGACAACGGGTTTCGAGACTCCGGCCTTGGCGGCGATCTCCTCGACGCTCGTCCCCTCGAACCCCTTCTCGGCGAACAGCTTCCGGCCCACCTCGAGCAGCTGCTCGCGACGCTGCGGTCCGGTCATGCGCAGCCGGGCGCCGTCGGAGTCGCGCGGGGTCATGCCCACATTCTGCCGCGCCGGTTGCCGCGGGAGGCGGGGCGGCAAGCGAGGACGGGGTATGCGGTGCGCCCGCCGGTGCCCGTGATTCGCGCGCCGCACGCGGCGCTGAGCCCGCTGCTCCGTCGACTAGCCTTTTCGCGACGATCCCCGGTTGGTCTGCTGGCAGGGCCCGCCTGACTTTGAATCAGGACTAGCGACGATGGTTCGATTCCATCCCGGGGAGCCAGGTCCCAGTGCGCGGACCCGTGCCGTCAGGCCGGCGCGGCTGCCCGCACGGCCAGGTGCTCCTCGAGCCAGGTCTCTCCGCGGAAGTGTCGGTACTGCTCGGCCCGCAGCTGGTCACTGAGCCGCCCGGCAGTCAGCTCGACATCGTCGTAGGTGAGCACCTGGTCCTGTGCCACGTCGCGAACCAGACAGCAGCCCTCGACCAGCCCTTCGGGCAGGTACCGGCCGGAGCTCATTTCGTCGACGTTGGTCGCCTCGCCGTAGGTCATGTACATGCCGTAGTCGTCGAGGACCTCGCCCGCCTTCAGGTCCCGTTTGGCCACCGCGCACACCTCGACGACCGGACCGCCCAGTGACGGCGCGAGGTCGTCGCCGAAGAGGGCCACCCGGGCGATCGAGAACGGGGTCTCGAAGTGGACGAGGTGGTACGGGACCCAGAACGGGTAGAGCGGCCCGTCGCCCATCTTGTACAGCGACAGGTAGTGCCGTTGCTTGGGGTCTTCGTGCTCGGCGAGACAGAAGATCTTCACCCCGGGCGGGCCGACCGTGTAGTCGACGATCCCGCCGATCG
>DASTNV010000296.1:0-10625 GCA_035762725.1 Lapillicoccus sp. | reverse complement strand
GCGGCCCAGGTAGAGTGGCGACCCGACGACATCCTTTAACCACCGTCCTGTGAGGCGGGGAAGGAGGTCAGGCGGTGGCTGTTGCCCAGCCAGCTCGGACTGACATGCACGGCCGTGAGGTGCTCACCTCCGGCGACATCTCCCGGGCGTTGCGCCGCATCGCCCACGAGATCCTCGAGCGCAACAAGGGCGCCGACGACCTCGTCCTCCTGGGGATCCCCTCGCGCGGCGTCCCCTTGGCTCGACGCCTGGTCGGCGTCATGGCCGAAGTGGAAGGCGTCGAGGTGCCCGTCGGCAGCCTCGACGTGACGATGCACCGCGACGACCTGCGCCACCAGCCGGTACGCGCGCTGGCCCGAACCGACATCCCAACCGGCGGCATCGACGACCGGATCGTCGTCCTCGTCGACGACGTGCTCTTCCACGGCCGGACCATCCGGGCCGCGCTCGAGGCGCTGGCCGAGCTCGGCCGGCCGCGCACTGTCCGGCTCGCCGTCCTCGTCGACCGCGGGCACCGGGAGCTGCCGATCCGGGCTGACCACGTGGGGAAGAACCTGCCGACCTCCTCCTCGGAGCGGGTCCGCGTGCACCTCACGGAGCTCGACGGCGAGGACTCCGTGACAATCGAACAAACCATCGGAGGTTCGGACCGGTGAACCGGCACCTGCTGTCCTCCGCGGACCTGACCCGCGATGACGTCGAGACGATTCTCGCTACGGCCGAGCAGATGCACGACGTGCAGAAGCGCGACGTCAAGAAGATCCCGACCCTGCGCGGCCGCACGATCATCAACCTCTTCTTCGAGGACTCCACCCGGACGCGGAGCTCGTTCGAGATCGCCGGGAAGTGGATGTCGGCCGACACCATCAACATCACCGGCAAGGGCTCGTCGACGAGCAAAGGGGAGTCGCTCCGGGACACGGTTCGCACCATCGACGCGATGGCCGTCGACGCCCTGGTCATCCGGCACCACGCGTCCGGGGCCTGTCAGCAGGTGGCCCAGTGGGTCGACGCCAGTGTCATCAACGCCGGGGACGGCACCCACGAGCACCCGACCCAGGCCCTCCTCGACGCATACGCTCTCCGTCAGCGGATCGGCGACCTCGACGGCCGGCACGTCGCCATCGTCGGCGACCTGACCCACTCGCGGGTGTTCCGGTCGAACGTCATCACCCTGGGGCGGCTGGGCGCCCACGTCACCGTCGTAGCACCACCCACTCTGATGCCGAGCGGCATCGGCGACTGGTCGAAGACCGATGGGTTCGCCACGTCGTGGGACCTCGACGAGGTGCTCGAGGGTGGCGGTACCCACGGCCCGGTCGACGCGGTGATGATGCTGCGCGTCCAGCGCGAGCGGATGAGCGGCGGGTACTTCCCGACGCCCCGCGAGTACACCGTGACCTACGGCCTCACCCGCGACCGGATGCGCTCGTTGACGGCGGCCAACCCCGACGTCGTCGTCCTCCATCCGGGGCCGATGAACCGCGGCCTGGAGATCGCTGCCGACGTGGCTGACTCCTCGAACGCCGTTGTCCTGGAACAGGTCTCAGCCGGAGTCGCGGTGCGCATGGCCGTGCTCTACCACCTGCTGAGCGGGGAGGCCGCCGCGTGAAGACGCTGATCAGGGGCGCCCGGCTGCTCGACCGCGAGCCGGCCGACCTCCTCGTGGACGGCGACCGGATCGTCACGGTGGGGTCGCTCACACCGGACGCCGACACGGGGGTCGTCGACGCTGACGGTCTCGTGGCGCTGCCCGGGCTGGTCGACCTGCACGTCCACCTGCGCGAACCCGGCCGCGAGGACGCCGAGACCGTGGCGACGGGGGCGGAGGCGGCAGCGGCCGGCGGGTTCACGGCGATCCTCGCCATGGCCAACACCAACCCAGTCACCGACACCGCGGAGGCGGCGAACCACCTCTACGACCTCGGCCGCGCGACCCACCTGGTGGACGTCCAGCCCGTCGGGGCGGTGACCAAGGGACTCGCGGGGGAGGAGCTCGCCGAGCTCGGTCTGATGGCCCGGTCCCGTGCCCAGGTTCGGGTGTTCTCCGACGACGGCCACTGCGTCTCGGACGCCCGGGTGATGCGCCGGGCGCTGGAGTACGTCAAGGCGTTCGGCGGCGTCATCAGCCAGCACGCCCAGGACCCGCGGCTGGCCGGGGCCGACGCCTGCGCTCACGAGAGCGAGCTGTCCGGCCGGCTCGGTCTGCCCGGCTGGCCGGGCATCGCCGAGGAGTCGATCGTCGCTCGCGACGTCATGCTCGCGCGCCACACCGGCAGCCGGGTCCACATCGCCCACGTGTCGACCGCGGGCTCCGTGGAGGTGCTCCGCTGGGCCAAGGCGCAGGGCATCGACGTCACCGCGGAGGTCACGCCCCACCACCTGCTGCTGACCCACGACCTGCTGGCGTCGTACGACCCGATCTGGAAGGTGAACCCGCCGCTGCGGCCCGAGGAGGACGTTCGGGCGCTGCGCGAGGCGCTGGCTGACGGGACCATCGAAGCTGTCGCCACCGACCACGCCCCGCACGCTCGGCACGACAAGGAGCACGCCTTCGTGGACGCGTCCCCGGGGATGCTCGGGCTGGAGACCGCCCTGGGCGTGGTCAGCGAGGTCATGGTGCGGGGCGGTCTGCTCGACTGGGCCGGCGTCGCGCGGGTGATGTCGGAGAACCCGGCTCGGATCGCCCGCCTGGAGAGTCACGGCCAGCCACTCGCCGCCGGGTCGCCGGCCAACCTCACGCTGGTCGACCCGTCGGCCACGTGGACGGTTGACCGCGACCTCTCGCACTCGCTGTCCCGCAACAACCCCTGGCATGGCCGCACCCTGACCGGCCGGGTCGTCGCGACCTTCATCCGCGGCGCCTGCAGCGCCCGCGACGGTCGCGCTCTCGTTCCCGAGCTCGTCGGAGGCTCTCTGTGACCCAGCTGCTGCTCGACCGCCCACCGGCCCTCCTCGTCCTCGAGGACGGCCGGACGTTCGCCGGCGACGCCTACGGCGCGGTGGGCGAGACCGTCGGTGAGGCGGTGTTCTCCACGGGCATGACGGGGTACCAGGAGACCCTCACCGACCCGAGCTATCACCGCCAGGTCGTCGTCATGACCGCACCGCACGTCGGCAACACCGGCGTCAACACCGAGGACCCCGAGTCGTCGCGGATCTGGGTGTCCGGCTACGTCGTCCGCGACCCGGCGCTGCGCCCCTCCAACTGGCGCTCGACCAAGCCGCTGGAGGACGAGCTCCGCGACCAGGGGGTCGTCGGGATCAGCGGCATCGACACCCGCGCCCTGACGCGGCACCTGCGCGAGCGCGGTGCGATGCGGGTGGGGATCTTCAGCGGCGAGGAGTATGCCGGTGCCTCCGCCACCGTCCTGGCCGACCGCGTGCGGACGGCCCCCTCGATGACCGGCGCCGCCCTCGCCGGTGAGGTGTCGACCACCGAGCCCTACGTCGTGGAAGCCGTGGGAGAGAAGCGGTTCACCGTCGCGGCCGTCGACCTCGGGATCAAGGCGATGACCCCGCAGCTGATGGCCGAGCACGGCATCGAGGTGCATGTCCTGCCGCAGTGGACGACCTTCGACGAGGTCGCGGCGCTCGCGCCGGACGGCGTGTTCTTCTCCAACGGCCCGGGTGACCCGGCCTCGGCCGAGTCGGAGGTCACCCTGCTGCGTCAGGTGCTCGACGCGCGGATCCCGTTCTTCGGCATCTGTTTCGGCAACCAGCTGCTCGGGCGGGCGCTCGGGTTCGGCACCTACAAGCTGAAGTACGGCCATCGCGGCATCAACCAGCCGGTGATGGACCGCCGGACCGGCAAGGTCGAGGTCACGGCGCACAACCACGGGTTCGCCGTCGACGCCCCGGTGGACCGTGACTCCGACACGCCCTACGGGCGGGTGCGCGTCTCGCACGTCTGCCTGAACGACGAGGTGGTCGAGGGCATCGAGTGCCTCGACGTCCCGGCGTACTCGGTGCAGTACCACCCGGAGGCGGCGGCCGGACCGCACGATGCCGCATACCTGTTCGACCGGTTCGTGGAGCTGATGGAGCAACAGAAGGGGGAGCGCAGCTGATGCCGAAGAGAGACGACATCGGCAGCGTGCTGGTCATCGGGTCCGGCCCGATCGTCATCGGGCAGGCCTGCGAGTTCGACTACTCGGGGACCCAGGCCTGCCGGGTGCTGCGCGAGGAGGGGATCCGGGTGATCCTCGTCAACAGCAACCCGGCGACGATCATGACCGACCCGGAGTTCGCCGACGCGACCTACGTCGAGCCGATCACTCCTGAGGTCGTCGAGGCGATCATCGCCAAGGAACGGCCCGATGCGGTGCTCGCGACCCTGGGCGGCCAGACCGCGCTCAACACGGCGATCGCGTTGCACGAGAACGGGGTTCTCGAGAAGTACGACTGCCCGCTGATCGGCGCGAACGTCGAGGCGATCCAGCTCGGCGAGGACCGGGAGAAGTTCAAGGGCGTGGTCGCGCGATGCGGCGCGGAGTCGGCGCGGTCGTTCATCGCCCACTCGATGGACGAGGTGCTGACGGCCGCCGACGCGCTCGGCTACCCGCTGGTCGTCCGCCCGTCGTTCACCATGGGTGGCTTGGGCTCTGGGTTCGCCCACGACGAGACCGAGCTGCGCCGGATGGCCGGTCAGGGGCTCAAGGACAGCCCGATCACCGAGGTGCTCCTCGAGGAGTCGATCCTCGGCTGGAAGGAGTACGAGCTCGAGGTCATGCGCGACCACGCCGACAACGTCGTGGTGGTCTGCTCGATCGAGAACCTCGACCCGATGGGCGTCCACACGGGCGACTCGATCACCGTGGCGCCGGCCCTGACCCTGACCGACCGGGAGTACCAGCGGTTGCGCGACATCGGGATCGCCGTGATCCGCGAGGTGGGCGTCGACACCGGCGGCTGCAACATCCAGTTCGCGGTCAACCCCGAGGACGGCCGCGTCATCGTCATCGAGATGAACCCGCGCGTCTCCCGCTCGAGCGCATTGGCTTCCAAGGCAACGGGATTCCCGATCGCCAAGATCGCCGCGAAGATGGCGATCGGCTACACGCTCGACGAGGTGCCGAACGACATAACCCGCGAGACGCCGGCATCATTCGAGCCGACCCTCGACTACGTCGTCGTCAAGGTCCCGCGGTTCGCCTTCGAGAAGTTCCCGGCGGCCGACCCCACGCTGACGACGACGATGAAGTCGGTCGGCGAGGCGATGGCCATCGGCCGCAACTTCACCGAAGCCCTGCAGAAGGCGCTGCGGTCGATGGAGCGCAGCGGCTCGACGTTCCACTGGAACGGCCCGACACCGGACGATCCGGCTCGGCTGGCCGAGCTGCTCCAGCAGGCCGCGGTACCGACCGACGGGCGGATCGTCGCCGTCCAGCAGGCCCTCCGCGGGGGCGCCAGCGTCGAGGATGTGCACGCGACCACCGGCATCGACCCGTGGTTCCTCGACCAGATCGCGCTGGTCAACGAGGTCGCGGCTCGGGTGGCGGCGGCGGAGCAGCTGTCGCCCGGGCTGCTGCGGCTGGCCAAGCGGCACGGCTTCTCGGACGCCCAGATCGCCTCGCTGGCTGGTATGCCCGAGGCGGTCGTCCGTGGGGTGCGGCACGCCCTCGGGGTGCGCCCGGTCTACAAGACCGTCGACACCTGTGCGGCCGAGTTCGCGGCGCTGACGCCGTACCACTACTCGACCTATGACGAGGAGAACGAGGTCGCGCCCCGGGACAACCCCGCGGTGATCATCCTCGGCTCCGGCCCCAACCGGATCGGCCAGGGCGTCGAGTTCGACTACTCCTGCGTCCACGCGTCGTTTGCGTTGCGGGACAGGGGTTTCGACACGGTCATGATCAACTGCAACCCCGAGACGGTGTCCACCGACTACGACACCAGCAGTCGCCTCTACTTCGAGCCCCTGACTCTCGAGGACGTCCTCGAGGTCGTCCACGTGGAGCGTGAGGCCGGTCCGCTGGCCGGCGTCATCGTCCAGCTGGGCGGCCAGACGCCGCTCGGCCTGGCCCAGGCGCTCAAGGACGAGGGCGTGCCGATCGTCGGAACGAGCCCCGAGGCGATCAACCTCGCCGAGGACCGCGGCGCGTTCGGCCGGGTCTTGGCCGAGGCCGACCTTCCCGCGCCCCGCCACGGCACCGCCTACAGCGCGGAGGAGGCCGTCGAGGTCGCCAAGGAGATCGGCTACCCGGTCCTCGTCCGCCCGTCGTACGTGCTCGGTGGTCGCGGCATGGAGATCGTCTACGACGACGAGACCCTGGCGACCTACGTCACCCGGGCGACCGTGGCCAGTCCCGAGCACCCCGTCCTCGTCGACCGGTTCCTCGACGACGCCATCGAGATCGACGTCGACGCGCTCTACGACGGCGACGAGATGTACCTCGGCGGGATCATGGAGCACATCGAGGAGGCCGGGATCCACTCCGGCGACAGCTCCTGCACCCTCCCGCCGGTCACCCTCGGCCGCACCGAGCTGGAGCGGGTCCGCGAGTCGACGCGCAAGCTGGCCGAGGGGATCGGCGTCCGCGGGCTGATGAACGTGCAGTATGCGTTGGCCCAGGACGTCCTCTACGTCCTCGAGGCCAACCCTCGAGCGTCGCGAACGGTTCCGTTCGTGGCCAAGGCCACCGGTGTCCAGATCTCCAAGGCGGCGGCCCGGGTGATGCTCGGCGCCACGATCAAGGAGCTTCGCGAGGAGGGCCTGCTGCCGCCGGAGGGCGACGGAGGCCGGCTGCCTGCGCACGCGCCGATGTCGGTCAAGGAGGCGATCCTTCCGTTCAAGCGGTTCCGGACCCATGAGGGCAAGGTCGTCGACTCCCTGCTCGGTCCCGAGATGCGGTCCACCGGTGAGGTCATGGGGATCGACCGCGACTTCGGCATGGCGTTCGCCAAGAGCCAGATGTCCAGCGGTGGGCTTCCGGACAGCGGGTCGGTCTTCGTGTCGATCGCCAACCGCGACAAGCGGGCGATGATCTTCCCAGTCAAGCGGCTCGCCGACCTCGGGTTCACCATCATCGCCACCAGCGGCACCGCGGAAGTGTTGCGTCGCAACGGAGTCGAGTCGCGGGTGGTCCGCAAGATCCGTGAGCGTGAGACCCCCACGCCGGGCGAGCCGACCATTGTCGACCTCATCAACGACGGCGAGGTGGCCATGGTGGTCAACACGCCCACAGGCAAGTCGGCGCGGGCCGATGGCTATGAGATCCGGGCGGCGACGACCGGGGCGGACAAGCCGATCATCACGACGGTGCAGGAGCTGGCCGCAGCCGTGCAGGGCATCGAGGCGCGGCGCAGCGGCGAGATCCGGGTGAAGTCCCTGCAGGACCACGCCCGCGACCTGGACCTGTTCGGGACTGGAGCCGGTCGTTGACGGGGGTCGTCCAGGTCACCGGTGAGCTGATCGCGACTCGGCGGGCCGGCGCATACCAACACCTCACCTTCGTCGCTCCCGGCATCGCGGAGCTTGCGCGGCCCGGGCAGTTCGTGGCGCTCGCCGTCGGCGGTGACACCTCGGCCAACCTGCTGCGGCGGTGCTTCTCGATCCACAAGGTGAGCCCGTCGGGCATCTACGGCGGCACCGTCGACATCGTCGTGGCCGCTCACGGGCCGGGTACGACGTGGCTCGTCGGGCTGGCGCTGCACGACGAGGTCGACATCGTCGGCCCGCTGGGCAAGCCGTTTCCACTGCCCAACGAGCCGGTGCCGTGCGTCTTGGTCGGTGGTGGGTACGGGAGCGCGCCGCTGTTCTGGCTGGCCGAGCAGCTCGCCGCCAAGGGCTGCCACGTCGAGATGGTGCTCGGCGCGGCCAGCGAGGACCGGCTGTTCGGGGTGGTCGAAGCGCGCCGCGCCGCGGACGGGCTGACCGTCACCACTGACGACGGCTCCGCCGGGACCCGTGGGTGGGTCAGCGACGTGCTGCCGCAGGTGATCCGGCTCAGCGGGGCGGGCGTCGTCTACGGCTGCGGGCCGATGGGGATGCTGCGGTCGATCACCGAGGTCGCGACCGCCGAGGGCGCCGTCGCGCAGGTGGCCGTCGAGGAGTCGATGGCCTGCGGGGTCGGCGTGTGCATGACCTGCGTCATGCCGGTCACCGGTGTCGACGGCAAGACGCGCATGGTCCGCTCCTGCGTAGAAGGGCCCGTGTTCCGCGGGGATCGAGTCCGGTGGGACGCCTTCGAGAACGGGTTCGGGCTGGTTCCGGCCGACGCCGTGGGCGCACCGACGGAGGCGGCGCACTGATGGTCGACATGAGTGTGACGCTGGCCGACGTCGACCTGCCGAACCCGCTGATGACCGCGTCGGGCTGCGCGGCGAACGGCAAGGAGCTGCACCGGTTCTTCGACGTGTCCACCCTCGGCGCGTTCGTCACCAAGTCGGTGATGGCGGCTCCGCGCGCCGGCCGGGGCACACCGCGGATGGCCGAGACACCGAGCGGGATGCTCAACTCGATCGGGTTGCAGGGACCGGGAATTCACGCGTTCGTCCAGAACGACCTCGCGTGGCTGAAGTCGGTCGGCGCCCGGGTGCTGGTGTCGATCGCCGGCGGCTCGAGCGGTGAGTTCGCCGACGTGGCCGCGATCCTGAGGCAGAGCGCGGCGTTCGACTGCGTTGTGGGTGTCGAGGTCAACATCTCCTGCCCGCACGTCGCGAACCGCGGTCTGGTCTTCGCGATCGACCCGCTGGCCTCGGCCAAGGTGGTCGCGCTGGTCCGCGAGCAGCTGCCCCGGCACGTCCCGGTGTTCGCGAAGCTCAGCCCCGACGTCACCGACATCGTCACGATCGCGTCGGCCTGCGTGAAGGCCGGTGCCGACGGCCTGACGATGATCAACACGTTGCTGGGCATGGTCATCGACACCGACCGGATGCGTCCGCAGCTCGGCGGGGTGACCGGCGGGCTCAGCGGTCCGGGCATCCGCCCGGTCGCCGTGCGGGCGATTTGGCAGGTACGGGCGGCGATGGCCGAGGGACGGTTCCGGACGGTGCCGATCATCGGGGTCGGCGGAGTTCGGACCGGGCGAGACGCCCTCGAGCTGGTCGCGGCGGGGGCCAGTGCGATCCAGGTGGGGACGGCGACATTCAACGACCCCACGGCGCCGGTCCGCGTCCTTCACGAGTTGGAGAACCTGTTGCAGGACAAGGGTTTCGACGCGTTCAGCCAAGTGGTGGGTGCCGCCCACCGACGTCAGGAGGTCCTCCGGTGACCACACCGTTCGGCGTGCGGCTGAGGTCCGCCATGGACATATACGGACCGTTCTGTGCCGGCCTGGACCCACACCGCGGGCTGGTGGAGCAGTGGGGGCTGGAGTACTCGCTCGCCGGGCTGGAGCGGTTCGCACTGACCTGCGTGGAGGCATACGCCGGGTCGGTGGCCGTCGTGAAGCCACAGTCGGCGTTCTTCGAGGTGTTCGGGTCCGGGGGGATCCGGGTGCTGGAGCGGGTCCTCGGCGACCTGCGTGACGCCGGGACGCTCACCCTGCTCGACGTCAAACGCGGCGACATCGGCTCGACGATGCAGGCCTACGCGGACGCGTACCTCGGCAAGGACTCCTCGCTCCGTGCGGACGCCGTGACGGTCAGCCCGTTCCTCGGGTATGCGTCGCTCCGGCCAGCGCTCGACCTCGCCGAGGAGACCGGGCGAGGAGTGTTCGTGCTGGCACTGACCTCGAATCCTGAGGGTTACCAGGTGCAACACGCGACGCGCGACGGCCGCTCGGTGGCCGCGTCGGTCGTCGACGGGGCGGCGGCGGACAATGCGGCCGCCGTGGGGCGGGGCGAGCTGGGCAGCGTCGGGCTGGTGATCGGGGCCACCGTCGGCGACGCGGTGCATGACCTCGAGATCGACCTGGTCGCCGCGGACACGCCGGTGCTGGCACCGGGGTTCGGGGCCCAGGGCGGCACCGTCGAAGCGCTGCGCCGGACGTTCGCGGGCGCGCTTCCGCAGGTGTTGCCCAGCTCGAGCCGCGAGGTGCTCGGCGCCGGGCCGGACGTGGCTGCGCTCCGGGCCGCCGCCACGACGACGGCGGCCCGCCTCCAGGAGTCGCTCCGCTAGGTCGCTGCGACAGACGGCGCGCCGACTTCCGATGCGTCGGCCGTGACGACCCGCGCGGCTGCCCGGCCGGCCACGGCCCAGGCGAACAGCATTGGGACGATCGCGCCGCCGGCGTAGATGAACATGCTGAGCACCAGGTCGATCAGGATGCCGCCGGCCAGGATCACCGCAGTGAACCGGGGGAGCGGCCCGCGACGAAGGGCCGAGATCCCGAGCACGGTGCCGCCGAGAAGCTTCAGGGCACCGCCCGGTATGGCGACGAAAGTGTAGAACTGGTCGAGCCACGGCGTGAGGAAAGCCCCGGCGAGACCGACCGTCTGGAGGGTGAGGCCGGCGAGAACGGCCCGCCAGGCCCAGGTCTGCGTCCGGTTCACAGGTCGCAGCACGGCGTGGACCGCGAAGGCGCAGAAAGTGGCGGCCGCGAGGATCAAGATCCAGACCCGGCCGTACCAGAGGTAGACCGACAGCGCGTCTGACCACCCGAGGAGCGGCTGTAGGGCGTCGAGCCCGGGGCGGCCCCACCAGGCGGCGCAGCACTCCTCGAGGTCGTGGTGCCCGAGTG
>DASTNV010000295.1:0-14713 GCA_035762725.1 Lapillicoccus sp. | reverse complement strand
GGCAGCTCGACCTGCTCGCCCCCGAGCACCGGAAGATGCTCGGTGAGCCCCTGGACGTCACCGCCGGCTACGCCGACCAGCGGTGGTTCGCCCAGCACGCGAACGCCTACCGGGCCGCCAGCGACGCGGGACTGGTGTTCGGGCTGTATGCGTACTCACCGCTGGACGCCGAGGTTCCGGCCGAGGTGCGGATGGCGGTTCGAGGGACCCTCCTGCCGTTCGACCCGATCGCACCGCCGCTCCCGACCGGGAAGGTCAGCGCCGACATGGTGCAGCGCGAGAGCCGCGCCGCGCTGGAGCTGTTCAACGAGTCGAGCCTCACCGTCCTGGACGGGGTTCGCGCCCACCCGGTGAAGCGGCTCCAGAACGGCGGCATCGGCGCCCGGGAGATCGCCCGTGTGGCCAAGGCGGCCAAGGTCGACGCGATCGTCGTGCGGCTGGTCCTCGAGCTGGCGTGCGGCGCTGAGCTGCTCGAACCGGATGGCTCGGTACTGCGCTGGGGCGACGTGGCCGGTGCCTGGCGGGATCTGGACGCAGGCCCGCGCGTGGCGTTACTGCTCGAGCACTGGCTGACGGCGCTCTGGTCGCCGACCCAGACTCACGATGCCGGCGGCACGTCGCTCGCGGTGGGTGACCGTTCGCGGAGCTGCCCGCTGTGTCGAGACGGCCGGAGGGCGACGCTGGAGGAGTGGGCCCGCCGGGACGGTGGGGTCACCGATGAGAGCCTGGCGGCTCTCCTGGCCTGGACGCGTCCGCTCACCCACACCGCGCACCGGGAGATCGTCGAGGAGGCCGACGAGTGGGACTACCGGTTCCGCGGTCGGTACCGACCGTCCGCCCCGCCCGAGCCGCCGATGGTCATGTCCGACGACCGCCCCGACCTCGGGACGATCGCCGACGAGGCGAGGCTGCTCGGGCTGGTGGCCCACGGCGTGGGCACCCCGCTCCTGGCCGCCCTGCTGGGCGGAGATCGTCCCGCACTCGTGGCGATGGCCGACGCGATGCTGCCGGCCGCCGCCAGCAGGGCGACCTTCGGGTCCGACCTCACCGCCGTCGTGGTCGGGCCGCCGGCCGGCGAGCTCAGCGCGCTGCTGGACTCGTGCGCCGACCGGGAGAGCCGAGGCGGGGCGGTCACCTGGCGGTTCTCGACGGCTTCGGTGCGCCGCGCCCTGGACGCGGGCACCACCGCCGCCCGACTCACCGAGCGACTCACCGACGTCGCGACAGCCGGACTGCCGCAACCGCGGACCTACCTGCTCGCCGACGTGGGTCGTCGGCACGGCGTACTTCGGGTGGCGCCGGCGACGTCCGTGATCCGCTGCGAGGACCCGGCCCTGCTGGCCGAGGTGTCGGTCGACCGCAAGCTGCGGAAGCTGGGGCTGCGGCTGGTCGCGCCGACGGTCGCCGTCTCCGCGGCCGGCGAGGCGGAGACGCTCGCCGCGATGCGGGCCGCCGGGTACCTCCCGATGCCGGAGACACCCGAACCGGCGGCGGAGCCTTCCACACCGACCACGGCTGACCTCGCGGACCGAGCGACCGTCATCGACCTCGCCGCCCGGCGTCGGTCGTCGCTCGTCCGAGACGGCGCCCGTGCCACAGCCTCCGCTCCCGCGCCCGAGGACCCCGCGTCCGCGGCCGCGCGACTGGTCGGCATCGCTCACGCGCGCGGCACGTCGATCGCCGACCCTCGGCTGGTGGCGGCGATTCGACACGCCAACCGGTCCTTGTCCGACCCCGAGGTCATGACCCTCGCCGAAGCCGTCCTCGCGGGGAAAGCCGTCCGGATCCGCTATCGCTCGGCCAGCTCGTCGGTGACCGACCGCGTCGTGTCCGATCTCGAGCTCTCCGGCCACCTGCTCGAGGGATGGTGCCATCTCCGCAACGACGAACGCGTGTTCCGACTGTCGGAGATCCTGTCGGTCGCCTATCCGTGAGCCACGTCGGCGGCGGCCCCGCAAAGCTCCCGATGACGACGGATACCGTGGCCCCGTGGCGGCCCGACCCCTGGACGAGCTCGTGGACGACTCGTGGGTCCCCGCGCTCACGTCGGTGGCACCGGTCATCACCGAGCTCGGCGTCTTCCTCCGCGCCGAGGTCGCGGCCGGCCGGGGCTACCTGCCCAGCGGCGACAACATCCTGCGGGCCTTCCAACAGCCCCTCGACGACGTCCGGGTCCTCATCGTGGGCCAGGACCCGTACCCCACCCCGGGCCACCCGGTCGGTCTCTGCTTCTCCGTGGCGCCCGACGTCACGCCGCTCCCCCGCAGCCTGGTCAACATCTACACCGAGCTGCGTAACGACCTCGGCGAGCAACCACCTGAGACCGGCGACCTCACGCCATGGACCGAGCAGGGCGTCCTCCTGCTGAACCGCGTCCTCACCGTGAGCCCCGGCAAGTCGGGGAGCCACCAGGGCAAGGGCTGGGAGACCGTCACCTCCGCCGCCATCGAGGCGCTCGCCGCCCGCGGCGGACCGCTCGTGGCGATCCTCTGGGGCCGGCAGGCCCAGTCGCTCGCCCCGCTGCTCGGCCCGGTGCCCCGCGTCGAGTCGGCGCACCCCTCACCGCTCTCGGCCCACTCCGGGTTCTTCGGGTCCCGGCCGTTCAGCCGAGCCAACGACCTGCTCGTGGCGGCGGGTGGCCGCCCGGTCGACTGGAGCCTCACATGACGATCTGGACCCGATACGTCGCCATCGGCGACTCGTTCACCGAGGGCATGTCCGACCCCGACCCGGAGATGCCCGGCCAGTACGTCGGCTGGGCCGACCGGCTCGCCGTCGACCTCGCTCGGTATGCGTCGGACGCCGGCTCCTCGTTCGGGTACGCGAACCTCGCCGTCCGTGGTCGGCTGCTGGCCGACATCGTCGGACCGCAGCTCGACGCGGCCCTGGCCCTGGAACCGGATCTCGTGAGCATCGTCGGCGGCGGCAACGACATCCTGCGCCCCAGCGTCGACGTCGAGGGGATGGCCGCCCGCCTCGAGGCCGCCGTCGCGCGGATCCGGGAGACCGGGGCCGACGTGCTCATGTCCACGCCGGTCGACCCGGTCGAGGCGCCGGTGGTCCGGGCAGCCCGCGGCCGGGCGGCCCGGTTCGCCGCCCTGGTCTGGGGCATCGCCCAGCGGCATGACGCCCGGGTCATCGACATGTGGAGCTTCACCGCGCTGCGCGACTGGCGGTTGTGGGCGGACGACCGGATCCACCTGACCGGTGAGGGTCACCGCCGGGTCGCCCTCGCTGCCCTGTGGAGCCTGGGCCACGAGACTGACGAGTCCGACTGGCGGACACCGCTGCCGCCGTCGGCACCTGTGCCTCGTCGAGAAGCGTTGGCAGGCAATGCGAAATGGGCCCGCGAGTACCTCGCGCCGTGGGTCCAACGACGGCTCCGCGGCGAGTCGTCCGGCGACCTCCTCACCGCGAAGCGGCCCGCTGTCACCCCGCTCGACCAGAGGGAGGCGTGATGCATCCCTACGAGTTGTACGCCGTCGACGGGCTCCTCACCGAGGAGGAGCGGGCGATCCGCGACACCGTCCGCGACTTCGGCGTCAAGGAGCTCCGGCCACACATCGCTACGTGGTTCGACGAGGGCCGCGTCCCCGCCCGCGACGTCGCGACGCAGCTCGGTGCACTCGGACTGCTGGGCATGCACCTCGAGGGGTACGGCTGCGCCGGAACCGGTGCCGTCGCCTACGGCCTGGCCTGCCAGGAGATGGAGGCGGTGGACTCCGGGCTCCGCTCGCTCGTGTCGGTCCAAGGCTCGCTGGCCATGTACGCGATCCACGCCTACGGCAGCGAGGAGCAGAAGCAGGAGTGGCTGCCCGGGATGGCGCGGGGCGAGAAGCTGGGGTGCTTCGGACTCACCGAACCCGACGCCGGCTCGAACCCCGCAAGTATGCGCACGGTCGCCAAGCGCGACAGCGGCGGCGACTGGGTGCTCAACGGCACGAAGCTCTGGATCACCAACGGGTCGGTGGCCGATGTCGCCATCGTGTGGGCGCGCACCGACGACCGGATCCGCGGCTTCGTGGTTCCCACCGACGTGAAGGGGTTCTCCGCCAACGAGATCCACCAGAAGCTGTCGCTCCGAGCCAGTGTCTCGAGTGAGCTGGTCCTCGAGGACGTCCGGCTCCCCGCGGACGCGGTGCTGCCCGGCGCCGCCGGTCTCGGCGGTCCGCTGGGCTGCCTCAACGAGGCCCGGTTCGGCATCATCTTCGGCTCGCTCGGCGCCGCGCGCGACAGTCTCGAGACCGCCCTCGACTACGCGCGAACCCGCGAGGTCTTCGACAAGCCGCTCGCCGCATACCAGCTCACCCAGCAGAAGCTGGCTGACATGACCGTCGAGCTGGGCAACGGGATGCTCCTCGCGCTGCACCTCGGCCGGCTCAAGGAGGCGGGCACGGTCACTCCGGAGCAGGTCAGCGTGGGCAAGCTCAACAACGTTCGGAAGTCGCTGGAGATCGCCCGGGAGTGCCGCACCATCCTCGGCGCGAACGGGATCTCGTTGGAGTACAGCCCTATTCGGCACGCCGCGAACCTCGAGAGCGTGCTCACCTACGAGGGCACCACGGAAGTGCACACGCTGGTCGTCGGTCGCGCGCTGACCGGCGAGAACGCCTTCTCTTGATCGGGGTCCCCGCGAAGTATCGGAGCGAAGCGCGGGCCCACCCAACGCTCGGAGCGCAGCGAAGAGCGTTGTGGGGAGAACTTCGTGGGGTGACTTAATAGTCTTGGCCGCCCCGAATGGGGCCCGGCCGGCCGTCGGGGTCGTGCACCGTCTCGAGCGGGAGGCGGGCCCACCAGGCCTGGAACCGGCTGAGCGTCGGCATCGGCAGCCGTCGGAGCCGGCCCGGCGGCCGCTCCCCCACCCGACCGCCGGCGTGCCAGGCGTCGAGTCGGTCGGCGCTCGCGGCATACGCCCTGAAGAACGCCTCGGGCTCCACGCAGTCCTCCACCTCCGCCGCACTGCGGTCGAGGTGCTCGGCCGCGAGAGTGAGCCGCAGCGAGCGCGCATACCCCGGGTCGAGGACCACGCAGGACAGCTCGGAGTCGTGCGTCCACGAGCGCCGGTTGAAGTTGTCCGAACCCACGCTGGCCCAGACGTCGTCGATGACGCAGACCTTGGCGTGCACGTAGACCGGCGTGCCGGCGTGGTTCTCGATGCCGTACGCGGCGACCCGCCCCGGCGCCGCGGCGAGGACCGACCGGAACGCACGGTTCCGGCCGAGCAGCTCGGGCACGCGCGCGAGCCCGTCCACGTCGGGGATCAGCGGGATGACCACGACAAGACGGAGCTCGGGGCGGTCGCGTAGCGCGGCGATGAACGGGTCGGCGACGTCGTGCCCCCAGAAGTACTGGTCCTCGACGTAGACCAGCTCACTGGCCCGGCCGATCGCCTTGCTGTACCCCCGCGCGACGCTGCGCTCGCCGCCCCGGGCGAATGGGAAGTCGCGACCGTGGCGCAGGTTCGGGTAGGTCCGGAGCAGCTGGACGGTGTGCGGGCCGGCCTCCGGAGGCGGCGGCTGCTGCGGCGGAAGGGGATCGGGACTGATATCGAGTCGGCGCACCTTGTCAGACAGGACGCGCAGCGGGCTGCGACTGAGCGGCGTGGGATCTTCCCAGCGCTCGCGGAAGACGGTCTCGACGTCGTAGACCGCGGGACCCTGGATCTTGGCCTGCACGTCGTGCCACGGCGGGTACGGGCCGTACTCGTCGGTGAGCGGCTGCGGCTGGGGGTCGCCACCGTGGTCGGCGTCGTCCCGACGGTTGTGCGCGAGGTCGATGCCGCCGACGAAGGCGACATCCCGCGTCGGGTCGTCCCGGTGCCGGATCACGACGAACTTCTGATGATGCGAACCACCGGCGCGCACCCGCATGTCGAGCAGCACCTCGGCGCCCCGGCGCTGGAGCTGCTCGCCCAGGTGCCGGTTCTCTTTGGCGAAGAACCCGGTCTGGTCGAGGTGTGAGCGCCACACCAGCCCGCGGACGTCGACGCCCCGCTCGTCGGCCGATCCCAGGACCTCGACCACCTCGGAGCCCGGTTCGCCGGTGAGCCGCTCGTCAGCGTCGCCCTGCCAGTCGGTGAAGAGGACGAGGTCGCCGTCGCGGGTCGCCTCGAGCGCCTCGTACAGCTCGGCGAAGTAGGTCGCGCCGTGGACCAGCGGAGTGACCCGGTTGCCGTCTGACCAGGCGCGTTCCCCATCGTGTCGGTCGTCCAGGCGGGTGTCCGGGTTGTCCCGCTCGGCCCGGGTGAGCAGCCAGTCGACGGGATCGGTCACGAGTCCGAATATGCCCTACCTCGTACCCTGGGCGGCATGGCCCTGCAGATGATGTCCGTGCTCGCCAAGGCGCGTCGGGAGCTGCGCCAGCAGCCGGTTGACCTCCGGGTGCGTGCCGAGTCGGACGGCACAACGGTGGTCGACTCGTACGCGGCCCGGCTGGTCTGGGAGCCCCGGCGCATCGTCTCGGCGTATGCCGTGCCGGTCGCCGACATCGCCGGGACGCTCGTGAACCCCCAGCCGATCGCCCCCGACCCGCGCACCCTTCCGCCGGTCCTCAGCCCGCGGCAGGGCTTCGAGGTCCACGCGATGGCCGGCACCGCATACGACATCGAGACGTCTGCGGGCACCCTGGCCGGTGCCGCGTTCGTCCCCGAGGACACGGACCTCGAGGGGTACGCCGTGCTCGACTGGGAGGCGTTCACCCGGTGGTTCGAGGAGGGCGAGGAGGTCCGCGGTCACCCTCGCGAGCCGTTCCACTCGATCCGATGCCTGCCCTCCGAGCGGCACGTCGTCGTGGAGATCGACGGGCAGGTGGTCGCCGACACCCGTCGGGCGGTCATGCTGCTCGAGACGTCGCTCCCGCCCCGGTGGTACATCCCGCGGGAGGACGTCCGGATGGACCTCCTCACGCCGTCCGACTCGCACACGATCTGTGCGTACAAGGGCCAGGCGTCGTACTGGTCTTACGGCGACGTGTCCGACATCGTGTGGACGTACGAAGACCCGCGTCACGAGGCCGAACCGGTCAAGGATCTGCTCTCGTTCTACGCGGAGTTCACCGACTACGTCATCGACGGCGAGCCGCAGGAGCGCCCGCTCACGGAGTGGAGCCGGTCACGGACCTGAGGATCGCCTCGGTCTCCGGCTGACGGCCGTACTCGGCCCAGCCCAGCGGTGTCGTGCCGTGCTCGGCGTCGACGAGGTTCGGGTCGGCGCCGACGGCCAGCAGAGCACGGACCATCTCGGCGTCGCCGATCCACGCGTGGTGGTGCAGGGCGGTACGACCGTCCTCGTATGCGTCGACGTCGGCTCCCGCGGCCACCGCCGCCGCGACCGCCTCGGGCGAGCCGGCCCGGTGGACGCTGGCTGAGGTGGGGTTAGGAGTCGGCTCCGGACGGAACCCGTGCTCGGCCAGCAGGGCGAGGCGCCGGTCGAAGCCGTGCTGCTGGGCCCAGTCGAGCTGCCGCGCCATCATCTCGGCCGGCGACTCGGTCGCCTCTCCGAGCCGCCGGCGCCAGACGCCGCCGTCCCCCTGACCGAGCCCGTACTCGAAGAGCAGCACGAGGTGACTGTCGTCGCGGCCGAACATCCGGTTGTAGAGCGTCTGGCCGTCGTTGGCGTCGGCCCCGCGGTCGAGCAGCAGTCGAGCGAGCGTCTCGCCCTCGGGGTGACGAGGCTGGCGCCCCGGCCCCTGCTCGCCCTCGCCGAAGCACCCCGTCAGCGCGGTGAAGGGAGAGGGGAGGCCGCCCCACAGGTAGCCGGTCGACGGGTCGGCGCCGGCGTCGAGGAGGAGCCGGGCCGCGGCGACCGGATCGTGTTGCGGGACACGGGCATACACGAGGTAGAGGAGTGGTGGCCAGCGGAACGGTCCGGCTTCTCGCGTCGCCGTTCCAGGGTCGGCGGCGAGGTGATGCCTCAGTGTGTCGGCGTCTCCGGCGACGGCCGCCACCGCGACGTCATCGTCGACCAGGCTCGGGTTCGCCTCGAGAACGGCCGCGGCCTCCGCCCACCGAGCTGGGTCGTCGGCCTCGGTGTACTGGAGGCAGGCCCGTTCGGAGACCCGGTCGGCCAGCGTCTCCGGTCGGACCTTCGTGAGGTCGCGGCGAAGGTCGACCGTGTCGTCGAAGTAGTGCTTGAGGCGGGCCCAGCTGGAGAACCCGTACCCGCGCGCGACGACCAGCTGGGCCGCCGAGAGCGGGAACGTGTCCGCGTCGGTGGGACGCCCGTCCGGGTGGAAGCGCGCGACGATGGCGAGGGCTCGGCTGTCGCCGGCGCGAACGGCCCGCTGGAGGCGGCGTGCATCGCGACGGAAGTGCTCGAGGTTCGGGTTGGTGGGCAGGGAGACGGCCATGACGGCCTCCTTTCGTCAACCCGAGGTCCGCGACGTCGGGCCGAAAGGAGGACGGTCCGGGCTCGATGGTCGTGCACCAGCTGGGGCTGAACCCCTTCCCGCGGACCGGCAGCGCGCTGGACGCCTCCGGCGAGCATACGACTCAGCCGTCGGACTGGCCGAGCATCCACCGGTGGCCGAACGGGTCCCGGAACACCGCGGTTCGGCCGTGATCGCTGTCCTCTGGACCGCGGTCGAGGATCGCGCCGCGCTCGACGGCTCGTTGGGTGACCGTGTCGACGTCGTCGGTCGTGAGGTACAGCGTGACCGCTGCCCCACGGCCCTCGGCCGGCGCCTCGACGTGGATCTCCGGGTAGGGGTCCGACATCATCACGGTTGCGCCGTCGAAGGACAGCTCGACGTGCCCGATCCGTCCGTCGTCCATGACGATCGGCTCGTAGGTGACTGTCGCGCCCATCGCGTCCACGTACCAGTCGATGGCCGCGCGGGCGTCCTTGGTGCAGATGTACGGGCGGATCTCACCCATCGTCGTCTCCCTCCAGTCGTGACATGAACGACCACAGCCCGCCCTCGAGGTCGCGGGCGTCGTACTCGCGGTAGCCGTAGTACTCGTCCCGCGGCTCGCGGACGACGTCCGCTCCGGCCGCGACGGCCCGCGCGTAGTGCGCGTCGACGTCATCGACCATGACCGCCATGCAGTGGGTCGCGACGCCCATACTGGCCGGCGATGCGAGCGCGCTCTTCTCCGAGGGCGGGTGCAGCCAGATCACGCCGGCCGCCACCGGGGGCACCTCCCGCTTGCGGGGGAGCATCTCGCCGTGGACGACCCGCCCGCTCTCTTCCCGCGACAGCCGTCCCGGGCCGAACCCGAACGCCGTGACGAGGTGGTCGTGCACCGCCTCGATGTCCTCGTAGACGAGCAGGGTCAACCGCTGGGTGATCTGGGGGTCCATCGCACCGAGCCCTTCCATGACGTCGACCAGCTCGCGCTCGTCGGGACCGTCCGGCGGCTCGCGCAGGCTCTGCCCGACGGACCGGACCCGCTCGCGCAGCCGGTCCGAGGGCGGGAGCAGCCCGATCTCCTCCCCCGCAAGCGGGAGGTACCCCCGGTAGTACCGCAGCGTGCGCACGGTGAGCCCGGTCCGCCGGGCCACGTCGCCGATCCGCAGCTGTTCGCTCACGTCCTGCACGCTAGAACCTTCCGGAGCGGCAGGTTCAAGCCCGGGAACAACGGCCGCCCGCCGGACCGTTGGTCGAGCATGAGCTTCTTGGACGATGTCACCCGCAAGGTGAAGCAGAAGGCCGTGGAGTGGGACGTCCAGGGCAAGGCGGAGAAGGTCGCGGCCGAGCTCGACCGGGTCGCGCACGACGCCAAGGACAAGGCAGCGGAGTACGCCGACGACAACCGCGGCAAGATCCGCGACGGTCTGGACAAGGCGGGCGCGAAGATCGACGAGCGCACGGACGGCAAGTACGCGGACAAGGTCGCCAAGGCCAAGGAGACGGTCAGCGGGGGCGTCGACAAGCTCGCCGAGCAGCGGCCGGGAGGGGCGACGCCGCCCTCTAGCCCCGGGTATGCGCCGGGTGCCGCGAGCGGGACGGGCGGCCCCGCATACTCGGGCCAGCCGTACACCCCGGAGCCGTACACGCCGGACCCCATCGACCTTCCCGAACCGATCGACGAGCCCCCCGCCTCGGGCACCGGCTGGCCGCAGGACGCGCCCCGGAACCCATAGCCGGGCACCTGGCCAGCCGTCCAGCATGTGGGACGGCGCCGGTACGATGCCGCCATGCCCGCCGTCCGTCTGATGCCGAACGAGGACGCGCAGGACCTCATCGACCTGACCCGGGAGATCTGCGCGAAGGACCTCGCGCCGCAGGTCGACGAGAGCGAGCGCAAGGCCGAGTTCCCGCGCGACACGTTCCGGCTGCTCGGCAAGACCGGGCTGCTGTCGCTGGCCTACCCCGAGGAGTACGGCGGCGGTGGTCAGCCGTACGAGGTCTACCTGCAGGTGGTCGAGGAGATCGCCTCGGTGTGGATGAGCGTGGCCGTCGGGGTGAGCGTGCACTCGCTGACCTGCTACCCGGTCGCGGCCTGGAGTAGCGACGCGCAGCGTGAGGCGCTGCTGCCGGGCATGCTCGGCGGCGACCAACTCGGCGCTTACTGCCTCAGCGAGCCGATGTCCGGCTCCGACGTGGGGTCGATGACGACCCGAGCGACGCGTGAGCCGGGTTCCGACGCATACCGGTTGAGGGGCACCAAGGCCTGGATCTCGCACGCCGGGCACGCCGACTTCTACACGACGTTCGCCCGCACGTCCGACGACGGCGGCCGCGGGTTGTCCTGCTTCGTGGTCCCGGCTGATGCGGCGAGGATCGAGTTCGCTCCGCCCGAGCGGAAGATGGGACTGGCCGGCGACACGGTGCGGCAGGTCGTGTTCGACGGGACGCCGGTCGATGCCGACCGTCGGATCGGCGAGGAGGGTCAGGGGATGGCCATCGCCCTGGCCGCCTTGGACTCCGGACGGCTCGGCATCGCTGCTGCGGCGACGGGACTCGCGCAGGGAGCGCTTGACGCGGCGGTGGCCTACGCGCGCCAGCGGGAGCAGTTCGGGAAGCCGATCGGTGAGTTCCAGGGGATCGCGTTCATGCTCGCCGACATGGAGGCGGCGGTGACGAGCTCGCGGGCGACGTACCTCCACGCGGCGCGGCTGCGCGATGCGGGACGGCCGTTCTCCAAGGAGGCCGCGGTGGCCAAGCTGGTGTGCACCGACAACGCCATGCGGGTCACGACCGACGCGATCCAGGTGCTGGGCGGCGCGGGCTACACGGCAGACTTCCCGGTCGAGCGGTACTTCCGGGAGGCCAAGGTCACCCAGATCTTCGAGGGGACCAACCAGATCCAGCGGCTCGTCATCTCGCGCCAGCTGCTGAAGAACACCTAGGAGCACGTGTTGCGGATCACCGACACCACCGTCGCGATCGTCACCGGCGGGGCGTCCGGGCTCGGCGGCGCGACCACGCGCCGGCTCGCGGCCGACGGCGCCCAAGTCGTCATCGTCGACCTCGAGTCCTCGCCCGGCGCTGATCTGGGTGCCGAGCTCGGGGACCGGGTCCGGTTCGTGCCGGCCGACGTCCGCGATGAGTCGGCGGTACAGGCGGCGGTTGACGCGGCTCAGTCAATGGGCGAGCTGCGCATCGCGGTGACGTGCGCGGGGATCGGCACGGCGGGGCGGGTGGTCGGCCGGAACGGGCCGTTGGCGCTGGCCGACTTCCAGCGGACCATCGACATCAACCTCGTCGGGACGTTCAACGTCCTGCGTCTGGCGGCCGTTGCCATGCTCGGGAACGAGCCGGTCGACGGTGACCGCGGCCTCGTCGTCATGACGGCGAGCATCGCGGCGTACGACGGCCAGATCGGTCAGGCGGCGTATGCAGCGAGCAAGGGCGGCGTTGTGGCGCTCACGTTGACGGCGGCGCGCGACCTGGCCGACAAGCTGGTCCGGGTCGCGACGATCGCGCCAGGGACGTTCGCGACGCCGATGCTGGCCGGGCTGCCGGACGAGGCCACGGCGGCCCTGGAGGCGGGAATCCCCCACCCGTCCCGGCTGGGCAAGCCGGAGGAGTATGCGGCCCTGGTTCGCCACATCGTCGACAACGGGATGCTCAACGGCGAGGTGATCCGGTTGGACGGCGCCCTGAGAATGCCCCCGCGCTGACTCCCGGCTTTCCCCGCTTAGCCGCCAGGGAGCATGGACCGCAACGCCTGGATGGTGTCGGCGTCCTCGGGGCGCTTGTCCTCGCGGTACTGCTTGACCCGCGCGAACCGGAGCGCGAGCCCGCCGGGATAGCGCGAGGACCGCTGCACCCCGTCGAGCGCGATCTCGACGACGGTGACCGGTTCGACGTAGACGACGTGCTTGGTCGACCGCGTCTCGATGGTCGGGAAGTGCTCGGTCTGCCAGCGCAGCAGTGCATCGGTCAGCCCCTTGAACGTCTTCCCCACCATGACGAACTCGCCGGGCTCGCCGAACTCCCCGCTCGGGTCGTACGCCCCGAGGTGCAGGTTCGACAGCCACCCGGTCCGGCGGCCTGACCCCCACTCGACCCCGAGCACGACGAGGTCGTAGGTGTGCACCGGCTTGACCTTGACCCAGCTCTTGCCGCGCCGACCGGCCGCATACAGCGAGTCGATGCCCTTGACGACGATGCCCTCGTGGCCGGCCGCGAGCGCGTCGCCGGACACGCGATCGGCGACGGCCGGGTCGGCGGTGACCTCGCCGCGGATCCGGTATGCGCCGACGACCTTCTCGAGGACAGGTAAGCGCTCGCTGAGCGGCCGGTCGATGAGGTCCTCGCCGTCGACGTGGAGGACGTCGAAGAACCACGGCTTGAGGACCGTGGCGCGCGCGGCCTCGGCGCCGAACCGGGACATCGAGTCCTGGAACGGCCGGGGACCACCGTCCTCGTCGAGCGAGAGCGTCTCGCCGTCGAGGATCAGCCGCTCGGCGGGGAAGGTGCGAACCACCTCGACGATCTCGGGGACGCGGTGGGTGATCTCGGCGAGGCTCCGCGTGTAGACGTGGACGTCGTCGCCGTCGCGGTGGACCTGGATCCGGGCGCCGTCCAGCTTGTACTCCACCGACGCCTCGCCCGTGATCTCCAGCGCGGCCGCGGGGTCGGCGGCCGTGGAGGCGAGCATGGGGAGGACAGGAGTTCCGACGGCGAGGCCGATCTCCTCGAGCGCCGCGGCGCCGCCGGTCAATGCGGTTCGAGCGGTCTGGCCGAGGTCGCCGGAGAGCATGGCCGCGCGCCTCACGGTGGCGGCCGGGACCTCGGCAGCCTTGGCGATCGCGTCGAGCAGGACGCCCTCCAGCGCGCCAGTGCGCATCTCGCCGATGAGAACGCGGGTGACGAACAGCTGCTCGTCGGCGGTCGCGCGCTGGCCGAGGGTTCGGAGCGTGCCCTGACGGAGGGCGGCGGACCCGGTGCCGGTGGTGGCGAGCAGGTCGTCGAGCAGCTGGTCGAGGTCGTGCACCGTGAGGCTCGGTTCCGCGGCCGGCTCGCCCATCAGGCCGGAGACGGTGCGGTACCCCACGCCCACCCTCCCCTGTCGGGCCCGGCCGATGAGGAACCCCACCGTGGGGGCAACCTCCTCAGGGTCGAGACGGCGCAGCAGATCGGCGAGCGCCTCGACCTTGGCCAGCCGCGACGAGGTGGCCGCCACGGTGGCCGCGGTGGTGACGACCTCGCTCAGCAGCATGCCCGGATCCTCGCATCGCCCACCCACACCCGCCGAGAGGCCAGCTTCTGTCCTCATTCGAGCGAAATGACGACAGAAGTTGGCCTTTCGGCGGCTTGAAAGCGGGACGCCCAGGCCGACATCTCGCGGCGAACTTCGTCCGGCGCCTCCACCAGCTCGAACGGCGCCTCGACGATCGCCAGGCCGAACACGATCCATCGGACGTCCCGCGCCGTCATCTCCAACCGGCACACCTCGGGCGACACCGAGGTCACCGTCCCCCACCGCCCGATCCGACGCGCGACCAGCTCCGCGCGAGCCTGAACCAGGGCCACCACCCGCAGCTCTTGCTCCCCTCGCGACATCCCCTCCCGCACGAACGCCGCGGGGTCCCCACCCGGGATCGAGCGAGCCCGGAACCGCGCCCGCGTCCCCATCGGATCCCGCAGCCGGTCCAGCCGGAACGACCGCCAGTCCTGACGATCCAGGTCGTAGGCCACGAGGTACCAGCGCCGTCCGACGGTCACCAGCTGATGCGGCTCGACATGCCGCCCCAGGTCCGAACCGGCCGCTGCACCACCGGCCGCGCGGTAAGTGAACCGCAGCCGCTCCCCATCCCGCGTCGTCTGAGCCACCGCTGCCAGCACATCTGCCCGAACCGGCGGCGCCGACGAGAACGGCGAGTCCACCGTCACTGCCCGCAGCGCCTCGGCCCGGCGCCGCAACCGTGGCGGCAGGACCTGTACCACCTTGGACAACGCCGACACCGACGCCTCAGACAGGGCACCCGAGCTCATCTGCGCGGCCCCGTTCAACGCGACCGCCATGGCGATCGCCTCGTCCTCGTCCACGGTGAGCGGCGGCATGGTCGCCCCCGAGCCCAGCTGGTACCCGCCCTCCGACCCCCGAACCGCGTCCACGGGGTACCCCAGCTCCCGGAGCCGGTCGATGTCCCGGCGGAGCGTCCGCTCCGACACCTCGAGCCGACCGGCCAGCTCCGGACCCGGCCAGAACCGGTGGGTCTGCAGCAGCGACAGCAGCCGTAGCGTCCTCGACGAGGTGTTGGCCATACGTCCAAGGATGCCTCAGCCATCAGGTCAGAAAGTGGCCGCAATGCTGTCTAGC
>DASTNV010000294.1:0-9601 GCA_035762725.1 Lapillicoccus sp. | reverse complement strand
CGTTCGAGCGCGGCGACCGCCTCCCGGTCGGCGGCGCTGTCGAGGGCGGCCGGCGGGACGAGGTCGGTGAACACCCGGACGCCGTGGACCTGGACCGGTGTGAAGCCGGTCGCATCGAGGAGGGCGACCAGGCCCTCGACGTCGAAGCGGCGGGGCAGCGGGTCGGCCCTCCCCCAGCGCCCGTCGGGACTCGTGAGCGCCTCGCGGGCCGGGCCGATCTCGCCGGCGATGGCCTTGGCCAGGACGACGGCGAGGCGGCCGGCGACGACAAGGGACAGGTGCCCCTTCGGGGTGAGCGCCGCGGCGATGCCGGCCAGGGCGGCGGTGGGGTCGTCGACGACCTCGAGGACGCCGTGACAGCAGACCAGGTCGAAGCTCGCGCCGTCCTCAGCAGCGGGACTGTCGGCGTCACCCTGCCGCCCGGTGACCCGGTCGGCGACGCCGTGGTCGGCGGCCCGACGTTCCAGGGCGGCGAGGGCGTTCGGGCTCGGGTCAACGACGGTGACGTCGTGGCCGAGCTCGGCGAGCGGGACGGCCAGGCCGCCAGAACCACCGCCGAGGTCGAGCACCCGCAGCGGACGGCCGAGGTCGGCCTCACGCTGCCGGACCAGCTCGCCGACGGCGTCCCACACGCCCTGGTTGCGAACGGACGGGGAGCCGGACCGCGGTCGCGAGACGGGGTGCTCGGGGCGGTCGCGTCGCTCGTCGGCCACGAATTCACCCTAGTGCCCTGAGCTTCCGGGGCTGGCGTGCCAGAGCTTGCGCGGCGGCGTACCGAGGTAGCGCACCTCGTCGGGGGCGGCGCCGGTCTCCTCGTCGGCCGACCACGGCGCCGGCGTCGACGGGTCGGGCACGGTGCGCGAGGTGGCGAGCGCGCGGGCGCCGCGGGTGTCCTCGCCAGCCGGCTTGACGTCGGCGTAGGGCGACTGTTTGAAGCCGGACGCGTGGACGAGGACCCGTCGGGTGCCAGGCGGCCGCGACCCGTGACCGCCCATGCCACCGGCCCGGGCGGTGGTGCGGGCTTCCTCGGCGGCGGCCGCTGCGGCGGCCCGTTCGTAGCGCTTGGCGTACTCGGCGTCGTCCCGGTCGCCGCGCGGCAGTCCGGTGTAGGCCTCGAGATCGGCCGCGTCGCCACCGCGTTCGCGGCCGCCACCGCTGCGGCTGACCTTGGCGGCGACCGGCATGGCGCGACCGTCGGCCTCGGCCGCGGCGGCGAGGGCGGCGTCGTTGCGGGCGACCATCTCGCGGTCCTCCGCCTCGAGCGCGGCGAGGACGGCGTCGATACCGCCGCGGGTCCAGGCCTCCCACAGCCCGGACAGCTCCCACGCTCCGGTGGCGCGGACCGAGACGCCGCGCGGACCGGTGCGCCGGACGATGCCCCGGACGAGGAGCATCCAGGAGTGGAAGACCGTCGTCGCGTAGGGGCCCTGCGCATCCTCGAAGAACGTCGCGTCGACCGGTCCGGTCGCGTCGTCGAGGGTGAGGAAGACGACCCGGCGCCCACTGCGGATCGGCGGCGTCTGCGTCGCGACCTTGACTCCGGCGATGAGGACCTCGCTGCGACTGCGGGCGTCGAGGATCTCCGTGGAGCGGACCACGCCGAGGGCGTCGAGCATCGGCCCGTAGAAGTCGACGATGTGGGCGCTGGCGTCGAGCCCGAGGATGTCGAGCTCGGCGCGGACGCGTTCGGGGCCGGTCATCTCCGGCAGCCCGGTGCCCTTCTCGAGGCGGGGCGTGTCGCCGAGGTCGAGGGTCAGCTGGGTCGGCTGCGCGTCGGCGGGGACGACCGGGCGAGCGGCCTGCGACTGGGCCGCGGCGCGACCGGCGATGTCCAGACCGGTCAGTGCCGCGTTACCGGTCAGTGCCGCGTCGGTGGCCAACGCCGTGGCGGCGCTGGTGGCTGATGGCGGTGAGTTGTTCCCCTCAGAGGGGGCACTTCTCACCGCGTTGGCGCCCGACGTGCTCTCGTCGAGACGCTGGCCGGTCCACGGCGAGCGAGCCCCGGGACGACCCCGCGCGACCGGCCGGTTCGGTGCCTTGACCCCGGACTCCCACGCGGGACCAGCGAGGCCGGTCAGCCCGGCGATCCCGGACGAGGGGGGCTCAGAAGTGCGGTCTGAGGCCAGTGACGTGGCGGGCGCCGTGGTGCCGGTCCGGACCCGCTTGCCCGCCGGCGCCCCGGCACTGGACCGTGACCAACGGTCCAGCTCGGCGACGTGGAGCAGCAGGTCGCGGCGGGTCACCCGGCCTCGCCGACCGAGGCCGGCCGAGGTGAGGGTGGTCAGCAGACCCTCCGGCGACCGCTGGGACGGCTGGGTGGGCGAGCTCGCGGGCCGACCGTAAGGCGAGCCCTCGGACGGGTCGGCGTCCCGGTCGCACCCCAGGGCGTCCCGGTCGCACCCCCGGGCGTCCCGGTCGCACCCCCGGGCGTCCCGGTCGCACCCCAGGGCGTCCCGGTCGAGATCTCGGGCCTCCTGGTCGAGATCCCGGGCCTCCTGGTCGGCGTCCCGAGCGTCCCGACCGACATCGGCGCCGGCATCGTCCGGGGGGTCGTCGAACCCGCCGACCTCGTGAGGAGGCCCGTCGTCGGCGGCGACCGGGCGCATACCGTCCGGGGGTCCGATGTCGAGCCCCTCGTGGTCGCCGACGCTCGGTGCATAGCCGCGGGCTCCGCCGCCCGGGGCGTGCGCCGCCCGAACCCCGCGGTGCCGGGGCCGGTGGGCGTGACCGGGGTCGACCGCCGCACCGACCGCGTCGATGCCGTAGACCGTGTCGAACCCGCCGGCGAGGACGAGGCGCTCGGTGACCGGGCGGGAGACGTGGGCGCGGTTCCAGAAGTCGGCGAGCGAGTGGTACGGCTGGCCGGCGACGACCCGGGCGACCTCCGCGTCGCTGATCCCCTTGACATCGGTGAGCGAGATCCGGATGCCGTAGGCGCTGCCGTCCGGCAGGTCCGGCTCGAGAGGGGTCGCGGGCGTCGCAGGGGTGTCCAGGCGCTCGATGACGTAGGTCTGCTGAGAGGCGTTGACGTCGAGTCCGAGCACCGAGATCCCCAGGCTGCGGGCGTCGTCGAGGATGAGCCGCTTGGGGTACATGCCCGGGTCGTGGGTGAGCACTCCGGCGAGGAACGCGGCCGGGTGGTGCGCCTTGAGCCACGCCGACTGGTAGGTCGGGAGCGCGAACGCCGCCGCGTGCGCCTTGCAGAACCCGAACGACGCGAACGCCTTGAGCACCTCCCAGATCTTGTCCGTGACGTCCGGGGGGTAGCCGCGAGCCAACGCCGCGGGACGCCACCACCCCTCGACCTCCTTCTGGCCGATCGGGTTGCCCATCGCGCGGCGTACCTCGTCGGCCTCGGCCAGGCTGACCCCGGTCGTCTCGGCGACCATGAGCAGGACCTGCTCGTGGAAGACGACGACGCCCTCGGTCTCCTGGAGCGCGGGGATCAGCGTGGGGTGGAGGAACTCCGGGGCGTTCCAGCCCTGCCGGGCGTTGAGGAACGGGACGATCATGTCGGACTTCACCGGACCCGGCCGGAACAGCGAGATGTCGGTGATGAGGTCCTCGAACGACTCCGGCCCGAACTTGCCGATCAACTCGCGCTGGCCGGGGCTCTCGATCTGGAAGCAGCCGAGGGTATGCGTCGTGCGGATCATCCGGAACGTCGTCTCGTCGTCGAGCGCGACCTGCTCACGGTCGTCGAGGTCGATGCTGACGCCGTCGACGCGGCGGACCTCGTCGACGGCGTGGGCCATCGCGGACTGCATCCGGATGCCGAGGATGTCGAGCTTGAGCAGCCCGAGCGCCTCGACGTCGTCCTTGTCGAACTGGCTCATCGGGAACCCGATCCAGCTGGCCTCCACCGGCGTCCGGTCGAGCAGCCGCGAGTTGGACAGGACCACGCCGCAGGGGTGCAGGGCGATGTGGCGTGGGAGACCGTCGAGGCGTTCGACAAGGTCGAGCATGAGGTCGAGCCGCGGCGCGTTGAGGCCGCTGGCCCGTAGCTCGGGCAGGTCGGCGATCGCGCTGCGGACGTTGCGCGCCGAGATGTGCGGAAACGCCTTGGCCATGGCGTCGACCTCGGCCGGCGGCATGCCCAGCGCCGCGCCGACGTCGCGGATGGCGTGCCGCACCCGGTAACTGTCCATCATCGAGACACAGGTGACTCGCTCCCCGCCGAACCGGGCCAGCACCTTCTCGTAGATCTCGGTGCGTCGCGCCGACTCGACGTCGATGTCGATGTCGGGCAGCTGCGCACGCAGCGGCGAGCAGAACCGTTCCATGAGCAGGCCGTAGCGCAGCGGGTCGACCCCGGAGATCCCCAGTAGGTAGTTGACCAGCGACCCCGCGCCCGACCCGCGGGCGGCGACCCGGATGCCGAGGTCCTTGATGAGCTCGACGACGGTGGCGACGGTGAGGAAGTAGGTCGGGAACCCTAGCCCGGCGACGACGTCGAGCTCGTCCTGGAGGCGTCGCTCGATCGCCTCCCGCTCGGCACCGGTCGCGTCGGGGTAGTAGTCGCCGATTGTGGCCCGACACTTTTGGGTGAGAACGGTATGCGGGTCGACGTGCGGGTCGATCTCGAGGACGGTCTGCTCGGGCAGGTGGACCGCACCGATGCCGAGGTCGAGGGTCGGGTCGAGGACGCACTCCATGGCGAGGGCGACCGTGGACCGGAGCAGGTCGCGGGCGCCGTCGCGGGCCAGCGTCGTGCCGCCCTGCAGTCCCGGACCGGAGGCGGCGAGGACGTCGCCGGCCGTCGCCAACATCGCCGGAGTGGGGCTGAGGTGGCCGGCGGTGGTGATCCGGTCGAGGTGCCGGACGTCGAGGGCCACCAGGCGGCGCGCCGCGTCGAGGACGTCGACGACCGCGGCCTCCTGCGGGTCGGCGTGCCGGACCGCCGCGGTGAGGACGATGCGCAGCCCGTGGTCGCGGGCGAGGGCGTAGAGACGGGCGGCGTGGCCGAGGTTCCCCGGCGTGCCCTCAGGGCCGCCGTGGCAGACCACCTCGATCGCGAGGGCGTCGCGGGGCAGCAGGGCGCGCCACCGGGCCAGGGCCGCCTCGGCCTCACCCCGCCGCCGGTGCAGCACGGCTCGGCCGACGTCGGAGTCGGGGCCGAGGAGGACGACGAGCGGGCTGGGTCCGGCCGCATCGGACGCCACTGACCGCGCCGCGGCCTCGGGCACGCCCGCCGGGGTGGCCAGTCCGGCGATGAGCTCGGGGGTGGCCACGGGTTCGCCACGCTCACCGCTGAGGTGGGTGGCGGTCACCAGCCGGCAGAGCCGCCCCCACCCGGCGCCGGGGTCGAGGCCGGACCGGTGGCCGCGGGCCAGCACGGTGACCCGAGGCAGCCGGGGGTCGACGATCGCGCCGCCACGCGCCGGGGTGCGCGTCGGGCGTCCCGACCCGCGACCGGACGGCCGCGCGGCCGGTGGGGGCAGCGACGGCCACCACGCCGATGCCTCGCGTCCGGAGGCGGGGTTGACCGGCCGGGCGGGGCGCGGGGGTCGTCCGGCGTCCGCGCGCCCGGGCGGGACGCGGACCGCCAGGTCGACGCCGAGGATCGGGTCGATGCCGGCCTCGGTGCACGCCTGGACGAACCGCACCGCGCCGTATAGCCCGTCGCGGTCGGTCAGCGCGAGGGCCGGCTGTCCCCAGGCGACGGCGCGCTGGACGAGGGCGGCGGGGGTGGAGGCGCCGTACTGCAGGGAGTAGCCCGACGCGACGTGGAGATGGACGAAGGTCTCCCCGGCGCTGAGCCCCCCGGCACTGAGCCCCCCGGGTCGCCCCCCGGGTCGCCCACCGGGTCGCCCACCGGGCCGCCCCCCAGCACTGAGCCCCCCGGCTCGCCCACCGGGCTGGCCACCGAGCCGCGGCCCACCGAGCCGCCCCGGCCGCTCATCGGGCCGCTCACCGCCGCCAGGGTCGTCAGGCCCCACGGCTGGTCTCCCCCAGCATCTGTCGACCCGACCCCTCCGATCCGCCCGGGGTCGGACCCGACCACGACACCGGCGCGACGTAGCGGGAGATCGGCGCCAGGGTGTCGTCCACCGGGAGGCCGAGGAGCCCCTGGACGATCTCGAGGAAGTTCTCCGCCTGGCGCAGCAGGTCGTCGGACTCCCGGGCGGTGATCCGGCCGCCGCGTTCGACGGCGGCCCGGCGACGGGCGGAGGCCGCGAAGAACGCCGCCCACTCGGTCAGCTCGGGCGCGACCCGCGGCAGCAGCTCCCAGACGCTGCGCGGCCGGGATCGGGTCGTGCTGGCCCGGATCGCGCGCCCGGAACCGGTCGGCGCCGCCCCTGGCAGGCTGCGAGCGGCGAGGAGGGCCGCCGCCGCCCGGAGCGCACCGAGGTGGGCCTCGACGTACCGCTCGCCGGCGTCACCGGTGCGACACGCGAGGAGCAGACTGGCCCGGGACCGGTCCAGCAGGTCGAGCGAGGTCGACGCGACCGGCGCCCGGGTATGAGAGGTGCCCATCGGCATACTCATCGGCGCTCCTCAGTCGGCGACGCGCACGAGGCGCCAGTCGGCGTCGGCGCCCTCGGCCCCGTCGCTGGTGAGGTCGAACACGCCGGTGCCGAACGACTCCCCCCGGCTCGCCTCGACCCGCCACACGTGCTGCTCGCGCGAGGCGACGTCGATGCCGGTGGGCTGGCCGGGCAGCGGGTCGAGGGCGTCACGCCACCAGGACCGGCGCTCCCGCCAGTGGGCGAGGACGCGACGCACGACGTAGAGCCGGCCCTGCCAGATGAACGCGTCGGGCTCACCCGCGTCGACCGCCTCGCGGCCCGAGGCGGACCCCTGCACCGCCCCGAGCCGCGAACCCGCTGGCAAACCCACCGACGAACCCACCCGTGAACCCGAACGAACCTCGACGGGGTCGCTGTATCGGCGCATGACAACATCGCCCCTTCCAGGGCATCGGCGGGCACGAGTGGGAGACGCCGATCAGGCCACGAGATTATTCGTACATCTGTTCGACTGATCCCACGGTACTCCCCCCGTCGGACACCGTGTCAAGACCAGCGCCGTCACCAGCCGGACCGGGTCACCCCGAACCCCGCCACCGGTCGCCGGCGGCGCTGCGCCCGCTCCTGCTGAGCCCAGAGGATCTCCCGCAACACCGCCGTGTCAGCGTCCGGGTACCCGTCCAGCAGGGCAGTGAGGTCGGTCCGGTCCCGCGGCGTGGAGTAGGCGGCGAGGTCGTCCTCGAGCCGTCGGTGCCACTGCCGGTCGAGCGAGTGCAGCACGTGGCGCCACCGCCACCCTGAGACTCTCGACGTCACGCTCATCGCTCGCCTTCCCGCCGTTGGTCCACGGTACGCCGAACGGTGCCTGGACGTCGGCTGGGGAAATCATCGGTTCCGGGTGCAACCAGCCACTACGGTTCGGACATGACGGGCAACAGGTAACAGGGCGCCCATGACCAGCGCGCCCCCGGGCCCCGCCGAGCAGGCTCCGGAACAGCTGCCCGAACTGACCCGTTCCGCGATCCTCGCCCATCCGGCCGTCGCCCGCGTCCGTGAAGCCCTCACGGCCGTCCACGTCACGACCGAGGTCGTCGTCCTCGACGGCGCAGCGCGCACGGCCGCCCAGGCCGCCGCATACCTCGGCGTGCTTCCCGCGCAGATCGCGAACTCGCTCGTCTTCGCCGCCACTCCCCTTGACGCTGACCCGGACGACCCCAATATCGTCTTCGAGCCGCTGCTCATGCTCGCCTCCGGCGCGCACCGTGTCGACACCGCGAAGGTCGCCGACCTGCTCGAGCTGGGCACACTCGACATGGCCAGCGCGGCGATGGTCCGTGAGACCACCGGGTTCGTCATCGGCGGAGTGGCACCGGTCGGGCTCCTGCACCCGGTCCGGACCCTCATCGACGTGAGCCTGGCGCGCTACGACACCGTCTGGGCGGCGGCGGGGCACCCGCACGCGGTCTTCGCGACGACGTATGACGAGCTACTGCGGATCACCGGAGGTCAGCCGATCGAGGCCACCTGACCCGGTTGATACCGAACCGTTGCGCGGCGATGGGAGTCGCGAGACCGTCAGGTGACGTTTGGTGGAACGGCACAACCCGTAGACGAGACGGAGGCAGACCATGGGCACCGAACTCCTGCCCTGGGTCTTCACGACCGGCTGGGCGAGCGGCATCAACGCCTACCTTGTCGTCCTCATCCTCGGCATCGCCCAGCGGTTCTTCGAGGTCAGCCAGGTCCCGGCGGTCCTCGGGCGTACCGACGTGATGATCGCGGCCGCCGTGCTCTTCGTCCTCGAGATGTTCGCCGACAAGATCCCCTACCTCGACTCGGTGTGGGACACCGTCCACACGGCGATCCGGCCGATGATCGGCGCGACGATCGGGTACCTCATCGGCCACGAGACGTCCTCACTGGCTGCGGCGTTCAGTGCGGCGACCGGCGGGTTCACCGCACTCGCGGCGCACATGGTCAAGGCCGGCACGCGGGCCGCCGTCAACACCAGCCCGGAGCCGGTCAGCAACGTCGTCGTCTCGACCGGCGAGGACCTCACGGTCGCCGGGGTCGTGTCGCTGGCGTTCCTCTACCCCTGGCTGGCGGCCGCGATCGCGGCGGTCATCCTCATTTTCGGCGCGTTCCTCGTTGTCATCGTCCTCAAGCGGATCAAGAAGTGGCGGCGTCGGTACGACGAGTGGGGCGAGCGCAACGGGCTCGCACCTCCACGCGAGGACCGGCGACCACGCGGCGACGACACCGAGCGCCTGCCGGAGCGACGACCCTAGCCGCCGATGACTTCTCGGCGGTCCCGTGGTCAGACCCGCCATGAGCCTTAGCGCGGTGGTGGAGGAGTACGTCGAGACGGGAGCGGTTCCCGGTCTGGTCTGGTGGGTCTCGCGCGACGGTGAGGTGACCCGCGGCGAGCTGGGGACCACCCGCCCAGGTGGCGCGGGGGCTCCCGTACAGGCCGACACCCTGTTCCGGCTCTCGTCGACGACCAAGCCGATCACCGCTGCCCTGGCGATGATCCTCGTCGAGGACGGGACGCTTCGCCTCGACGACCCGGTCGACCGCTGGCTGCCCGAGCTCGCGGACCGTCAGGTGCTCGCCTCGCCGGAGGCGGATTTGACCCAGACCGTGCCGGCGAGCCGTCCGATCCTGGTCCGCGACGTGCTCGAGTTCCGACTCGGGCTTGGATACGACTTCGTCGGTCCCCCGACTGCCGTGCTCGACGCCTTGGAGCAAGCCGGCGTGCACATGGGTCCGCCTGCGCCCCAGGCCAACCCGGCCCCGAACGCATGGATGGCGTTGTTCGAACCGATGCCGTTGATGTACCAGCCGGGTGAGAAGTGGCTGTACAACATCGGCGCGGAGGTGCTCGGAGTGCTGGTGGCGCGGGCGTCCGGCAGGTCGTTCCCGGAGCTGCTGCGCTCGCGCGTGCTGTCGCCGATTGGTATGCGCGACACCGGGTTCAGCGTGCCGGCGGCGGACCTGAGCCGCCTCGGGACTCTGTGGACTCCGGGCCAGGAGGGCGCCGAGCTGGACGTCTTTGACGAGGCGGACGGTCAGTGGAGCCGGCCCCCGGCCTTCCCGAACGGCGCCGACGGGCTCGTGTCCACGGTGAACGA
>DASTNV010000293.1:0-14265 GCA_035762725.1 Lapillicoccus sp. | reverse complement strand
GACCTGATCGGGTCGTTCCTGCGGTTGGACCTCATCCGCAACCCGGGCGCGGCGTTCTCGATCGGGACCGGCAACACCTGGCTGCTGACCATCGTCGCCGTCGTCGTGCTCGTCGTCGTGATCCGGGTCAGCCGCCGGTTGGGGTCGGCGGGCTGGGCGTGGGCGCTCGGGCTGCTCCTTGGCGGCGCGCTCGGCAACCTCACCGACCGGATCATCCGTGAGCCCGGGTTCGGGCAGGGGCACGTCGTCGACTTCCTCGACTACAACGGCTGGTTCATCGGCAACATCGCCGACATCGCCATCGTCAGCGCCGCCATCCTCATCGGGCTGCTCGCCGTGACCGGCCGGAGCGTGGACGGAACCCGGGAGACCGGTCGCCACGAGTCGTCCGCTCATGGCGCCTGACGCGCGGACCCTGCTCGTTCCGGAGGGGCTCGAGGGCGAGCGGGTCGACGCCGCGATCGCGCGGCTGTTCGGACTCTCGCGCACCAAGGCAGCCGATCTCGCGGCCGGCGGCAACGTCACGCTGAACCACCGCCCGGCGGTCAAGTCCGACCGGGTCGCGACCGGTGACCTCCTCGAGGTGGCGCTGCCGCGCGCCGACGAGAGTCCGAGCCTGGCGATCATCGCCGAGCCGGTCCCGGGCATGACGATCGTCTACGACGACGCCGACATCGTCGTCGTCGACAAGCCGGTCGGCGTCGCCGCGCACCCGAGCGTCGGGTGGACCGGCCCGACGGTGCTCGGCGGCCTCGCCGCCGCCGGGTATCGGATCTCGACCTCCGGCGCGAGCGAGCGGCAGGGCGTCGTGAGCCGGCTCGACGTCGGCACCTCGGGTCTCATGGTCGTCTGCAAGAGCGAGTATGCGTACTCGGTGCTCAAGCGGGCCTTCAAGCACCGGACCGTCGACAAGACGTACCACGCGCTGGTCCAGGGTCTGCCGGACCCGCTCGTCGGAACGATCGACGCTCCGATCGGCCGGCACCCCGGCTACGACTACAAGTTCGCCGTCATGGAGTCCGGGCGCCACGCGGTCACCCATTACGAGGTCGTCGAGGCGTTCCGGCACGCGTCGCTGCTGGAGATCCACCTCGAGACCGGTCGGACCCACCAGATCCGGGTCCACTTCGCCGCGCTGCACCACCCCTGCTGCGGGGACCTCACCTACGGCGCCGACCCGACGCTCGCCGCGCGGCTCGGGCTCGAGCGGCAGTGGCTCCACGCGTCCGGTCTCGGCTTCGAGCACCCCACCCGGAACGAGTGGGTGACCTTCACCAGCCCGTTCCCGGCGGACCTCCAGCACGCCCTCGACGTGATCTCGTCGTGATCTCGTCGTGATCTCGTCGAGATAGCCCGATCGGAGAGTCCCGCTGGGGCCTCGGCGAGGCCAGAATGCGCCTATGCCGTTCGCCTCGGCGACGCCCTCGCCGCTCGGTCCCCCCACCCACAGCGCGGTCATCGTCCGCATCCCGGAGGCGGAGCCGGTGGTCGGTCACCACCGTCGCGAGCACGACGAGTCGGCCCCGTGGGGCGTACCGCCCCACGTCACGGTGCTCTACCCGTTCATGGCGCCGGAGGAGCTGGACGACGGCGTCCACGCCAAGCTCACCCGCGCGGTGTCGAGCGTGCCGGAGTTCACGGCGACGTTCGGGTCGACCGGGTGGTTCGCGGACAAGGTCCTCTGGCTGGCGCCCGACCCCGACGAGCCGTTCCGGGCGCTGACCTCCAAAGTGGCCGCCGAGTTCCCGGAGCACCCACCGTACGAGGGCGTCCACGACGACGTCGTCCCGCACCTGACCGTGGGCCAGGACGCCCCGGTCGAGACACTCCGGGCCGTCGAGCGTCAGCTGAAACCCGGCCTCCCGGTCCAGAAGCGGGTGACCGAGGTCGAGGTCATCGTCGGTCGGCCCGAGGTGGGCGGCTCGTGGGCCGTGGTGGGGCGGTTCCCCCTGGCCTGACGGGGCGTCTGGCCTGACGGGGCGTCCGGCTCGACGCTGCGTCGACGTGCTTGACGCAGGCAGGGGTCGCTCGACCCCTGGTGGACCAGGCGTCGACCTGCCCGACGCTGCGTCGAGCCGAACGGCGCTCGGTGGGCGGGGCGGTTTCCCTGGCCTGAGGGTCGCCGCGACACCCCGACACGACACGCCGAAGGTGGTCGGCGGTGGCACCTAGAGTGGGGAGTCTCATGGCCGCCCAGAACCCCAGCTTCGCGCACCTGCACGTCCACACCGAGTACTCGATGCTGGACGGGGCGGCCCGCATCGACGAGCTGCTCAAGAGCGCGGCCGAGATGGGGATGCCGGCCATCGCCACGACCGACCACGGCTACGTCTTCGGCGCCTACGAGTTCTGGTCCAAGGCCCGCACCCACGGCATCAAGCCGATCATCGGCGTCGAGGCTTACCTCACGCCGGGCACCCACCGCCGGGACCGCACACGAGTCCGCTGGGGCGACGACACGAGTCAATCTCAGAACAACAGCTCACGCGAGGACGTCGGCGGCGGCGGCGCATACACGCACATGACGCTGCTGGCCCGCACGACCGGCGGCATGCACAACCTGTTCCGGATGAGCTCGCTGGCCTCGATGGAGGGCCACTACTTCAAGCCCCGGATCGACCGCGAGCTCCTGGCCCGGTACTCCGACGGTCTGATCGCCACCACCGGCTGCGTCGGTGGCGAGATCCAGACGCGGCTCCGGCTCGGCCAGTACGACGAGGCCCGCCGCGCGGCGGCCGAGTTCCAGGACCTGTTCGGCAAGGAGAACTTCTTCGCCGAGGTCATGGACCACGGCATCCCCATCGAGCGGCAGACCCAACGCGAGCTGCTGCGGCTCGCCAAGGACCTCCAGATCCCGCTCCTCGCGACCAACGACCTCCACTACACCCAGCCCGAGCATGCCAAGGCGCACGCCGCCCTGCTCTGCGTCCAGTCCGGGTCGACCCTCATGGACCCCAACCGGTTCAAGTTCGACGCCGAGGAGTTCTACCTCAAGACGCCCGAACAGATGCGGCACCTGTTCCGCGAGCTGCCCGAGGCCTGCGACAACACGCTGCTCATCGCCGAACGCTGCGACGTCACGTTCGTCGAGGGCGAGGGCCGCTACATGCCCCAATTCTCTTGTCCCCCAGGGGAGAACGAGGAGTCGTGGTTCGTCAAGGAGGTCGAGCGTGGCCTCCGGCTACGCTACCCCGAGGGCGTTCCCGAGTATGCGTCCAAGCAGGCCCGCTACGAGACCGAGGTCATCGCAGGCAAGGGTTACTGCAGCTACTTCCTCGTCGTCGCCGACTTCATCAACTGGGCCAAGGACAACGGAATTCGCGTCGGTCCGGGGCGCGGCTCGGGTGCGGGGTCGATGTGCGCCTACGCCCTGAGGATCACCGACCTCGACCCGATCCCCAACGGCCTGATCTTCGAGCGGTTCCTCAACCCCGAGCGCCCGTCGATGCCCGACTTCGACGTGGACTTCGACGAGCGCCGCCGCGGCGAGGTGATCCGCTACGTCACCGAGAAGTACGGCGAGGAGCGGGTCGCCCAGATCGTCACGTACGGCACGATCAAGGCCAAGCAGGCGGTCAAGGACGCCGCCCGGGTCATGGGCCACCCCTTCGCGATGGGGGAGAAGCTCACCAAGGCGATGCCGCCGCCGATCATGGGCAAGGACATGCCCCTGTCCGGCGTCTTCGACAAGGACCACCCGCGCTACCACGAGGCCGCCGAGTTCCGGGGCGTCCATGACGAGGACCCACAGGCCAAGGACGTCGTCGAGACGGCGCTCGGTCTCGAGGGCCTGAAGCGGCAGTGGGGCGTCCACGCGGCCGGCGTGATCATGAGCAGCGAGCCGCTGATCGACCTCATCCCGATCATGCGCCGCGAGCAGGACGGCCAGATCATCACCCAGTTCGACTACCCGAGCTGCGAGACGCTCGGGCTGGTCAAGATGGACTTCCTCGGCCTGCGCAACCTCACCATCCTCGACGACGCGCTCGCCAACGTGCTGGCCAACCGCGGCGAGGAGATCGACCTCGAGCTGCTGTCCAAGGACATGACCGACCCGGAGACCTTCCGGCTGCTCCAGCGCGGCGACACCCTCGGCATCTTCCAGCTCGACGGCGGCGGCATGCGCACCCTGCTCCGCCAGATGCAGCCGGACTCGTTCGAGGACATCTCGGCCGCCCTCGCGCTGTACCGCCCGGGACCGATGGGCGCGAACTCGCATACCAACTACGCACTCCGCAAGACCGGCAAGCAGCCGATCAGCCCGATCCATCCCGAGCTCGCCGAACCGCTCGAGGAGATCCTCGCAGTCAGCCAGGGCCTGATCATCTACCAGGAGCAGGTCCAGCAGATCGCCCAGAAGGTCGCCGGCTACACCCTCGGCCGAGCCGACATGCTGCGCCGGGCGATGGGCAAGAAGAAGAAGTCGGTGCTCGACGCCGAGTTTGTCCCCTTCAGCGAAGGCATGCGGGCCAACGGCTACAGCGACGGGGCGATCACCACGCTGTGGGAGATCCTCGTCCCGTTCTCCGACTACGCGTTCAACAAGGCCCACACCGCCGCCTACGGCCTGGTCTCCTACTGGACCGCCTACCTCAAGGCGAACTACCCCGCCGAGTACATGGCCGCGCTGCTCACCAGCGTGCGCGACGACAAGGACAAGTCGGCGCTCTACCTCAACGAGTGCCGCCGGATGGGCATCAAGGTCCTGCCGCCCGACGTCAACGAGTCGGTGGCCAACTTCGCCGCCGTGGGCACCGACATCCGGTTCGGCATGGCCGCGATCCGCAACGTCGGCCACAACGTCGTCGCCGAGATCGTCCGCAGCCGCGAGGAGAGGGGTGCCTACTCCTCGTTCAAGGACTTCCTCGGCAAAGTCCCCGCCGTGGTCTGCAACAAGCGGACCATCGAGTCGCTGATCAAGGCCGGCGCCTTCGACTCGCTCGGTGAGAGCCGCCGCGGCATGCTCGAGGTCCACGACCGCTACGTCGAAGCCCTCGTCGAGGTCAAGCGACAGGAGGCGATCGGCCAGGACAGCCTGTTCGGCGCCTTCGGTGCGTTCGACACCGACGACGACGGTATGCCCGGAATGGCCGCCGTCGATGGTCTGCCACCGGTTCCACGCCAGGAGTGGGACAAGCAGACGCTGCTCACGTTCGAGCGGGAGATGCTCGGGCTCTACGTCTCCGACCACCCGCTGTTCGGCATCGAGCACGTGCTCAGCCAGCACGCCGACACCTCGATCGCCGCGCTGATGGGCGACGAGCCGAAGCCCGACGGCACCCAGGTCATCATCGCCGGCCTCATCACCGGGCTGCAGATCAAGCGCACCAAGAAGGGCGACCTCTGGGCCATCGCCACGGTCGAGGACCTCGAGGGCGCCATCGAGTGCCTGTTCTTCCCCAGCTCGTATGCGACGGTCGCGCCACTGCTGCGCACCGACGTCGTGTGCGTGGTCCGGGGCCGGGTGTCCAGTCGCGACGACTCCGTGTCGGTCTACGCGCAGGAGCTCACTCTCCCGGACATCAAGGAGGGCCCGCGCGGTCCGGTCGTCGTCAACCTGCCGCTCACCCGCGCCACCGACGCGTTGGCCGAGGAGATCAAGCGGGTGCTCGGCGAGCACCCGGGGGCGACCGAGGTCCACCTCAAGCTGACCCAACCGGGCCGCTCGGTGCTGATGAAGGTCGACGACCGGCTCCGGGTCACGGCGTCCCCGGCCCTGTTCGGCGACCTCAAGGCGCTGCTCGGCCCGTCCTGCCTGAGCTGACGGTGCTAGGTCTGTCGTTGGCGGACCGCCGGCGCATCGCCGCGGAGCGACTGGCCGCCATGCGGATCGCTCCGCCGGCGGAGGCGCATGCCTCGATGGTCGAGACCATCGCCCAGACGGTGCACCACCACCTGGCCATGCAGGCCCAGGACGTGTCCAGCGGGATGTGGTCGGTGGGTGTGCGGACCGGCGCCACCCGGACCGACGTCGAGGCGGCGATCGAGGCTCGGCTGGTCACGCGGTCCTGGCCGATGCGGGGGACCCTGCACCTGATGGCGACCCAGGACGTCCGGTGGATGTGCCAGCTGCTCAACGAACGGATGGTCGTGACCCAGCGGCGGGTCTTCGAGGCAGAAGGTCTGACCGAGGACGTGGTCGACCGCGCTCGAAAGGTGCTCGTCGAGGCGCTGACCGGCGGGGTCGCGATGAGCCGCCCTGACGTGATCGCCCTGCTCGCCGCGAACGGCGTGGACTCGGGCGGCCAGCGGGCCTACCACCTGGTCGGCCGGTTCTGCCAGGAGGGGCTGCTCTGCCAGGGCCCCGCCGAGGGTCGCCAGCCGACCTTCGTCCTCATCGACGACTGGGTGCCCTGGTCGTGGGAGCCGGACCGCGAGGAGGCCATGGCGGCGCTCGCCTCCCGCTACGTCGCCAGCCACGGACCGGTCACCGAGCGCGACCTCGCCGGCTGGTGCAACCAGAACCTCACCTTCGCCCGCGAGGCGGTGGCGCTCGCCGGCGACGCCATCGGCACCGAGACCATCGGCGCACAGGCATACCTCGTCAGCGCCGATCGTGTCGAACCGGCCGCCGGCACGCCGGTCCGGCTGCTGCCCGGCTTCGACGAGTACGTCCTCGGCTACAAGGACCGCTCGGCGATCCTGACGCCGGAGGAGGAGCTGCGGGTCGTCCCTGGCAAGAACGGGATGTTCCTCGGCACCGTCGTCGTCGGCGGGCTGGTCGTCGGCACTTGGAACCGCAAGACGGGGGCGAAGCGGACGGTGGTCACGGTGACGCCCTTCGGGTCGGTCAGCGCGACCCGACGCCGCGAGATCGAGCGGGCGGCGGCCGCCTACGGCCGTCATCTCGGCAGCGAGGCGTCCCTCGTCGTCCTCGACTGAGGTCGGCTCGAGGCTGGGCTAGGCTCGTCGGTTCGTGAGCCGGGTCGTCGACGTGCTGGCCCCGCCCCGGATGGGCCGGGGCTTCCGCTGGTTGCTCGGCTCGTCGTGGACCAGCAATATCGGCGACGGGATCGCCCTCGCCGCGGGGCCCCTTCTTGTGGCCTCGCAGACGCGCAACCCGGTCCTCGTCGCGCTGGCGGCCCTGCTACAGCGGCTGCCCTGGCTGCTGTTCGGGCTCTGGGCGGGTGCGCTCGCCGACCGCCTCGACCGACGGGTCGTGGTCATGGTCGCCGACACGCTGCGGGCCCTGGTCGTGGCGGCCCTGTGCGTCACCATCGTCACCGGAACCGTCTCGATCGGCCTCGTCCTGGTCACCATGACCGTCTACGGAGTGGCTGAGGTCTTCGCCGACACGACGACCGGCACCCTGCTGCCGATGCTGGTCGAGCCTCGCGACCTGGGCATCGGGAACGCGCGGCTGCAGGCCGGGTTCCTCACCATGAACCAGCTGGTCGGACCACCTGTCGGTGCCTTCCTCTTCGCGGCCGGCATGGCGTGGCCCTTCGTCGTGCAGGTGGTCTGCGTGGCTCTGAGCGTCCTGCTCGTGGCCCGGATCGCCACGCCGAAGGGAGCGGTCCGCGCGGTGGGCAGCAGCCGGGTTTGGCGCGACATCGTGGACGGGTTCCACTGGACCTGGAGACACGCACCGATCCGGACCCTCGCGCTGGTGATCCTCGCCTTCAACGTCACCTGGGGCGCCGCGTGGTCGGTGCTGGTCCTCTACTCGCTGGACCACCTGCACATGGGGGAGGTCGGCTTCGGGTTCCTCACCACCGCGGTGGCCGTGGGCGGTCTCGCCGCGACGGTGTCGTACGACTGGCTCGAGCGGCACGTCGCGTTGGCGACGTTGATGCGGACCTGTCTCCTTCTCGAGGTCCTCACCCACCTGGCGCTTGCGCTGACGACGGCGGGTTGGCTGGCGACCGCGATCATGGTCGTGTTCGGGGCCTACGCGTTCGTGTGGGGCACCCTGTCGAATGCGGTCCGGCAGCGAGCGGTTCCGCAGGAGTTCCAGGGCCGGGTGGCCAGCGTCTATCTCGTGGCGTTGTTCCTCGGGCTGGTGATCGGGCAGGCCCTGGGCGGTCCAATTGCCGAGCGATGGGGACTGACGGCACCCTTCTGGTTCGCCTTCGCCGGATCCGCGGTCACGCTGGCGTTGGTGTGGCGGGCGCTGGCCAACATCGCCCACGCGGACGTGGCTGAAGGCGGAGCAGCGGGCACCGCTTAGGGTCGTGCGGGTGAGCGTGCCCGAACCGCCTCGAGCTCCTCGGGAGCCATCGTCCCGCACGGTCCACGGCGACACCGTCGTCGACGACTACGCCTGGATGGGCGACCGTGACGACCCTCGGCTAACGGCGTACCTCGAGGCCGAGAACGCCTACACCGCAACGCGAACAGCGCACGTCGAGCCGCTCGCCGCCCAGATCTTCGACGAGATCAAGGCGCGCACCAAGGAGACCGACCTCAGCGTGCCAGTCCGCCACGGCGGCTGGTGGTACTACGGGCGCACCGTTGAGGGGCTCCAGTACGGCATCGCCGGGCGGATCGACGCCACCGCCTTTCCGACCCGGCCGGTCCTGCCCGAGAACGGACCGCCGGAGGGCGAGCAGGTCGTCCTCGACGAGAACGTCGAGGCCGAGGGGCACGAGTTCTTCTCGCTGGGTGCCAGCGACGTCTCGCCGGACGGATCACGCCTCGCGTATGCGGTCGACGTCACCGGTGACGAGCGGTACGACCTGCACGTCCGTGATCTCGCGAGCGGTGCGGACCTCGACGTCGCCGTCACCGGGATCGGCGCGGGAGTGGCCTGGTCGCTCGACAGTGGCCAGCTGTTCTACACGCGCTACGACGAGGCCTGGCGCCCGTACCAGGTCTGGCGGCACGAGATCGGCGGGTCGGCAGACGACGACGTCCTCGTCCATGAGGAGCTCGACCCGATCTTCCGGGTGGGCGTCGGCACGTCGCGGGACGACCGCTGGGTCGTCGTCGCCGTCGGATCGTCGACCTCGACCGAGTACCGGCTGATCGACGCCGCACGGCCCGCGGGCCGCCCGATCCTCGTCGCCGCCCGCCGTCCGAAGGTCGAGTACGACATCGAGCCGCTCGGAGACGAGCTGTTCGTGGTCCACAACCGCGACCGTGTCAACTTCCAGGTGGCCCGAGCCATGGTGGCGGACGGAGCGGTCGGTGCGTGGGATCCAGTCGACGTCACGAGCGGGGACGAGCTGGTCACCGGCGTCGACGCGTTCACGACTTTCCTCGCCGTCTCGGTGCGCACGGAGGGACAGACGGCGATCCGCATCGTGCCGCGGGATCCGTTGTCTCCCAGCGGCTTTGGCGAACCGTGGGACGTCGCATTCGGTGAGACCCTGCGGACGGTCGGCGTCGGCGACAACCCCGAGGTGGACACGCATACGCTCCAGGTCTTCTACACCTCGATGGTCACGCCGCCCTCGATCGGCGACTACGACCTGGCCCGTCGCGAGCTGACCCTGCTGAAGCAGACCGAGGTCCTGGGTGGCTACGACCCCGCCGACTACGTCCAAGCCCTTGAGTGGGCCGTGGCGCCCGACGGTGCTCGGGTGCCGGTCTCCGTGGTTCGCCGGGCCACGACGCCGGTCGACGGAACAGCGCCGGCGGTGCTGTACGCCTACGGAGCGTACGGAGCCAGCACCGACCCGTGGTTCTCGGTGGCCCGGCTCTCGTGGCTGGACCGAGGCGTCGTCTTCGCAATCGCGCACGTCCGGGGCGGCGACGAGCTCGGGCGGCCCTGGTACGACGACGGCCGCCTGCTCCACAAGCAGCACACCTTCGACGACTTCGTGGCGGCCGGCTCACTGCTCATCGAGATGGGGTATGCGCACTCGGATCGGCTTGGTGGCCAAGGAGGTTCGGCTGGTGGGCTGCTCATCGGCGCCGTGGCCAACCAGGCACCCACGGTATTCCGAGCACTGCACGGACAGGTTCCGTTCGTCGACGCGCTGACGACGATGCTCGACCCGAGCCTGCCGCTGACGGCGGGGGAGTGGGAGGAGTGGGGCGACCCGATCCGGGACCCGGAGGCGTACGCCTACATGCGGGCGTACTCGCCCTATGACAACGTGGGCGATCACGCATACCCGGCAGTCCTCGTGACGACCAACGTCCACGACGTCCGGGTGTACGTCACCGAACCGGCCAAGTGGGTCGCGCGGCTGCGCGACCGGGCCACCAACGACCCCACGCGGGACCCCATCCTGCTGCGCACCTGGATGACCGCCGGACACCTGGGGCAGTCCGGACGCTACGACGCGTGGCGGGAGGCGGCCTGGGAGCTGGCCGTGCTGTTCGACCTGTTGTCGGAGCGCTGAACTCCGACATTTGCCCACGTATCACCGCGGTTGCTTCCGGCTCCTTCCCGTCGCTGCCCGGGCAAACACGGCCCGGCCCGACGAAGGAGGACCACCCCATGAAAAACCTCTCGCCGATCGCCGCCCGCTTCGTGCGGACCCATGACGGCTACGTCCACCCCGCCCGCCTCGACGCCTGGGAGCAGGCTGCGCTCAACCTCGGACCGGAGTCCTGCGGGCGGCCGATCTGGCCCGGCGGCTCGACCTCCGGCAGCGACGACGGCTGGGACGACTGCGACGAGTGACCGACTGACCCCCTGACGCAGCGAACAAGGAGCCCCGACATGACCCGCATGGCCATCGTCACCCTCGCTGGTGACCTGCACGCCTACGTCATCCGTCAGCGCCTGCTGGAAAACCACGGCATCGACGTCGCCATCGTTGCGGCCGACCGTCTCGCTGCCGCCGGCGGGATCAGCTGGCACAACGAGGGCGACCACGCGGTCACCCTTCCCACGGAGGAGGGCGGGCGCGTCGACGTCGGCGCGCTCGACCTCCTCTGGTGGCGGCGCGCCCACGGCCGCCCCACCGTTCCCGACTCGGTGACCGACCCGGCGATGAGCAAGCTCGTCGTCAAGGACAACCGGTCGGCGCTCCGCGGGCTGTTCCTCAGCAGCTTCCACGGCACCTGGATCAGCGACCCGTACGCGACCGAGCGGGCCCAGAACAAGCTGCTCCAGCTGACCGTCGCCCGCGAGGTCGGGCTCACCGTGCCGCGCACCCTGGTCAGCAGTGACCCCGACACCATCCGCGCCTTCGCCCGTGAGCAGGGCGGCCAGGTCATCGCCAAGACCCTGACCGGGCTGCTCGGCACCTCGCTCGAGGCGGGTCGCGTTCGCGTCGAATCGCTGGTCGACGACGAGGAGATGTCGCTGTCGGCGACGATCTACCAGGAGGAGGTTCCCGGGACCGACCACCTGCGGGTCATGGTGTTCGGCAACGACGTCCACGTCGCCCGGATCAGCAGCCGCGAGCTCGACTGGAGACTGGCCAACGACATGACGGTCGAGCCGCTCGAGGCCGAGCCGATGCTGACCGGACAGCTGCGTGCTGTCGTGGAGCGCCTCGGGCTGCGGATGGGAGTCTTCGACCTCAAGGTCCGGCCTGACGGTCGGGTCGTGTTCCTCGAGGTGAACCCCCAGGGGCAGTTCCTCTTCGTCGAAGGCATGTCCGACATGCCGCTCGGTGACGCCTTCGCGCGTTTCGCGGCCGCCGAGCTCGGGCTGGTCGGCCAACTCCGGTAGCCCCGTCGGATACCGTCCGACTGACGTTGTTCGATCAGGAGGACGCGATGCGCGGATTCTGGACGTGGCCGGGCTCCATCGTGGTGACCGGAGTGGTCGTCGGGCTGGTTCTGGGGTACCTCATGGGCAGCGTGCTCCTGTGGCTGACGATCGGGGCCGTGCTCGGGGTCGTCGTCGAGGCCGTGATGACCAGCCGCCGGCGGAACGGGCAGGGGGGCGACCGAGATCCCAAGTCCTGACGGGCCGGTACCGCCGATCCGGTATGCGCCGACCTCCGACGGTCTGTCGATCGCCTGGCAGGCGTTCGGATCCGGTCCGCCTCTGGTCTGGATGCCGTCGCTCGGCAACCTCGTCGCGCAGTGGCGGATTCCGTTCCTGCGCAAGGCGTATGAGGCGTTGGCGGGGTCAGTGCGGCTCGTGCTCTACGACGGGCGAGGGACAGGTAGTTCGAGCCGGCAGGTCGACCCGGACGACCTGGGCGTCGACGCGCAGCTGCGCGACCTGGATGCTGTCGTGGCCGCGACGGGGCTCGGGAGCTACGCGCTGCTCGGCTACTACCACTCGGTGCCGGCAGCGATCGCCCAGGCCGCCGCTCACCCGGACCGGGTCACGCGGATGGTGCTCTTCGGTGGCTCGGCCCGGACCCGGGACGTCATGAGCCCCAGCCAGACGCAGGCACTCCTCTCGCTCGTCGAGCAGGACTGGGACCTGTTCGCCGAGTCGGCGGCGCACGCGTGGCTGGGCTGGCAGGCCGGGGAGGCGGGCCGGTTGTTGGCCGAGTCGTTCCGGACCGCGGCCAACCCGACGGTGGTGTCGGCGATGTTCCGGGAGGCCGCCACGACCGACGTGCAGAGCCTGCTCGGTTCGGTACGGGCGCCGACGCTTGTCGTCCACCGGCAGTCGGACCGGCAGATGGCCGTGGAGGTCTCGGAGGGGCTCGCCGCAGCGCTGCCGGACGGTCGGCTGGTTCGGCCGCCGGGCGATCATCCAGCGCTGTTCCTCGAAGACCTGCCGCGTGACGTGGAGCTGGTGACGCGGTTCGTGACCGACGGCACGGTGCTGGAGATCACCGGTGACCCCTCGTCGGCGCACCACGGTCTGACGCCGCGAGAGCGCGAGGTGCTGCGCCTGCTGGCCGGCGGCGCCACCAACGCGGCGATCGCGCGGTCCCTCCACATCACCGAGCACACCGTGGAGCGACACGTCGCGAACCTCTACCGCAAGATCGGTTCCCGCGGACGGGCGGAGGCCACCGCATACGCGCTCCGGCACGGGCTGGCCTGAGGGGAACCCGTCATGCGGACTGCTGGGTGACCGGGATCCGGTATGCGTCCGGGCGGCGCATGCTGGTATTCGTGACTGCTGTCTCCGCACCCCGAAACCCGCCGGCATGGGCGGCCGGGTTCAACCGGCTCGCGCTGCGCATCTCTGGACACCGGTTGTTCCCGCTCTACGCGGTCGTCGAGCACGTCGGCCGGAAGAGCGGCCGGGCCTACGAGGTGCCGGTGGCCTTGATCGCGTCGCCGACCCAGTTCGTCATCTGCCTGCCGTTCGGCCGTGGGACCAACTGGGCGCGCAACGTCGTGGCGGCGGGCGGCTGCGACATCCGGTGGAAGGGCGGGACTCACCACGTGACATCCCCACGCGTCGTCGGACGTGAGGTGGCATTGCCGCTGGCGAACCGGTTCGAGCGGTTCATGATCCCGCGGTTGGGGTTCTCCGACTTCCTGCTGTTGGACCGTGTGGAAATCCTTGAGTGACAACGCGTTTCGGCGTACTCTGGACATATGTTCGAATCGGCGGCCAGGGAGCTCGATGCCCTGGTCGCTGCGCTCGCTGATCTGACCACGTCGCCAGACGACGCGGAGCGGGTCGATGTCCTGGACCGCTTGGAGCGGCTGAAGGCGGCCTGCGCGGCGGCCCAGATCCGAGTGACGGTCGAGCTGGCCGAGTCGCAGGCGGTACTGGCCGAGGAGTGGCGCGATTACGCGCGTGCGGCAGCGCAGGTGGGGGACTTCGACGCTTGGCGGGAGGCGCGGAATGCGGCGCAGGAATCAACGTGTCCTGAGGCGGACGGTGCGAGCGCCGAGCTGAGCGCCGCACGTCGTCCCCGCCGCCGCGCGCGAACCGACTCGGGAGTGGCGGCCCAGGTGGCGCTGGCCCGGCGGGAGTCGCCGCATGCCGGCAGCCGGTTGGTAGGCCTCGCCTTCGCGCTGACGCACGAGATGCCTCACCTGCTACGACTGCTGGAGCGCGGGCTGGTGTCCGAACGCCGAGCGGCCTTGGTGGTCCAGGAGTGCGCGGCATTGTCACTCGACCAGCGGGCAAGTGTCGACGCAGAGCTGCACGCGACGCTCGGCGACGAGCTCGGCCGGCTCTGCCCGGCGGAGCTGGCAAACCGAGTGCGGGCGATCAGCTACCGGATCGACGCGAGGGCTGTAGTCGACCGTGCTGCACACGCGGAGCGCGAGCGTCGAGTGACCCTGCGACCGGCTCCGGACACCATGTGCTGGCTCACGGCGCTGCTACCGGCCGCCCAGGGCGTCGCGGCGTTCGCGGCCCTCACCAAAGCCACGGACGCCGCTCGGGCAGCGGGCGATTTGCGCAGCAAGGGACAGCTGATGGCCGACGTGCTGGTCGAGCGGGTGACCGGCCAGGCTGCCGCCGCCGACGTTTCGGTGGAGGTGCAG
>DASTNV010000292.1:0-7787 GCA_035762725.1 Lapillicoccus sp. | reverse complement strand
CGAGCAGACCCGCCCGTCGTGGAAGCCGACCACGCAGCCCGCCGACACGCCGAATGGGCGTGTCGCAGCGGAATCCGGCGCTGCCTCGTCCTGACCGCATCGGCCAATCGGGCCGATTCGGCAGGAAATCCGGGGCTGAGCCCCGTCGTCGCTCGGCGACGATTCATGGTGCACCCCGAATATTGTTGTTTCTGAACGCTTTTCGGCCGCCAATGCCTCTAGTTCATCGCCGCAAGCGAGTTCACCGTCACCCCCGGCCTGTGACGGGTGAGGCTGGTGTGACCCGCCGCAACCTGTTGTTGAACTCCGAATCTGTTGCGAGACAACGGAATGGCGACGTTCGGTGATGGACTCACACGCGGAACGGGCCTAACGTCTGCAGAGAGCCGGAATCCGGTCCGGCCGCGTCAACGTCGGGCGGCTGCCCGACCCGCAGGCTTTCGGAGGGAAAACGTGAACAAGGCAGAGCTCATCAATGCTCTCGAATCCAAGCTCGGCAGCAAGAAGGCCGCCAGCGACGCACTCGAGGCCGTCCTCGACGTGATCATCCGCGAGGTCGCTCGCGGCGGAAAGGTCGGCATCACCGGGTTCGGCACGTTCCAGAAGGTCGCGCGCGGCGCTCGTACCGGCCGCAACCCGCGCACCGGCGAGACGGTGAAGATCAAGAAGACGACGGTGCCGAAGTTCAACGCTGGCACCGCGTTCAAGAAGGTCGTCGCCGACCCGCGCCAGCTGCCCAAGGCCGCGGCCGCGGGCGGACGGGCGTCGGCCGGTGCCGCGACCAAGGCCGTCGCGGCAGCGGCGGGTGCGACCAAGACCGCCGCCAAGCGGGCGACCGCGACGACCAAGTCCGCCGCCACGAAGACCGCGAAGGCGGCCCCGGCCAAGCGCGCGACGACCAAGACGGCCACCGCCAAGAAGGCCACTCCGGCCAAGAAGGCGACGACAACTCGGGCCACCACCACCAAGAAGGCCACTCCGGCCAAGAAGGCGACGACGACCCGCGCCACGACGAAGAAGGCGACGCCCGCCAAGAAGACCGCCACCAAGGCCACCGCGAGCAGGGCCACGACGGCGCGCAAGACCACCACCAAGAAGGCCACCCCAGCCAAGACGACGACGCGTCGGGCGGCGAAGAAGGCCTGACCGCAGCGTCACTCGCACGATCGGCCGGGCGGATCCTTCGGGGGTCCGCCCGGTCTCGTTGTCCGGCCTTGAGGTCCGGCTCAGCGGATCGGCTGACCCTCGCCGATTCCGACGATCCACAGGCGGGTCACCGACTCGCCCTCGACCTCGACGCTCACCCGCTGTCCGACGCGCAGGTGCCGCAACCCGCTGCGGAAGAACACCTCACCGTCGAACCACCGCTCGACGCCGTCGTCCAACAGGACACTGCCGAAGCCGGTCTGCTCGTCGAACCCGTGGACGTTGGCCTGCACGCGGTCACCCTATCCGCGAGTCGCCCACGACGGCTTGGCGATCCGCAGCACGGCGACGTGCCAGCGGGTCTCCATCGCCTCGGGGTGGGCGGCCGCGGACTCGGCGACGCGCGCATACACGCGATCGGCGATCGACGACCTCGCGCCCGCGGCACGCGCGATGCCCCCGAAGAGGCTGGGCTCGGTGAAGGCCCGGAGGAACCCGGATACGGCGGCGCCGAACTTCTGCGGGTCGTGGTCCTCCCGGTATGCCGCCAGGTAGGTGTCCGGAGCGGAGTCCAGCTCGGCCTCCAGCAGCGTCAACCCGAATGCGTCGGATCCGTCGAAGGGGGCGGTGAACTCGGCCAGCGTTCGGTTGTAGGTCGGAATCGACATGGCGTCGTACTCGGCCTCGGTGAGCGCCCCGGACGCGACCTCGGCGCGGAGCGCCGTGTTCAGGGCGTCCATGAGCGCCTCCGCTCCGCTCAGTCCGTCGTCGCGGTTGGCGCCCCCGACGATGACCATCTGCGCTCCGGGCCGCAGCTCCGCCGCACGTGCCTCGAGGAAGACGCGCCAGTCCTGCGCCGACTGTCGGCGGAACGCGTCGAGGACCTCGCCGGTCGCGAACGTGCTGTAGACGTGACCGCGGATCGGCGTGGGAATGCGAGAGATCCAGTGGACGGCGATGGCCGACCACGCCAGCGTCAACGACTCGGACGGGAAGATCCGGCCGTAGAACGAGCGACCGGCGGCGAACGCGTAGACGTCGTCGAGGGAAAGATAGGTGTCCGGGGCATGCTCGACCGTCTCGAAGAGCGCGGAGAAGTCGTTGGTCGGGATGTCGGTGTGCACCACCGCGATCGGTGCGTCGACGCCGGCCGCCCGCAGCGCCTGGATGGCGACCGTCATCGGCTGCAGCTCGTTGCGTCCGCCGGCCGCGCCGAGGTCAGCCACGACGACGGCCGCGACATTCTCCGCCGTCGCGGCGACGGCGTGCGCCGCGCGTTCCAGGCCGGGGAGTCCGAAGCCGCCCGCCGAGTGCTGCGCCAGCGAGTGTCGTCCGTAGACACCGTGGCCCATCATCTTGCCGGTCAGGTCTGGTGTCGTGGGCATGGGCCGATTGTGGCTCAGAGGCCGATCAGATGGGCGAGAAGCGATGCCGTGTTGGGTCCGACACCCAACCGCAGCGCCTCGCCCAGGGAGGCCTCGTCGTCGACGTCGCGACGCAGCCGGTCGAGGTCGACGTCGAGGCGGACGTGGCCGCCGGCCTCGTGACGGGAGGCCGACCCTGAGCCGAACTGCGGCTGGACCGAGGACGCCTCGCGGGCCCCGAGCAGCACCGTGCCGGTGCCTTCGGCGTCCGGGACGAACCAGCAGTCGGTGCCGTCCGCGGCGGTGAGCGCTGCGTGCAGGTCGGCGGCGCGGAGGGCGGGGACGTCGCCGAGCAGGACGGCGGCCGGACGGTCCGAGGGGATCGCGTTGAGTCCCGCCTGGATCGCGGCGTTCAGCCCGCCACCCGGGTCGGGTTCGAAGCGGGCTCCGAGCTGTGCAACCGAGGCGGCCACCTCGGCGTCGGACGTCACGACGACCACCCGTTCCGGGCCGACGGCTTCGGCAGCGGCGGCGACCGTGTCCAGGGCGAGGGCACGGGCGAGGACCAACCGGTCGACGCCGTCCGGGGCGCGCAGCCGGCTCTTGGCGTCCGGGCCGCCCTTGACCGGCACGACGACCCGCCACGTCGACGACGACGTCGGGGGACGGACGCGGGCAGTCCGGTCGTTGATCCAGTCGCTCATCGTCGTCGAGTTTGGCAGCCGGCCGCGAGGGCGCTCGACACGGGGGAGGATGGACGGGAAGGATGACGGCACCCGCACCCGGCCGCGACGCCGTGGCGCTCGACGGAAAGGCTCCCAGCGTGGAACCAGCGCGACCCCGCGGCCGGCGCAACCCGGCCTACCGGACGGCCGCGGCAATGGTGCTCCCGTTCGTCAGCGTCACCACCAAGCACGAGTGGAGCGGCTGGGAGAACCTGCCCAAGGAGGGCGGGTTCGTCGCGGCACCGAACCACCTCTCGTACTTCGACCCGTTCTCGATCGCCCACTTCCTGTATGCCAGCGGTTGCAACCCGTACTTCCTCGGCAAGGAGGAGGTCTTCCGGATGCCGGTGTTCGGGCGGCTGCTCGTCGCGTCCGGACAGGTTCCCGTCTACCGCAAGACCGGTCGGGCGGCCGACGCATACCGAGCTGCCGTGCAGGGGGTAGAGGACGGCAAGTGCATCGTCGTGTTCCCCGAGGGAACCCTGACCCGCGACCCGGACCTGTGGCCGATGATCGGCAAGACCGGGGCGGCGCGCATCGCCCTGCAGACCCGCAAGCCGGTCATTCCCATAGCGCACTGGGGTTCCCAGGAGGTGATGCCCACGTACGGCAAGGGAATCCACCTCTTCCCGCGGAAGACCATGCGCGTGACGGCCGGGCCCGCGGTGGACCTGACCGACCTCTACGACCATCCACTCGACTCGCCGACCCTCAAGCTTGCCACTGAACGGATCATGGTCCGGATCACGGACCTGTTGGAGGGGATCCGCGGCGGCCATGCCCCGGCGATTCGCCATGATCCGAGAAAGGCCGGCCAGTCCGACATCGGCAACTTCAAGAAGGAGCGCCGATGAGCATCCGAGCCGCGGTCCTCGGTACCGGTAGCTGGGGCACCGCGTTCGCCGCGACCATGGCCGACTCCGGGTCGAGCGTCGTCATGTGGGGGCGCCGCCAGCAGGTCGTCGACCAGGTCAACGCCGGCAGCAACACCTCGTACCTGCCGGGAATCGAGCTGCCGCAAGGGATCCAGGCAACTGTCGACCCGGGTGAGGCGCTCGACGGCGCGGAGGTCGTGGTTCTCGCCGTGCCCTCGCAGACGTTGCGCGGCAACCTCGAAGGCTGGGCGGAGCTGCTTCCGCGCGATGCGGCGGTCGTGTCGCTGATGAAGGGCGTGGAGCTCGGCACGACCAAGCGGATGAGCGAGGTGATCGCCGAGGTCGGCCGCGTCGACGCCCACCGCATCGTCGTGGTCTCGGGGCCGAACCTCGCCCGCGAGATCGCCGAACGGCAGCCGGCGGCCAGCGTTGTCGCCTGTGTGGACGAGTCGACGGCCGAGCGGGTCGCGACGGCATGCGTGACGCCGTGGTTCCGGCCGTACACCAACGACGACGTCATCGGCATCGAGCTGGGCGGCGCCGTGAAGAACGTCGTGGCCCTGGCCGTCGGCATGGCCGCCGGCATGGGGATGGGGGACAACTCCAAGGCGTCGCTGATCACCCGTGGGCTGGCCGAAACCGCCCGGCTCGGTGGGGCGTTGGGGGCCGACCCGGCGACGTTCATGGGGCTGGCCGGGGTCGGCGACCTCATCGCCACCTGCATGTCGCACCTGTCCCGCAACCGCACTTTCGGCGAGATGCTCGGTCAGGGGATGAGTGTCGCCGAGGTGCAGGCGCATACCAGCCAGACCGCCGAGGGCGTGAAGTCCTGCGAGTCGATCCACCAGCTGGCGATCGACCACGGGGTCGACATGCCGATCGTCGGCGCAGTCGTCGGCGTCGTCCGCGGTGAGGTGACCCCGCGTCAGATGGTCAAGGAGCTGATGACCCGCTCCCTCAAGTCGGAAGGCGACTGAGCGACTGTTCCAGGTCGCGCCACAGGTCGTCCACGTCCTCGATCCCGACTGACATCCGGAGCAGGTTCTCCGGCACCGTCGGCGACTCCGCCGCATACTTCCGCCGTCGTTCGATGAGCGACTCGACCCCACCGAGGCTGGTCGCATCGAGCCAGAGCCGGCAGCCCGCGGCGACGGCGTCCGCGGCCGCGGCGCCGCCACGCACCTCGATGGCGACCATGGCCCCGAACCCGGGGTAGCGGACCCGCTCGATCCCCGTATGCCTCGCCGCCCGCCGCGCGATCTCGGCCGCGTTGGCGCACTGCCGCTCGAACCGCACGTGGAGGGTGCGCAGGCCGCGGAGGGCGAGCCACGCCTCCATGGGGCCGGCGATGCCGCCGTGTACGAGACGGCGGCGCTGCAGCGCGGCGTACAGGTCGTCGCTCTGGGTCACCGCGACGCCGAGGAGGACGTCGGAGTGGCCGGAAAGGTACTTCGTCGCCGAGTGGACGACGACGTCGACGCCGAGGTCGAGCGGCTGCTGCAGCAGTGGGGTCGCGAAGGTGTTGTCGCAGACGGTGCGGACGCCCCGCTGTCGCGCGGCGTCGGCCAGGGCGGGGAGGTCGGCGACCTCGAGGGTCGGGTTGGTCGGCGACTCGAGCCAGAGCAGGTCGGCGCCGTCGAGGGCCGCGAGCACCGCGGCGGTGTCGGCGATCTCGACGTGCCGGACCTCGTGCCCCTCGTCGGCGTAGTCGGCCAGCAGGGCCGTGGTGATGTTGTAGGCGTTGCGCGGGGCGACGATGGTGCCGTCGGCGGGCGCGAAGGCCATCGCGGCGGCGACGGCGGCCATTCCGGAGGCGAAGGCCAGCGCCTGGCCGTGCTCGAGCGCGCCGACCGTGTCCTCGAGGGCGGTCCAGGTGGCGTTGCCGTTGCGGCCGTACCCCGTGCCGGTGAGCGGCGCCGCATACGTGGCCGAGAGCTCGACGGGGACGTTGACCGGCGCGCCCGGGGTGCGTGGCGGCCGGCCCGCGGCGACCACCAGGCTGGCGGGGGAGAGGCCCTCGAGGGTCGGGTCGGTCATTAGGCCAACGCTACCGGCGGGATAGGGTCGGGCCGGTGAGCGACCAGTCGGCCTCCCGGAAGACGCGCGTCGCCATCGTCTTCGGCGGCCGCTCCTCGGAGCACGCGGTGTCGTGTTCGACGGCGGCGAGCGTGCTGGCGGCGATCGACCGGGACAAGTACGACGTGGTGCCGGTCGGAATCGCCCGCGACGGGCGCTGGGTCCTGGTGGCCGACGACCCCGAGCCGCTGAGGCTGGCGCCGGGCCACGTTCCTGAGGTGTCGGGGGCCGGCAGCGTGCTGGTACCACTCGGATCCGCGCAACGGTCGCTGACCGTGCTCGAACCCGGCCAGCCGCCGCGGGAGCTGGGCGAGGTGGACGTCGTGTTTCCGTTGCTGCACGGGCCGTTCGGCGAGGACGGCACGATCCAGGGACTCCTGGAGCTGGCCGACGTGCGCTACGTCGGGTCCGGGGTGACCGCGTCGGCGGTGATGATGGACAAGGCGTTCATGAAGCTGGTCTTCGCGTCGGCCGGGCTGCCGATCGTCGACCACGTCGTCATCACCGTGCGGCAGTGGCAGGCGGACCGGGATGCGGTCGACAAGGCGGTGGCGGCGCTGGGGTTCCCGGTGTTCGTCAAGCCGGCGCGGTCGGGTTCCAGCATCGGCATCTCACGGGTGACCGGGGCCGACGAGCTCGCTGCGGCGGTCGAGGCGGCGCAGACGCACGACCCGAAGGTCATCGTCGAGGCCGGGGTGCACGGTCGGGAGATCGAGTGCGCGGTGCTCGGCGGTCGGGACGGAGGACCGCCACGCCCCAGCCGTCTCGGCGAGGCGGTCGTGGTCGAGGAGAGCCACACGTTCTACGACTTCGAGGCCAAGTACCTCGCGGATGACGTGGCGCTGGTCTGTCCGGCCGACGTCCCGTCCGACGTGGCGTCGGAGATGACCGACTTCGCGGTTCGGGCGTTCGAGGCGGCGGGCTGCGAGGGGCTGTCCCGGGTCGACTTCTTCTACACCGACGACGGCCGGGTGATCCTCAACGAGATCAACACGATGCCCGGGTTCACGCCGTCATCGATGTACCCGTATGCCTGGCAGCACAGCGGTCTGTCGTACCCCGAGCTCATCGACGAGCTGCTGACCTTGGCCTTGCAGCGCCCTCTCGGCCTCCGCTGACCCGCCTCCGCCCTTTCACCCAATAGGAGCGCAGCGGTCTTTGGGAGCGCAGCGGTCGGAATCCCGACCGCTCCACTCCTATTGACCGCTGCGCTCCTATTAGGTAAGCGGGGGGACGTGATCGGAGGGTCAGCTGCAGTGGCGGCCGGTCGGCGGGAGTGCCTTAGCCGCGGCCGTGAAGGCGGGCAGCAACGATCCCTCGGGTACGTCGGACTTAGGGATGAGCACCTCGAGCGCAGGATCGCGGCCGTAGGTCACGAACCGGGTGCCGTCGCTGAGCGGCGTCGCGACCCAGTCGACCCCGTTGACGGTGAGGCAGTCGTCGGTGGTCGGGCCGGGCGTGGCCACGCCGCAGCGAGCCACGATCGCCGGGTCGCCCCAGGCGTGCACCGCCGGGTCAACCGGGTCGGTCGCGACCGTCTCCCGGCCGGAAACCGACGCCGGCCATGCGGCGGCGGCCTTCACGCATACCGGGTCCGTGCC
>DASTNV010000291.1:0-2045 GCA_035762725.1 Lapillicoccus sp. | reverse complement strand
TACCGCCGGGCACCACGTCCACCTTCACGACGCCGGCGCCGGGCGCGCCGCGGCGGCCGCGGAGGGCATCGGTCGGCGCCTCGACGACCTGGCCGGCAAGGGCCGGATCACCCACGAGGGGGCCCGAGCGGCTGCTGACCGGATCCATGTCGTCGCCCGTCTGCAGGACCTCCCGGAGTGCGAGCTCGTCGTGGAGGCCGCGGTCGAGGACCTTGACGTGAAGCGCGCCGTCTTCACCCAGCTGAGCCAGCTCCAGCCGCCGACCACCCTCCTCGCGACCAACACCTCCAGCCTCGACATCGACGCCATCGCCGAACGGGTCCACGACCCGGAACGGGTCATCGGGCTGCACTTCTTCAACCCGGCACCCGTGATGCGGCTCGTCGAGGTCGTCCACGGGTCCGCGAGCGCCCAGACCTACGTCGAGTTCGCCGCCGACCTCGTCGCCTCTTGGGGCAAGACCCCGGTCCACTGCGCATCTACCCCCGGTTTCATCGTCAACCGGGTCGCCCGGCCCTTCTACGGCGAGGGACAGCGGATGCTCGAGGAGGGCCTCGCCGACGCGGCGACCATCGACGCCTGCCTCCGATCGGCGGGGTTCCGGATGGGCCCCCTCGAGCTGACCGACCTCATCGGCCAGGACGTCAACCTCGCGGTCGGTACCAGCGTCTGGGAACGGACCGGCAACGACCCGCGGTATGCGCCGGTGCAGCTCCAGCGCGACCTCGTCGACGAGGGTCGGCTCGGCCGCAAGTCCGGACGCGGCATCTACACCTATGTCGACGGCCACCCCACCGACGCGACGGCCGACGAGACCCGGGTGGCCGAGCTGGTCGGCGGCCCGGTGCGCACCGACCCGGTCGCCCGGACCGTGGCCATGCTCGTCAACGAGGCGATCGACCTGGTGCACCGGGGCGAGGCCAGCGCGGAGGACGTCGACACGGCCATGGTCCTGGGCACGTCGTACCCCAAGGGTCCCGTCGCCTGGGGCCGCGAGTGGGGACCCGAGCGGGTCCGCCGCATCCTCTCCGAGCTGGACGAGGCATACCCCGGCGGGCGGTACCGGCCGAGCCCGGCGCTGGAGAAGCTCGGATGACCGATGAGGCTGACCTCGGCCACGTCCGCCGGATGTGGGCGGACGACGGCGCCTCGGCGCATCTCGGGATGGAGGCGACCCTCGTCGAGCTCGACCACGCGGTGGTCCGGATGACGGTCGGGGAGCACATGGTCAACGGCCACGACCTCGCCCACGGTGGGTACCTCTTCACCCTGGCCGACTCGGCGTTCGCCCTGGCCTGCAACTCCCGGGGCCGGCTCACCGTGGCGGCGGGCGCCGACATCACCTTCGTGGCCTCGGCTCGGCGGGGTGACGTGCTGGTCGCCGAGGCCCGGACCAAGGTCGACTTCGGCCGGAGCGGGATCACCGACGTCACCGTCACCCGCGAGTCCGACGGTGCCGTCATCGCCGAGTTCCGGGGGCGGTCGCGGTCGCTGCCGAACCGGTGATGTCACAACCCATGAACGCTCGGTGTCCCACTGGTATGACAACGACCACCGCCCGCATACCGCTCGTAGACGAGAGCAACCTCCTCGTCAAGGCGATGAACTGGTACACCAAGCGGACCTACGGCGCGGTCATGGAGCCGGCTTTGGCCATGGCCCACAACCGCAAGGTCCTCATGGCGACGATGCGGTACCAGAGCGCCGCCTCACACTGGAACGCGCTTGACAACTCCCTCAAACACCTCGCCACCCTGTCCGCGGCCGCGACGGTCGGCTGCAGCTGGTGCCTCGACTTCGGCTACTGGGTCTCGCACACCGAGGGCGTGGACCGCGCGAAGCTCGAGGCGATCACCTCGTGGCGGACCAGCGACGTCTACACCGACCTGGAGCGGCGGGTCATCGAGTACGCGGAGGCGATGTCGATGACCCCCTTGACCGTGACCGACGAGATGGTCGCCGGGCTGTCCGAGCACCTCAGCGAGGCGGCGGTCGTCGAACTCACGGCGGTGATCGCCCTGGAGAACGTCTACAGCCGGTCCAAC
>DASTNV010000290.1:0-10901 GCA_035762725.1 Lapillicoccus sp. | reverse complement strand
CGGATGTGGTCGGCCCTGCTGCCGACCCTGTCGGCCTCGTACCGCGTCCTCGCCCCTGACCTCCCGGGCTACGGCGAGGCGACGATGGCGCCCGGCCCGTTCTCGAACGTCGCCGAGGTGGTCGGCTTCCTCGACGACCTCAACGTGCCGTCCGCCGCGTTCGTCGGGGCATCGTTCGGGGGACGCGTCGCGCTGGAGGTCGCGACCGCCCACCCCGACAGGGTCGAGCGCCTGGTGCTCCTGTGCCCGGGTCTGCGCGGGCTCGAGCCCACTGCGGCCGCCGAGGCGTTCGACGCCGAGGAGTGGCGGCTCATCGAGAGCGGGGATCTTGATGGCGCGGTCGCGCTCAACGTCGACACCTGGCTCGGCCCCGACGCCGACGAAGAGGCCCGCCACCTGCTGACCCGGATGCAACGGCAGGCCTTCGAGGTCCAGCTGGCCGCCGACGAGTGGCCCGACCCGCCGACGATGATCCACGACACGGTCGAGCTCGGCAGCATCCGGGTGCCGACGACGGTCGTCCTCGGGGCGAAGGACGTCGACTGGCTGCAGACCGCGGCGCGACGGGTGGCCGCCGACGTACCCGGCGCCGACCTCGTCGAGCTTGACTGGGCCGGCCACCTGCCGGCCCTGGAGCGACCGGCGGAGACCGCCGAGCTGGTCCTCGCCGCACTCAACGACCGGTAGGTCGCACGCATACGAAATCGGTCGAAGTATGGGTGGCCACGACATGAGCACCACCGCGGTCGATCCCTAGTCTCCCCGTCATGTCACCGTCGCCGGCCGCTGTCGACCTGTCCGGGCGCCGGGCCCTCGTGACCGGCGCCGCGAGCGGGATTGGGCTGGCGATCAGCGAGCGGTTCGCCGCGGCCGGAGCCACCATCGTCGCGGTCGACCGGGACGAGGCCGGCCTCAAGGACCTCACCGGACGACTCGGCGAGCCCGCCATCGAACCGGTCGTCGCCGACCTGTCCGACCTCGAGGCGATCGCCGACCTGCCGAGCGACGTCGACATCCTCGTCAACAACGCCGGCATCCAGCACGTCGCGCCGATCGAGGACTTCCCCGTCGAGACCTTCGAGCTGATCCTCGACCTCATGCTGCACGCACCCTTCCGGCTGGTCCGGCAGAGCCTGCCCCACATGTATGCGCGCGGCTGGGGTCGCGTCGTCAACGTCTCCAGCGCGCACGGCCACCGGGCCAGCGCGTTCAAGAGCGCCTACGTCACCGCCAAGCACGGTCTCGAGGGGCTGTCCAAGGTGGTGGCGCTGGAGGGGGCGACGCACGGGGTCACCAGCAACTGCATCAGCCCGGGGTACGTGCGCACGCCCTTGGTGGAGAAGCAGATCGCCGACCAGGCGGCCACGCACGGCATCCCCGAGGACGAGGTGATCGAGAAGGTCATGCTCGAGGGCATGGCCGTGAAGCGCCTGGTCGAGCCGCTCGAGGTCGCCGAGCTCGCCGCGTTCCTCTGTGGGCCGGCGTCCGACTCGGTGACCGGCTCCTCGTTCGCGATGGACGGCGGCTGGACCGCCCGATGACGAACCCCGTGCGCCCCAGCGCGCGACGACCCCCCTCGGCGACCTAGACTCCGCGCGATGGCGTCCCGCACCACCGACGACACCGCCGCAGTCCAGCTGCTGCGGCTGCTCGCCAACAACGGCACCGTCGCCGAGATCACCGCGCTGGACGCGCCCGAGACGGAACGTGACCTCGCCCTCCGGATCCGCGAGGACTTCGACCGGCGACGGCGGCGGGAGGCCGAGCTGTCCGCGCTGGTGGAGACGGCCCGTGACCTTGCCTCGCTGAGCGACCCCAACGGCGTGCTCGACGCGATCGTCCGCCGGGCGCGAGCGCTGCTGGGGACCGACCTGTCCTACCTCACCCTCTACGACCCCGAGCGCGGCGACACCTACATGCGCGCCACGGACGGCTCGATCTCGGCAGAGTTCCAGACCGTCCGACTCGGGCTCGGACACGGCCTCGGCGGCCTCGCGGCCAAGACCCGAAAGGCGTACTGGACGGTCGACTACTTCGCGGACCATCGCTTCCAGCACACCGGCGTCATCGACCACGCCGTGGCCGAGGAGGGCATCGTCGCGATCTGCGGGACGCCGCTGATCGCCGTCGACGACTTCGTCGGGGTCCTCTTCGCGGCGAACCGGTCACCCCGGCCGTTCAGCCACGACGAGGTGGCCCTGCTGAGCTCGCTGGCGACCCTGGCCGCGGTGTCGATCGTCCAGGTTCGAGCGCTCGCCGAGACCGAACAGGCGCTCGCTGCCCTCTCCCAGGCCCACGAGACCGTGCGCATCCACACCGCCGGCGTCGAACGGGCCGCGGCCGCGCACGACCGGTTCGCCGACCTGGTCCTCGGTGGCGGTGGCGCCGACGACATCACCAAGGCGCTCGTCGACCTCCTCGGCGGCTGGGCGGTCGTGCTCGACGACGCCGGGGTCCGGCGCAGCGAGGCCGGCGAGGCGCCGGACGGAACCGCCGAGGCCGGGAACCGGGACCCGCTCGCCGACGTCCCGCCGGCCGCTTTGGCCGGAGGTTCCGGGCGGCTGGTCCGGCACCGAGATCGGTATGCGGTCGGAATCGCCGCGGGGCACGAACCACTGGGCACCCTGGTGCTCGGCGGGCTCGAGCTGTCGGCCGACGACGCGGACCAGCGCACCGTGGAGCGCGCCGCCATGGTGACCGCGCTGGTGATGCTGTTCGAGCGGCAGACCGCCGAGGCACAGCAGCAGATGCGCACCGACCTGGTGGCCGACCTCGTGGCCGGCCGCGGCGACCGGGCCGAGCTCACCACGGCTGCACGGGCATACGGGCTCGATCCTTCGCGCCCGTTCTGCCTGCTGGCGCTGGTCGGCGACGACACGGCGAGCCGTCGCGCGCTCGTGCTGTCCACCCACGCGGCCGTGGGCGCGCGAGGCATCGTCGGCGAGCACGACGGCGCCGTGGTCGCGCTCGTCACGGAGACCGAGCCGGGGGCGCTGGCGTCGTCGGTATCCGCCCGACTGAGCCGGACCGCGCGGGCGACCGTGGCGGGAGTGGGTCCGCTGTACGACGTGGCCGCGGTACCGGCCGCGTTCACCGAGGCCGTCCGGACGGTCCGGGCCATGGTCGCTCTGGGCCACACCGGTACCGGCGCAGCGGCCGCCGACCTGGGCTTCGCCGGCCTCGTCGTGGGATCCGAGCCGGACGTCGGCGCCTACGTCGGACGCATCCTCGGGCCGGTGGTCGAGTACGACGACGCCCGCGGGACCGACCTGGTCGGCACGCTCGAGGCGTACTACGCGGCCGGCGGCAGCCCGCGGCACACCGCCACGGGACTGCACGTGCACGTCAACACGGTCGCGCAGCGGCTGGAGCGGATCGGGTCGCTCCTCGGGCCCACCTGGCAGCAGCCGGACCGCGCGCTGGAGATCCAGCTGGCGCTGCGGCTGCGACGCCTCATGCCCCGCTGACGCCGCTGGCCGCCCCACCCAGGCTCGCCTCGTCGAGGCGTCGCTCGATGGCGTCGACGACCGTCTCGGTCCCCGCCGGGTCGAACACCGCGGTGTAGTGGTTGACGTCGGGGATCTGGGTCACGCGGATCTCCCGCGGCAGCCCCAGGGCGGTGATCCGCCCCTCGTCGTAAAGGCCCTGCGGCTCGTTCAGCAGCCCACGCGGCGCCCAGAGGAACTCGGTCGGCACCCCCGCGGCCACGCCCTTGGCGGCGCCGGTGTGGACCTCCTCGTGGGCCAGGGTGTCGGCGCCGTCCGCGCGGATCGCGTCGAGGACGCACGAGCTGACCCAGTCTCCCGCCGCGGTCTCGATGAGGTCGTGCAGGGCGTACCGGCGGATCTCCGGGCCGCGCGGCCCGTCGAGGGCGGGGCCCAGCGCGGGGTGCGCCCGCCAGAAGTCGAGGTATGCGTCGGGGCTCGCGAACCGCATACTCAACCGCGTCATCGCGGGCCCGATGACCGCGGTCAGGGCAGCGTCGATGTCGAGATCGGGCGGCGGCGGGAACCCGAACCCGCCGTCGACGAGGACGGAGCCGGCCACCCGCTCCGGGGCCCGCGAGCTGGCGAGGGCGGTGGCGAAGGCCCCCATGGAGTGCCCGACGAGCACCGGGCGGGCGCCGAACACGTCGGCGATGGCGAGCACGTCGTCAGCGTGCGTTCCGAGACCGTAGGGACCCGACGCATACCGGCTGCACGCCCGGCCCCTGAGGTCCGGGGCCAGGAAGCGGACACTGCCCGGCCCGCGCCGCCGGAACAGCTCCTCCGCGACACAGAGCCAGCTGAGCCCGTTGGCGGTGATCCCATGGACGGCGAGCACCACCGGCGCTGCGGCGTCGGGGTCGCCCACACTGAGGTCGTGGATGTCCAGGCTGCCCTCGGGCAGCTCGATGCGGAACCCGCGGAACTCCATGCCGTTCTCGGCCGGTACAGCGCTCACGGCGTCTCCTTCTTCCGGATGAACAGGCGTCGTCGTGAGGCCAGGCCGGTCAAGCCGGCGGGCGCAAAGTAGACGACCAGGATGAACAGCACTCCCAGGATGAACAGCGGTTGGGACAGCACAGCACGCAACCCGTCCGGCAGTCCGGCGAACGCCGAGGTCCCGGACAGCTCGACCAGCCGCGCGTCGGCGTAGGTGTACAGGAACCCGCCGAGCACGGCTCCCCACCGCGAACCGGCGCCTCCCAGCACCACCATGACGAGCAGCGACAGGGTGAACTCCGGGGTCGTGATGTGCGGGTTCGACCCACCGAGCACGACGGCGTGGACGACGCCGCCGAGGCCGCCGATCGCGGCGCCCACGACAATGGCGAGGAGCTTGGTGCGGTACGTGTCGACGCCGAGCACGGCGGCCCGGGCCTCGTTCTCGCGGACCGCGGCCATCGCGTGGCCGGCCCGCGACCGGATCAGCCAGGTGACGGCACACCAGGCGACCACGACGAAGGCGAGGGCCAACCAGTACCGGTACGGGGCGTTGGCGACGCCCACGAAGAGGTCAGGCACGCCGGACCGGGTGAGGGCCTTGCCCTCCTCGCCGCCGGTCGCGTCGCCCGGGTTGCGGAGCACGATGATCGACGCCGCCTGGGCAAAGGCCAGCGTGACCATCGCGAAGGCAATCCCCCCGACCCGCAACGAGATCGCGCCGACGACGAGCGCGAGAACGGTGGTGCCGACGAGGGCGAGGATCGCCGCCTGCCCGAGCGGGAGGGACCAGGATGCCATGGTCATCGTCAGCAGATAGCTCCCGGCCGCAACGAAGAGAGCGTGTCCGAAGCTGAGCAGCCCGGTCCGGCCGAAGAGCACGTCGTAGCTGAGCGCGATCCCCGCCATGGTCAGGCAGACCGCTAGGAGCTGCAGCGAGCCGGGGCCGTTGACCCGATCGGGCAGGAGCCCGGGGATCGTCTGCGGGACATACGGCAGGTATGCCAGCACGGCCAGGACGAGGAGGGCCGGAACGGCCTTGACCGCCTTCATGCCGGGCCCGTCTCGATCGACGGCCGTCGGACGAGGAGCACGACCGCGAGGAGAAGGACGACCGACAGGTCGCCGACGCCGCTGGCGGCGTAGTAGTTGGCCAGCTGCTGGACCAGGCCGACCACGATCGCTGCCACAGCGGTGCCGACGAAGGATCCCATCCCGCCGATGACGACGACGATGAACGCGAAGATCAGGAGGGCCGCGCCCTGTGCGGGTGACACGCTCCCGGCATAGGTGGCGTAGAGGATCCCGGCGAGCCCGGCGGCCGCACCGCCCATGGCGAAGACGACCGTGAAGGTGCTCTGGACGTCGATGCCCAGCGCCTCGACCATGGTCCGGTTCTCCACGCCGGCCCGGATCACCAGCCCGAGGCGGGTGAACCGGAGCAGGGCGAGCAGGAGGAGGAACACGACGGCTGCGACGCCGATGTAGAGGAACCGGTCGTTCGGCAGTTGGGCACCGGCCACCTCCGTCGTGCCGGCCAGCCAACCCGGCTTCTCGATCGGGTGCGGGTCGGAGCCCCAGATGCCTTGCACCGCAGCGGTTCCCGCGAGTGAGAGTCCGACCGTGACGAGCACCTGCTGGATGTGGCGACGGTAGAGCGGGCGGATGAGGACCACCTCGACGACCAGTCCGACGACGGCGCCGACGGCGGTTGCGACGAGAACGGCGACCAGCAGCTGCACCCCGGCCGGGACCGAGTCGGGCAGGGCACCCATGGTGAGCCATCCGGCATACGCTCCGGCCAGCATGAACGCGCCGTGGGCGAAGTTGAGCACACCCATGAGTCCGTAGATGAGGCTGAGCCCGGAGGCGGCAAGGAAGTACAGCGCGCCGAGTCCAAGCCCGGTGACGACGAGGAGGACGGCCGTGCTCACGCGGCCCCTCCCGTCGGCCGGCGCAGGGACACCCCGAGCAGCTCGCGGGTGAGGTCGGCGTCGGCGAGCAGCTCCCGGGCATCGCCGCGGTGGACGACCTTGCCGGCATCGAGGACGACGACGGTGTCGGCGACCCGACGGACCATTGGCAGGTTCTGCTCGACGAGGAGGATCGGCGTCTGTTCGGCGACCCTGGCCAGCACGTCGGCCACCTCGGTGACCAGCTTTGGGGCCAGGCCCTTGGTGGGCTCGTCGACGAGGAGCAACACATTGTCCCGCAGGAGGACTCGGGCCAGGGCGACCATCTGCTGCTGGCCGCCGGAGAGGGTCCCGGCGCGTTGCTTCCGGCGGCCCACCAGGTCGGGGAACAGCTCGCCGACGATCGGTGCCCCGGCGCCGACGTCGCGGCCGACGAGGCGCAGGTTCTCGTCGACGGTGAGCCCGCCGAACACATCGCGGTCCTCGGGGACGTACCCGACCCCGCCCCGGACCAGTCGGAAAGTCTTGTCGTGGGCGATGTCGTTGCCTCGCAACGTGATCCGACCTTGCCGGGGAGCGAGTCCGAGGATCGCCTTGAGCGTCGTGGTCTTGCCGACGCCGTTGCGGCCGAGCAACGCGGTGATGCCCTGGGCCGGTACGTCGAAGGAGACGCCTTGGAGCACGTGTGACCCGCCATAGCGCACGTGGAGGTCCTCGACGGCGAGGACGGGGCCGCCCGTCACAGTGCCTCGCCGAGGTAGGCCTGCTGGACCCGCTCGTCACGGGTGACCTCACTGGCGGTCCCGACCGCAAGGAGCTGGCCGTGGTGCAGCACCGCGACGCGGTCGGCCAGGCCGAGGACGACGTCCATGTGGTGCTCGACCATGGCCACGGCCACTCCCGCGTCGCGGACCTCACCGATGATCGCGCTGAGCCCGTCGACGTCCTCGGCCGAGACGCCCGCCATCGGCTCGTCGAGGAGGAGAACCGTGGGGTCGGAGGCCAGGGCCATGGCCAGCTCGAGCTTGCGCCGGTCCCCGTGCGAGAGGTCGACGGCCGGCACCAAACCCTTGCCAGGCATACGAACTCGTTCGAGGAGCCCGTCGACGACCGACGCGTCGTGCGCGCCGCGGACCAACCGCCAGGGACTGGACGAACCGCCCCGAGATGCCTGAAGGGCGAGCCGGACGTTCTCCGCCGCCGGGAGGCCGTCGAAGAGGGCCGACGTCTGGAACGAGCGCGCCAAGCCCAGCCGGGCCCGCCGGGTGGCCGACCGCCGCGTCACATCCCGGCCCTCGAGGCTGACCCGTCCAGTGGTCGGGCGGAGGACACCCGAGAGGATGTTGAGCAGCGACGACTTGCCAGCTCCGTTGGGTCCGATGATGCCGAGCAGCTCGCCGGGACGGACCTCGACGCTGACGTCGTCGAGGATCTGGACGCCACCGACCTTCCAGCCGATGCCCGCCGCCGCGATCGCGGCGTCCTCGCTCACTTCATCGCGACCGCGGGAGGCGCCACGTCGGCCGGCGCGAGCGTCGCGACCCGCTGCGGGACGAAGCCGGAGCCTTCCTTGACGAGCTTCGCGGTGAACATCGGCTGGAGCAGCGCGTGGTCCGAGGCGCGGATCTCCATGGCGCCCTTGGGCCCGGCGAACGACCATCCCTCGAGGGCAGCGACCATCTTGTCGACGTCGTCACCGCCTTGGCTGAAGGCGCGGACGACCATCTGAGCCGCGACGAACCCGTCGTCGGTGAACAGGTCGACCTCCTGGCCGGCCGCCTTGAGACCCGTGGCGAGCGCTTGGTACTCGGGGTTGTCGGCCGCGCCGGCGAAGAAGTGCGAGAGGAACGAGATCTTGTCGCCGGCCTCGCCGAAGAGGGCGTGCGTCGGCTTGATATCGAGACCGGTGACGACCTTGGTGGTCGTGAAGACGCCCTGCTGCGCCAGCGTGGTCCACATCTGGGTGGCGTTGGTACCGGCCCAGGCGACGAACAGCAGGTCGGGCGACTGGCCCTTGACCTGGGTCGCGAACGGCGTGAAGTCGGTGGCGGCCGAGGGCACGAGCACGGACTCCACGGTGGCGCCTTTGGCTCCGAGGACCGCCTTGACGCCGGCCTCGTTGGCCTTGCCGAACGCGCTGTCCTGGGCGAAGACGGTGACCTTCTTGCCCTTGATGTCGCCGACCATCGTCCCTGCCGTGGCGATGTCCTGGTAGGTCTGGCGTCCGGAGCGGAACGTGTATTTGTTGGCCCCGGTCACGGCGTCGGTTGCGGCCGGCCCGGAGATGAAGAGGACCTTGTTGTCCTTGGCGAGCGGGGCGACCTGGAGGGCCACGCCGGAGGCCGTCGAGCCCGCGATGATCTTGGCCCCGGCGCCGATCGCAGTGGTCGCCGCGGTGACCGCCTTGGCGGGGTCGCCGGCGTCGTCGGCCTCGCTGACTTCGATGGGGTGGCCGTTGACCGCGTTGGTGCCCTTGGTCGCGTAGTCGAGGCCCACCTTGAACGACGCGGCGTACTGCGCCCCGTAGGCGGCGAGCGCGCCGGTCTTGCTGTAGACGAGGCCCACCTTGTAGGGCGCCCCACCCGCCGTGGCCGAGCCACCGCCCTCGCTCGCGGCAGGCGCGCCGGGGCTGCTGGCCCCGGGTGTCCCGCAGGCTGCCAGCGACATCGCGACCAGCCCTCCGGCCAGCAGCGCGCTCCACCGTGACGTCAACCGACCCTGCGACATCGTCGTCCTCCCGCTTCGGTGGGCGTGGCGTGGCACCCGCGCCCGGCTGCAGCGAAGGTATGCGGGCGCGCGGCGCCGGTTCATGGCGTGGCGGGACACATTGGGCCGGGTTCGGTGTGTGGCGACCCCAGCCCTGACGCTTCAGACCGTCGACGCTTCAGGTCGGCCGGCCCGACCGGCCCGGCGTCAGTGGCCGAGCGTGGCGTGCAGCTGGTCGGCGACCGCGTCGGGGGTGAGCCCGATCTCCTCCAGCACTTCGCCCCGCGACCCGTGCGTGAGGAAGCGCTTCGGGATCCCGTGCAGGTGAACCGGCACCGACAGCCCGGCCTCCCGAACCGCCGACGCGATCTGCGAACCGACGCCCCCCACGACGAGGTTGTCCTCGAGAACGGCGACGGCCCCTGCGGACCGCGCCAGCCCGACCAGGTCATCGGACACCGGCACGCACCACCGCGGATCGACGACCCGAACCCCGTGACCCTGTGCCGTCAGCTTTTCGGCCACCGCCATGGCCGTCGTCGCCATCTCGCCCAGCCCGACGAGCAGCAGCTCCACCGGCTGGTCGGCCGAGGGCTCGGCCAGCACGTCGACCGAACCCACCGACCGGACCGCCGTCAGCGGGGCCGGCGGGTTCTGCTTCGAGTACCGGATCACGGTCGGACCATCCGACACGTCCACGGCTTCGTGCAGGGCCCGCGCCAGCTCCGACGCGTCCCGCGGTGCGCACAGCCGCAGCCCCGGCACGAGCCCGGTGATCGACATGTCCCACATGCCGTTGTGCGAGGCGCCGTCCGTACCCGTGATCCCGGCCCGGTCCAGCACGAAGGTCACGCCGGCCCGGTGCAGCGCGCAGTCCATCAGCAGCTGGTCGAACGCCCGGTTGAGGAAGGTCGCGTAGACGCAGACGACCGGGTGCAGCCCGCCGAACGCCAGGCCGGACGCCATCGTCACCGCGTGCTGCTCGGCGATCCCCACGTCGAACACGCGGTCGGGGTACCGCTCGGCGAACTCCTTCAGCCCGGTCGGGATGAGCATCGCCGCGGTGATGGCGACCACGTCGTCACGGTCATGGGCGACCGACAGCAGCGCGTCGCTGAACTCGTCGGTCCAGATCCGCCCCTTGACCTGGAGCGGCAGACCCGTCTCCGGGTTGATCCGATCGACCGCGTGGAACCGGTCGGCATCGTCGTTGCGGGCGTGGTCGTAGCCCTTGCCCTTCGTGGTCAGCACGTGCACGAGGACCGGGCCGCCGAACGCCTTGGCCCGACGCAGCGCGGCCTCCACCGCCTGTTCGTCGTGGCCGTCGATCGGGCCCAGGTACTTCAGGCCCAGGTCCTCGAACAGGCCCTGCGGCGCGACGAAGTCCTTGATGCCCTTCTTCATCCCGTGCAGCGCGCCGTAGACGACACCACCGACGACCGGGGTCCGGTTGAGCGCGTCCTTGCCCCACCCGAGCACCGACTCGTACTTCCGCGTCGTCCGCAACGTCGAGAGGTGGTCCGCCAGACCACCGGTCGTCGGCGCATACGAGCGCTCGTTGTCGTTGACGACGATGACGAGCGGCAGGTCCTTGTCGACGGCGATGTTGTTGATCGCCTCCCACGCCATGCCGCCGGTGAGCGCGCCGTCGCCGATGACGGCCACGGTATGCCGGTCGCGACGGCCGGTGAGGCGCCGGGCCTTGGCGATGCCGTCCGCCCACGACAGGGCGGTCGACGCGTGCGAGTTCTCGACGACGTCGTGGTCGGACTCGGTGCGGCTCGGGTAGCCCGACAGGCCGCCCTTCATCCGTAGCCGCTCGAAGTCGTGCCGGCCGGTCAGCAGCTTGTGCACGTAC
>DASTNV010000289.1:0-63169 GCA_035762725.1 Lapillicoccus sp. | reverse complement strand
CGAGTACCGCGGCTACGACTCGGCCGGCGTCGCGCTCGTCGACGGCGACCACGTCGCCACGGAGAAGCGGTCCGGCAAGCTGGGCAACCTGCGGGAGGCGATCGCCGCCCACCCGCTGCCGCCGTCGAGCACCGGCATCGGGCATACCCGCTGGGCCACCCACGGGGGGCCGACCGACCACAACGCCCACCCGCACCGCGGCGGCAGCGACGGCAAGCTGGCCCTGATCCACAACGGGATCATCGAGAACTTCCACAGCCTCAAGGCCAAGCTCGTCGACGACGGCGTCCAGTTCACGTCCGAGACCGACACCGAGGTGGCCGCCCATCTAGTGGCGAGGGCCTTCGACGAGACCCGCGACCTCACCGAGGCGATGCGGCTTGTCGTCGGCGACCTCGAGGGCGCGTTCACGCTGCTGGCGATCCACGCCGATGCCCCGGGGGTCGTCGTGGGGGCGCGGCGCAACAGCCCGCTCGTCGTCGGGCTCGGCGACGGCGAGAACTTCCTCGGCTCCGACGTCGCGGCGTTCATCGGGCACACCCGCGACGCCCTCGAGCTCGGGCAGGACCAGATCGCCACGATCACACCGTCCTCGGTCGCGGTGATCGGGTTCGACGGCAGTCCGGTCGAGGGCCGGCCCTACCACGTCGACTGGGACGCCGCCGCCGCCGAGAAGGGCGGCTACCCGAACTTCATGAGCAAGGAGATCCAGGAGCAGCCGCAGGCCGTCGCGGACACCCTGCTGGGCCGCACCGACCAATCGGGACGCCTGGTGCTCGACGAGCTCCGCATCTCCGAGACCGCCCTCCGCAACGTCGACAAGATCGTCGTCATCGCCTGCGGCACGGCGGCCTACGCCGGGATGATCGCCAAGTACGCGATCGAGCACTGGACCCGCATACCCTGCGAGGTCGAGCTGGCGCACGAGTTCCGCTACCGCGACCCGGTCATCGACGGCCGCACGCTGGTCGTCTCGATCAGCCAGTCCGGCGAGACGATGGACACGCTCATGGCGGTGAAGCACGCCCGCGAGCTGGGTGCGCTGACCATCTCGATCTGCAACACCCACGGCGCGACGATCCCTCGCGAGTCCGACGCGGTGCTCTACACGCACGCCGGTCCGGAGATCGCCGTCGCGTCGACCAAGGCGTTCCTCGCCCAGATCACTGCCGTCTACATCCTGGGTCTGTACCTGGCGCAGCTGCGGGGCGACGAGTCGTCGGCGGCCCAGGCGGCCGCGGTGATGTCGGAGCTGCAGGGCGTGCCGGACAAGATCCAGACCGTCCTCGACTCGATGGGCCGGGTCCGCGAGTTCGCCCGGTTCATGGCCGACTCGCGGGCGGTGCTGTTCCTCGGCCGGCACGTCGGGTTCCCCGTCGCGCTGGAGGGAGCGCTGAAGCTCAAGGAGCTCGCCTACATCCACGCGGAAGGGTTCGCCGCGGGCGAGCTCAAGCACGGCCCGATCGCCCTCATCGAACCCGGGCAGCCGGTGTTCGTCGTCGTGCCGGCGCCGTCGACCGCTCACGGCCTGCACGCGAAGCTCGTGTCGAACATCCAGGAGATCCGCGCCCGCGGCGCCCGGACGATCGTCGTGGCCGAGGAGGGTGACGAGGACGTGGTGCCCTTCGCCGACGAGGTGATCCGCGTCCCGGCGGTGTCCACGCTGCTGGCGCCGCTGCTCACCGTCGTCCCGCTCCAGGTGTTCGCCTGCGAGCTGGCCTCGGCGAAGGGCCTCGACGTCGACCAGCCGCGCAACCTCGCCAAGTCGGTCACGGTCGAGTGATCATCGGGGTCGGGATCGACGTCGTCGACATCGAGCGGTTCGGACAGACCCTCGACCGCAGCCCGGCCCTCCGGGAGCGCCTCTTCACCCCGACCGAGCGACACCTCGGACTGGCCTCGCTGGCCGCCCGGTTCGCCGCCAAGGAGGCGCTGGCCAAGTCGCTCGGCGCGCCGGCCGGGCTGAGCTGGCTCGACGCGACCGTGGTCCAGGACGGCAACGGCCGCCCGTCGCTGCGGGTGACCGGCAGCGTCGAGTCGCGCGCCGACGATCTCGGGGTCGCCGCGTTCCACCTGTCCATGTCGCACGACGCCGGGATCGCGTCGGCGGTCGTGGTGGCGGAGGGTTGACCTCGTGATCGAGGCCTACTCCGTCGCCGACGTCCGCGCCGCCGAGGAGGCGGCGATGTCGGCCCTGCCCGACGGCGAGCTGATGAGCCGGGCCGCTCGGGGACTCGCTGCCGTCGTCGCCGCGCGGCTCGAGGAACGCGGCGGTATGCGTGTCGTCGGCCTGGTCGGGGCCGGCAACAACGGCGGGGACGCCCTGTATGCGTTGGCCCACCTTGCCGAGCAGGGGTTCGCCGCGGCGGCGGTGCACGCGGCGTCTGCTCATGGCGGCGGCCTCGAGGCGGCCCGTGTCGCGGGAGTGGCCCTGGTCCCGGGCGACGGCGACGCGTGGGGTTCGGTGTTGGCCGAGGCCGACGTCGTCGTCGACGGGATCCTCGGGATCGGCGGGCGACCCGGGCTCAGCGGCGATGCGGTCGCCTGGGCCGACGGGGTTCCCGAGGACGCCTGGGTTGTGGCCGTCGACCTGCCGAGTGGCGCCGACCCGGCCGGCGAGGTGCCGGTCAGCGACGCCGTCTTTGCGGACGAGACGGTCACCTTCGGCGTCCCCAAGCCGGTTCACCTGCTCCCGGCCACCGAGCCCGCGGTCGGCCGGCTGACCGTCGTCGACATCGGCCTGGCCGTGGAATCGGGGAAGTCGGTGGTGGAGCGGCTCACCTTCGACGACGTCGCCGCGCTCTGGCCCGTTCCGGGCGCGAGCTCGGACAAGTACTCCCGCGGCGTGGTCGGCATCGTCGCGGGGACGCCCACGTATCCCGGGGCCGCCGTCCTCAGCGTGCTCGGGGCGCTTGGTGCCGGGCCAGGCATGGTCCGGTACTACGGGCCGCCCGAGGTCCAGGCGCTCGTCCACGCGGCGGCGCCGGAGGCGGTCACCGCCGAGGGCCGGGTCCAGGCGTGGGTGTGCGGGTCGGGGTTCGACCCGTCGAGCCGCGCCAAGGGAGTGGCCGAGCAGAAGCACCATGTGGAAGAGGCCCTGGCGTCCGACCTGCCGGCCGTTGTCGACGCGGGCGCGCTGGAGCTGGTCGGACGTCGCGACGCGCCGACGCTGCTCACCCCTCACGCGGGTGAGCTGGCCCGGCTGCTGACCCGGCTCCGCGGCGAGGAGGTCAACCGTGAGCAGGTCAGTGCCGCACCCCTCGCCCATGCCCGCGAGGCGGCCGAGCGGACCAGGTGCACTGTCCTGCTCAAGGGCGCGCATACCCTCGTCGTCTCTCCCGACGCGAACCGGGCGGTCCGCAGCCAGGCCGACGCTCCCGCGTGGCTGGCCACCGCCGGCGCCGGCGACGTCCTCGGCGGCCTGCTGGGCACCCTCCTCGCCGCGGGACTCGACCCGCTTGACGCCGGGGCGCTCGGCGCCCTCGTCCACGGGGTGGCCGCAGACCGGGCCAACCCCGGAGGTCCGGTCCGGATCAGCGAGGTGGCCCGACGCATACCCGAGACCGTCGCCGCGCTTCTCCGGTATGCGTGACGCCTCCCGCTGATTCGTGCGGCGCGAGTACGGATTTCGGTGCGACTCAGAGCACGAACCGGAGACGCGGGGGGCTCAGGAGCCTCGCCTGCCACACTGACGCCCGTGACCCTGCCCACCGGTGCGCCCGGCGCCGCCGTCGTCGATCTCGACGCCATCACGGCGAACGTCCGGGCCCTCCACGAGCAGTCGGCAACGGCCGAGCTGATGGCCATCGTCAAGGCCGACGCCTACGGGCACGGGCTGCTCCAGGCGGCTAGGGCCGCTCAGGCCGGCGGCGCCACCTGGCTCGGGACCGCCCAGCAGCCGGAGGCGGTCGCGCTGCGCGACGCCGGCGTCCAGGGCCGGCTCTTCACCTGGCTGCACGTCCCCGGTAATGACTTCACGGCCCCCCTCACCCGCGACATCGACGTCGCCGCCTCGGCGACCTGGGCCCTCGACGACATCGTCACGGCCGCGCGCACCACCGGCCGGACCGCCCGCGTGCACCTCAAGGCCGACACCGGCCTTGGTCGCAACGGGGCGTACGGCCAGGACTTCCTCGACCTCATCGCGGCGGCCAGGCTCCACGAGGCGGAGGGCAGCATCCGGGTCGTCGGCGTGTGGTCGCACTTCGCCTACGCCGACGAACCCGACCATCCGACGGTCCGCCGCCAGCGCGAGGTCTTCGAGGAGGCGATCCGCGCCGCCGAAGCCGCCGGCTGCAAGCTGGAGGTGCGCCACCTCGCCAACTCGGCCGCGACCGTGACGAACTCGTCGGTCCACTACGACCTCGTCCGCCCCGGCATCGCCGTCTATGGCCTGAGCCCGGTGCCCCAGCTGGCCGGACCGCAGGCATACGGGCTGACCCCGGCGATGACGCTCGTGGCGCGGTTGTCCCTGGTCAAGCGGGTCCCGGCCGGGCAAGGCGTCTCCTACGGTCACGCCTACACGACCCCGCGGGAGACCGTGCTCGGGCTGGTCCCGCTCGGCTACGCCGACGGGATCCCTCGCAACGCCACCAACGTCGGCCCGGTCTCGGTGCAGGGCAGGCCTAACGTGATCGCCGGGCGGGTATGCATGGACCAGTTCGTCGTCGACCTCGGTCCGGACTCCGAGGCGCGCGAGGGTGACGAGGTCGTCCTCTTCGGCGCGGATCCGGACGGGCCGTCCGCGCAGGCGTGGGCGGACGCGACCGGCACGATCAGCTATGAGATCGTGACGCGGATCGGGCCGCGGGTGCCCAGGGTCTATGTCGGAGGGAAGGCGTGAGTTCGAGCAAGAACGGCCTGATCGGCCTGGGCATCGGTCTCGGCGTGGCCGGAGCGGCGACGGCCGCGGGCATCGTCGCGGACCGGATGCACCGGCGTCGTCAGGACGCCCTGGAGACCGGTGCGAGCCTGGTGGAGAAGCCCAGCCGCGAGCTGGATGTCATCTCCACCGACGGCGTATCCCTCCACGTCGAGGTCGACGAGCCGCTGTCCGGCGACGGCGTCGACGAGGACGGCCAGCCGCGGCCGACCGTGGTCCTGTCCCATGGCTACTGCCTGACGTCCGAGTGCTGGGTGTTCCAGCGGCGGTACCTGCGGTGGGCGGGGTACCGCGTCGTCGTCTGGGACCAGCGCGGCCACGGGAAGTCCGGTCGCGGCGCCGCCTCGTCGTACACCATCGCCCAGCTCGGTGAGGACCTCGCGACGGTCATCGAGCAGACCGCCCCGGAGGGCCCACTCACCCTGGTCGGGCACTCGATGGGCGGCATGACGACGATGGCCCTCGGCGCCCTCCATCCGCACCTGGTCCGCGACCGGGTGGTCGCCTTCGGAGCGATCTCGACGTCGGCGGGGGGTATGCCGCTCGCCGCCGGCGGGTTCGCGCCGACGATCGGCCGGCTGATGATCGAACGGCTCGGTCCGGGCGTGGCCGGAGTCTTCGAGCACCGTCCCGAGCTGCTCAAGAACATCCTCTCGGCCAACTCGGAGCTGGCCGACTTCCTCGTCGAGCGGTACTCGTTCGCCTCGCCGGTACCCCGCAGCGTCGTCAAGCTCGCCGCGAAGATGCTGCTCGGCACCAACCTCACCGTGCTGTCGTCGTTCACGCCGGCGTTCGACGACTACGACCAGACGGCCGGCCTGGTCAACTACGCGGGCTGCGAGACCCTCGTCTTCAACGGCGAGCAGGACATCCTCACCCCACCGGTACACAGCGAGGCGATCGTCCGGGCGCTCCCGGGCGCCCAGCACGTCATCGTCCGCGACGCGGGGCACGTCATCATGCTCGAGCATCCCGACCTGCTCAACCAGCAGCTCGACGCGCTCATCCAGCGGGCCACCCGCCGCGCCGACGAGGAGATCCCCGCGGAGCTCGTGCCGCGGGTGCGGCGGGTGGTGACCGACGTCGACAAGAAGCGCCGGATCGAGCGCGGGCTCGAGCGACTGGACCGCGCTAACGACAGTCCGTCGCGGCCCCGATCCAGCCGAGAGCGGCGCCGCGAGGCCTCGTGACCACCGGAGGTCTCCCGGACCGGGTCGGCCTGGTCTCGGCGGAGGACACCCATGCCTTCGGTATGCGGCTCGGCCGGCTGCTGCGGGCCGGTGACCTCGTCGTCCTCACCGGTGGTCTCGGCGCGGGCAAGACCACGCTGACCCAGGGCATCGGCGCGGGCCTCGGCGTGCGGGGGCCGGTGACATCGCCGACCTTCGTCATCGCCCGGGTGCACCCGTCGCTGGTCGGCGGACCCGCGCTGGTGCACGTCGACGCCTACCGGCTGGGCGGTGCCCTCGAGCTCGACGACCTCGACCTCGATGCCGACATCGACGAGTCGGTGACCGTGGTGGAGTGGGGCCACGGGGTCGCTGAACGGCTGGCCGACGCGTACCTCGAGGTGGTTCTCACGACCGGACCCGGCGAGGTGCGGACCGCGACGCTGTCCGGCGTCGGCGGGCGCTGGGCCGATCGGTAGCCTGCCGGGGTGCTGCTGCTCGCCATCGACACGTCGACGACGGCGATCTCCGTGGCGCTGCACGACGGGTCGGTGGTCCTTGCGGAGGCGACCACGCTGGACGCCCGCGGACACGCCGAGCACCTCGCGCCCGGGATCACGCGGGTCCTCTTGGAGGCTGGTGTGGGGCCGAGCGACCTCACCGACATCGCCTGCGGGCTGGGGCCGGGTCCGTTCACCGGCCTACGAGTCGGGATCGTCACGGCGCGGACCCTGGCGCTGGTGACCGGGGCGCGGCTGCACGGCCTGTGCAGCCTCGACGCGCTGGCCGCCGAGGTCGGCGTCGACGGCGAGGTCGTCGTGGCGACCGACGCCCGACGCAAGGAGGTCTACTGGGCGCGGTACGCGGTGGCGGGCGCGCGCATACCGGCTCGGCTCGACGGGCCGCACGTCAGCAAGCCGGCCGACCTGCCTGCGGAGGTCGTGGACCTTCCTGCGGTAGGACGGGGGCCGTTGCTCTACCCGTCGGCCTTCGCGCAGGCTCTGGACGGGCCGCTCGACGTGTCGGCCGCGACGCTGGCCGACCTCGTCGTGCGGCGGCTGGCCGCCGGGGACCCGGTCGACGAGCACGAGCCGATCTACCTGCGGCGGCCGGACGCGGCACCGTCGGTCACGACGAAGTCGGCCCTCGGGTGAGCGAGCTGCGCGAGATGACGTGGCGGGACATCCCGCAGCTGGCGCGGCTGGAGCGCGAGCTCTTCGCGACGGACGCCTGGTCGGAGCCGACATGGTGGGGCGAGCTGGCCGGGCGGCCGCGCCGGTCGTACGTGGTCCTCGAGGGATCGGACGGGATCGACGGGTATGCCGGTGTCGACCTGGGCGGGGAGGTCGCCGACGTGATGACGGTGGCCGTCGCGCCGGGGCGGCGCGGCCAGGGGCTCGGGGACCGGCTGGTGGACGAGCTGCTGCGGCGGGCGGCGGACGACGGCGCCGGTTCGGTGATGCTGGAGGTTCGGGCCGACAACGGTCCGGCGCGGCGGCTGTACGAGCGGCACGGGTTCGCCGAGGTGGCGGTGCGGCGGCGGTACTACCAGCCGGACGGCGTCGACGCGGTCGTCATGCGGCGACGGGTGGGTGATGGTCGTGGCTGACGAGCCGCTGGTCCTCGGGATCGAGACGTCCTGCGACGAGACGGGTGTCGGGATCGTGCGGGGCTCGACGCTGCTGGTCGACGCGGTGGCGAGCAGCGTCGACGAGCACGCCCGGTTCGGGGGCGTCGTCCCGGAGGTGGCGTCTCGGGCGCACCTGGAGGCGATGGTTCCGACGATCGAACGGGCCTGCCAGACCTCGGGCGTGCGTCTCGCCGACCTGGACGCGATCGCGGTGACCTCGGGTCCGGGGCTGGCGGGGGCGCTGCTGGTTGGCGTGGCCGCGGCCAAGGCGCTCGCGGTGGGGCTGGGGAAGCCCTTGTATGGCGTCAACCACCTGGCCTCGCACGTCGCGGTGGACGTCGTCGAGCACGGCCCGCTGCCCGAGCCGACGATGGCCCTGTTGGTCAGTGGCGGGCACTCGTCGCTGCTGCTGGTACCCGACGTCACGAAGGACGTCCAGCCGCTGGGGTCGACGATCGACGACGCGGCGGGGGAGGCGTTCGACAAGGTGGCGCGGGTTCTCGGGCTGCCCTTCCCGGGCGGCCCGCACATCGACCGGGCCGCACTGAGCGGATCCTCGGTGGCGATCGAGTTCCCCCGCGGGCTGACGGCGGGCAGGGACCTCGAGCGGCACCGGTTCGACTTCTCGTTCTCCGGGCTGAAGACGGCGGTGTCCCGGTGGGTCCAGCTGCAGGAGCAGTCCGGCTCACCGGTGCCGGTGGCCGATGTGGCGGCGAGCTTCCAGGAGGCGGTGGTCGACGTGCTGACCCGGAAGGCGGTAGCCGCCTGTCGTGCCGAGGGGGTCGACGACCTCCTCATCGGTGGCGGCGTGGCGGCGAACTCGAGGCTGCGGGCGCTGGCCCTGGAACGGTGTGAGTCGGGCGGGATCCGGTTGCGGGTACCGCGACCGGGGCTCTGCACCGACAACGGGGCCATGGTGGCGGCGCTCGGCGCGCAGATGGTCGCCCGCGGCGTGGCGCCGTCGGCCCTGGACCTGCCGGCCGACTCCTCGATGCCGGTGACCCTGGTCCGCGCCTGACTTCCAAAGGTACCTTGACGGTTACGTAACGAATAAGGTACACAAGGCGGCATGGAGATCTGGGAGGCGCTCGCCGACCCGACCCGCCGCGAGATCGTCCGGCGGCTGGCTGTCGGCGAGGCCACCGCCGGTGCGTTGGCCGAGGCGTTCGACATCGCTCGCCCGGGCGTGAGCCGCCACCTGCGCGTCCTCCGGGAAGCGGAGGTCGTCGAGGTCCGCCAGGAGGCCCAGCGCCGGATCTACTCGCTGCGACCGGTCGTCCTCGACGAGGTCGAGCAGTGGTGCGCCGACGTGCGGCGGTTCTGGTCGCAGCGCCTCGACGCCCTCGATACCGAGATCACCCGCGGCCGCCGCGCCGCCCGACCCCAGGAGACCTCATGACTTCCGGCACCCTGCTCGGAACCATCACGCGAACCGGAGACACCGCCGAGGCCTCCTTCGACCGCGTCTACGACACCGACCCCGCCGACCTGTGGCGCGCGGTCACCGAACCTGACCGCCTGGCCCGCTGGTTCGCACCGGTCGACGGCGACCTTGAGCCGGGCGGCACGTTCACGGTCCGGTTCGACGACAACGCGGTGCGCGGCTGCCGCCTGACCGCCTGCGACGCCCCTCGCGGGTTCGCCTGGGAGTGGCCGCACGCCACGCATACGTCGCTCGTCACCGTCGCCGTCGAACCGGCCGGAGACCAAGCCCGGCTGCGCGTCACGCATGCCCGCCTGTCCGCGAGCAGCGTGGCCGGCTACACCGCCGGCTGGGACGTCTACGTCCGGCGCCTCGACGACGAGGTCGCCGGCCGAGCGGTCGCCGACACCTGGGATTCGGACTGGGGCCGGGCCTACGAGGGGTATGCCGGTCAGCTCGACTAAGTCGGGGTCCCCGCGAAGTATCGGAGCGGAGCGCGGGCCCACGCAACGTTCGGAGCGAAGCGAAGAGCGTTGTGGGGAGAACTTCGTGGGGTGACTAGCAGCTGGCCAGGCCGCGTCGGACCTTGAGCTCCAGCACCCGGGTGGCCGCGGCGTCGACCTGCGCGGCGAAGGCGGGTTCGGCCTGCGCCTTGTCGCGCAACGCCCCCGCCATGGTCGGGGCGGTGGCCGGCAGCCCGGTCAGCACGATGTCGCCACCGGCGGCGACGAACCGCGTCGCCCGCTCGCCCGGGGGCACGGAGGCCACGGCGACGGCACCGCCGAGGTCGTCGGACACGACCACCCCGTCGTACCGCAGCTGCTCCCGCAACAGCCCGGTGACCACCCGGCTCGAGAACGGGGCCCGGTTGTCCGGGTCGATCTGGCTGTAGGTCGCCGACGAGATCATCACGAGGTCGACGCCCGCCTGGATCCCCGCGCGGAACGGCTCGAGGTAGGCGTCGTCGGCGGTCGTCGTCGTGTCGGTCGTGCCGTTGGCGGTGAGGTCCGTGTTCCCGGTCACGCGCCCGAGCCCCGGGAAGTGCTTGACGGTCGCGCTCACCCCACCGGCCTGCAGCGCACTGACCGCGGCCGTGACCGACCGGGTGACCGTCGCCGGGTCGTTGCCGTACTCGCGCTGGTACACGCCGATGGGCCCGTTCTGCCGCGCGAAGGACGCCGCGACCGTGTCGGCCACCGGGGCCAGGTTGACGTTGACGCCAACGGCCTTGAGGTTCGCGGCGACCGTGGTGGCGTTGGGTCCCGCCGTACCGGCCCGGCCCTGGCTCAAGGCCGAGGGCGTGCTCGCGAAACCGGTGCCCTGCAGGTGGCGGACCTGGCCGCCCTCCTGGTCGGCGGACACGAGCAGCCCCACCCCACCCGATACCGTGCGCCCGATCGGCTGCCAGTGCTGCGTGGCACCACTGACCGTCGGCGCGCTGTTCCAGGTACCGAGCAGGACGACCCCGCCGGCCTTCTGGTCGGTGAGGACCGGGTCCAGGGCGGCCGGTGCGGTCCCGGCCTGCGCCCCCACCATGAGCAGCTGACCGACCTTCTGCTCGAGGGTGAGCGCCGCCGCCAACGCCTCGGCACAGCTGGGTGGGGTCGTCGTGCTCGTCGGCGACGGCGTGATGGTCGTGTTCGACAAGGGGGCGGTGGTCGAACCTCCGCCCGACGGTGCCGGATCCGCCGAGCAGGCCGCCAGCGCGCCGAGCCCGGCCAGGGCGAAGGCGACGAAGGCGGGACGGCGGGGCACGGCTCGACGCTACCGGCGGCCCGTATGCTCGCTGGCCATGTCTCGCCCGGTCGTGCTCGACGTCGACACCGGGGTGGACGACGCCTGTGCGCTGCTCCTCGCCGCGCGGCACCCGGTCCTCGACCTTCGGGCGGTCAGCTGCGTCGGCGGCAACGCCCCGCTCGACCTCGTCGTCGCCAACACGCTCACCGTCCTCGACGCCGCCGGCCGGCCGGACGTCCCGGTGGCCGCCGGGAGCGCCCGACCCCTCCTCGAGGAACCGGCCGACGCCCGGCACGTCCACGGCGCGGACGGGCTCGGCGACCTGGACTGGCCGAGGTCGACGCGCCGCCCCGACCCGCGGCACGCCGTCGAGCTGCTCCGCGACGTGCTCCGCGCGGCCGACGAGCCGGTCACCCTCGTCACGCTCGCGCCGCTGACCAACATCGCGCTGCTCCTGCGGACCTACCCCGACGTGGCGGCCCACCTGCGCGACATCGTCATCATGGGCGGCGCCGCGAACGTGGGAAACGCGACCGCCTCGGCCGAGTTCAACGTGTTCCACGACCCCGAGGCCGCCGCCATCGCTCTCGACGCGGCTGCCGACCTGCGCCTCGACGTCACGCTCTACGGGCTCGACGTCTTCTACGAACCCACGGTCACCGCCGCCCAGGCCGCCGACCTCGCCGCGCGGAGCGACCCGGCAGCGCGGCTGGGCGGGTTGCTGATCGCCTACCAGTGCCAACGGTTCGGCGGCCCGGCCACGATCGGCGATGCCGGAGCCGTCTGCGTCGTCCTCGACGCGACCGCCCTCCATACCGAGCGTCTCCCCATCCGCGTCGAGCTCGGCGGCTCCTGGTCGCGCGGCCGGACCGTCGTCGACCGGCGCAGCTGGGCCGGCGACATGAGCCACGACCCGCATGGCCGGTCGTCGGTCGAGGTCGACGTGGGGCTCAGGGTCGACGGACCTCGGTATGCGTCGCTCTGGCTCGAGACAGTGGGCGGCCGGTGACGGGACAGGTCCTCGTCGTCGGGTCGCTGCAGGTCGTCGTCCACGCCGAGGTAGACCGCGTGCCGGCGGTGGGGGACGCCGTGACCGCCACCGGTACCCGGCGCACGGTGGGCGGTCGTGGGCTTGACCAGGCGCTCGCCGCGCGTCGGGCCGGCGCCCGCGTCGCCCTCGTGGCGTCCGTCGGCGACGACGACGCGGGCCGCTGGTGCGAGGACCATCTCGCCAGCCTCGGCGTCGAACCGCGGCTCCACGTCGTGCCTGGTGAGTCGACCGCCACTCGGGTGGTCATGACCGCGGGCCACGAGCGGGACGCCAGCCTCCTCCTCCACGGCGCCGCCGCCCGGTTCGACGGCCGAGCGGCGCTGGCCGCCGCGGCCGACGGAGACGTGGTCCTCGTCCAGCTCGACGTCCCGCCGCCGGCCGCCGCGGACGTGCTGCGCGAGGCCGACCGACGCCAGCTGCGCGCGGTCGTCAATGCGTCACCGTTCGCCGTGCTCGACCCGGACGCCGCGGCGATCGCCGACCCGTTCGTCGTGGGTGAGCGGGACGCCGCGCTGCTCGCCGACGTCGGCCTCATGCCGGCATCGCTGTGCGTGACCTTCGGGCGAGCCGGCGCGGTGTGGGACGGCACGCGCGTCGACAGCGACGACCTCGGGACGCCGGCGATGCCCGACGGCGGTACGGAGGCGTTCTGCGGCACGCTCGCCGCCGGGCTCGCGGCCGGGCTCGACCGCCGAGCGGCCCTGCGTGACGCTGTGGCCGCGTCGGCCTTGACCGATTGGTAAGTGTTCTGTTACCAATGACGCATGGACGGGTTCGAGGCGCTCGCCGACCCGATCCGGCGTGACCTCCTGCGGCAGCTGGCCGCCGGCCCGGCGCGGGTCGTCGACCTCACCGCGGCCTACGACGTCAGTCGCCCGGCGGTGAGCCGCCACCTGCGACTGCTGACCGAGGCCGGGGTCGCCAGCGCGGAGGACCGCGGCCGGGAGCGGCACTACCGCCTGGAACCAGCCGGTCTGGAGCCGGTCCGGCAGATGCTCGACGAGCTCGCGGCACGCCGACCGGCCCGGATCGCCGAGTCGGCCCTCGACGCCCTCGACACCGAGGTCCACCGAACCCGGCGCGAGCGCCACCGGCATACGCCGTCCGCCACCGACCGAGCCCGAGAGGACGTGGGATGACCACACCGACCCACCCCACCGGCCGTCGCGAGATCCGCAGCGGCCACGAGGTCGTCGCCTACAAGCGGCGGTTCCACGCGCCGCTGGCGGACGTCTGGGCGGCCGTCACCGAACCCGACCGCCTCGCTCGTTGGGTCGGTACCTGGGAAGGCGACCCCACCGACGGCTGGGTGGGCTTCCGGATGACCGCCGAGAGCCCCGACGCGACGGCCGAGCGGATGTTTGTCGACGAGTGCGACCCACCGCGACGGCTGGCCGTCCACTCGAGCACACCGTACGGCGACTGGTACCTGGCCATGGAGCTCGAGGAGGCGGAGGGCGTCACCACGCTGACCTTCTCGCAGCGGATGTCCGACCCCGCCCAGGCGGCCGACGTCGGACCCGGCTGGGACTACTACCTCGACCGCCTGGTCGCCGCCGAGACCGGCGGGGACGTCGGGGCGATCGACTTCGCGGAGTACCACCCGGCCGACGCCGACTACTACCGCGGGCTGTTCTCCACGACCAGCGCGTAGGGGCGCCCGCCCACCCGGGTCAGGACGAGGATCGCCTCACCGGACCCGGTCAGCCGGAGCTGCCGCCGGACGGCGTCCGGCTCCAGCGCGACGCCGCGCTTCTTGATGGTCAGCCGACCGAGACCGCGCTCGCGCAACCAGCCCCGGACCGTCTTGACGTTCCAGGGGATCGCCTCGACGAGCGCGTAGCGGTGCGCCCACGGCACCGGCAGGTCGACCGCGGCCGCGACGTAGCCGACCCCGTCGTCCAGCTCGGCCCCCCCGACCAGACGCGCCAACGCACCGGTCAGGCCCGCCCGGATGACGGCCCGATCGGGCTCGTAGAGGTAGGGACCGAGCCCGCCGGGGCCGACCAGCGGCGGCGGCGCACCCGCTGCGTCGTCCTCGGTCACGGTCACGGCGTCAGCGCCGGAGCTCAGCACCGTGGCGGTGCGCCCCGGCGTCTCCACGAGGGGTCCCCACCAGAGGGCGCACTCCACGACATCGCCCCGCCACGAGACCCATTGCGCCTCTGATCCGTCCGGTCGGGCGGCGTGGGGGAAAGCCGGCGACAGCTTGGCCCCCGTGGCCGGCACCTGCGCCGCATACCTCTGCACCTCCCGCCAGCTCGGTGACATCCGGTCCAAGGAGAAGACGCGGCGCGAGCGTCCGGTCGCGTCGGCCGGTCCGCCGAGGCGTCGGGCCGGGTCGAGCCAGACGCCGGTATGCGTCGCCGCCTCCCCGGAGGGCAGCTCGACGTCCTCGGCGCGAGCGTGGGCCACGTAGGCCCCGGGCCAGTGCCGCAGGTTCACGCCGGCGACCACCGCCGTGACGTCGTCCGCGTCGACCGCCTGCACCCCGAGGTCGAGGCCGGCGAAGGCCATCGCGTCGGCGCCGATCCCGCAGCCGATGTCGTGGATGAGGCGGATCTCGGCGCGCAGGTAGCGCGCCGCGTGCCGGGCCGCGACCTCGAACCGGGTCGCCTGCTCGAGGCCGTCGGGGGTGAACAGCATCCCGTCAGCGAACGGCCCGAACTTGTCGCGAGCCTTCGCCCGCAGCTGCGACTGGAGCAGGGCGACGGAGACCAGCTCCGGCGCATACCCGGCGTCGCGAAGCCGGGTCTGCAGGGCCAGCTCGGAAGCCGGGTCGTAAGCCGGCAGGGAGGCCAGCAGCTCCCATCCCTCCCCGTCGATGAGGAGGGCGAGCGCACCGAGGTCCACCCCTCCACGCTACGGGTCGGCCGGCGGCTGGCACTCGACTTGACCGAGTGCTAATCACGTACCTAGATTTGAGGCTGGCACTCTCCCCCCGAGAGTGCTGACCCGCTCGGTGGCTCGACCCCCGCGACGGCGACCCCGGGCATACCAGACATTCGACGATTCCCGAAGGGGAGGTCACCACCCGTGGCTGTTTCCATCAAGCCGCTCGAAGACCGCATCGTGGTCAAGTCGCTCGAAGCCGAGCAGACCACCGCGTCCGGCCTCGTCATCCCGGACACCGCCAAGGAGAAGCCCCAGGAGGGCGAGGTCCTGGCCGTCGGCCCGGGTCGCATCGACGACAAGGGCAACCGCGTGCCGCTCGACATCAGCGTCGGCGACCGCGTGATCTACAGCAAGTACGGCGGCACCGAGGTCAAGCACCAGGGCACCGAGTACCTCATTCTCAGCGCCCGCGACGTCCTGGCGGTCGTTGCCTGATGGCGAAGACCCTGGAGTTCGACGACGCCGCGCGCAAGGCGCTCGAGCGTGGCGTCGACGCCCTCGCCAACGCCGTCAAGGTGACGCTCGGTCCCAAGGGCCGCAACGTCGTCATCGACAAGAAGTGGGGCGCGCCGACGATCACCAACGACGGCGTGACCATCGCCAAGGAGATCGAGCTCGACGACGCGTACGAGAACCTCGGCGCGCAGCTCGCCAAGGAGGTCGCGACCAAGACCAACGACATCGCCGGTGACGGGACGACGACCGCCACGGTCCTCGCCCAGGCGATGGTCAAGGAGGGTCTGCGCAACGTCGCCGCCGGCGCCGCTCCGGCCGCGCTCAAGCGCGGCATGGACAAGGCCGTCGAGGCGGTCAACGACCGGCTGCTCGAGAACGCTCGTGAGGTCGAGGGCAACGAGGAGGTCGCGTCCGTCGCCACGCTGTCGGCGCAGGACGAGACCATCGGCGCCACGATCGCCGAGGCGTTCGACAAGGTCGGCAAGGACGGCGTCATCTCCGTCGAGGAGTCCTCGACGACGGCGACCGAGCTCGAGTTCACCGAGGGCATGCAGTTCGACAAGGGCTACATCTCGGCGTACTTCGTCACCGACCCGGAGCGCATGGAGGCCGTCCTCGAGGACGCCTACGTGCTGGTCCACCAGAGCAAGATCAGCTCGATCCAGGACCTGCTCCCGGTTCTCGAGAAGGTCGTCCAGACCGGCAAGCCGCTGCTCATCGTGGCCGAGGACGTCGACGGCGAGGCCCTCTCGACCCTGGTGGTCAACAAGATCCGGGGCACGTTCAACGTCGCCGCGGTCAAGGCCCCCGGGTTCGGCGACCGCCGCAAGGCGATGCTGCAGGACCTCGCGATCCTCACCGGCGGCCAGGTCGTCGCCGAGGAGGTCGGCCTCAAGCTCGACCAGGTCGGTCTCGACCTGCTCGGGACGGCCCGCCGGATCGTCGTGACCAAGGACAACACCACGGTCATCGACGGCGGCGGTTCGGCCGACGAGGTCACCGGCCGGGTCGCGCAGATCAAGGCCGAGATCGAGCGCACCGACTCCGACTGGGACCGCGAGAAGCTCCAGGAGCGTCTGGCGAAGCTGGCCGGCGGCGTCTGCGTCATCAAGGTCGGCGCCCACACCGAGGTTGAGCTCAAGGAGAAGAAGCACCGCATCGAGGACGCCATCTCGGCGACCCGCGCGGCCATCGAGGAGGGCATCGTCGCCGGTGGCGGCTCCGCCCTCATCCACGCTGCGTCCGCTATCGACTCGCTCGGTCTGACGGGTGACGAGGCCACCGGGGCGGCGATCGTCCGCAAGGCGGTCAACGAGCCGCTGCGCTGGATCGCCGAGAACGCGGGCCAGCAGGGCTACGTCGTCACCGCGAAGGTAACCGAGATGGACGGCGGCCACGGGTTCAACGCGGCCACCGGCGAGTACGGCGACCTGGTCAAGGCCGGCGTCATCGACCCGGTCAAGGTCACCCGCTCGGCGCTGCGCAACGCCGCGTCGATCGCCTCGATGATCCTCACCACCGACACCCTCGTGGTGGAGAAGAAGGAGGACGAGGAGCCCGCCGCGGCCGGTCACGGCCACGGGCACGGTCACTGACCGCTTCTCGCCGGCAACGACAGCGGGCCGCTCCCCTCGGGGGCGGCCCGCTCTCGTCGTGGTCACGGTCCCGTTCGCGCGCGACCCGTCCCCGGGCCAAGAACTCCGCACGTGAGGAGATCGCCTCGGAACATGTCGGACATGCCCCGATTCCTTCTCCGCACGTGCGGAGAAGTCGGCGCCGAAGCAGGTTCCGGCCAGCCGGTACGCGGCTCCGGTGCCGGTATGCAGGTCGGGAGCCGGTATGCGGCTCCGGTGCCGGTATGCGGGTCGGGTGCCGGTATGCGGGTCAGGCGCCGGTATGCGGGTCAGGCGCCGGTATGCGGGTCAGGTTCGGGAAGTGGGTCAGGTTCGGGAAGTGGGTCAGGCGGCCGGGACCGGGGAACCGGTGGTCGCATACGTGGCATACACCGCTTCTCGCTCGTCCTCGGTCATCCCGCCCCAGACGCCGTAGGGCTCGCGGACCTGAAGGGCGTGGGCGCGGCACTGGGTGAGGACCGGACAGGTCTGGCAGACCTCCTTGGCCCGGGAGTCCCGGTTGCGCCGGGCCGGGCCGCGCTCGCCCTCGGGGTGGAAGAACACGTCCGGGTTCTCGCGCCGGCACAGCCCCTGGAGCTGCCAGTCCCACAGATCCGCCACCGGGCCAGGCAGCCTCGAAATCTCCGCCATCGTCTCCTCCTCAGTCCTGCAGGGAGGTTGCGGCGTCCCGACTCGCCGAACCCGGTCCTGGCCTCGTGCGCGGCGTTCCCCGCCCCTTGGAGGAGCCGGCCGGAGGTCATCTCGGGGGAGTCCTACCCACTGTCGTTCGGCTTCACGCGTCACGGAACGAACTCGTTTGCCCGAGTTGCCCTCGGACGAGAGGTTTGCCATCAACCCCTCACGGGCCCGACGGACCGGGTATCGTTCCAGCGCTGGGCGGATATCGGGAGATCCTTGGGGGTGCAGTGAGCGCTGCTGCGTCGTGGGCCGGGCGAGGGGCTGTGCCCCGCCGACCCTCGGTTGCCGCGCCGCTGGACGACGCCCAGGGGGTTGCGCTGTCCACCCCTCGGGACGGATCGGTAACGCCAACCCCCCTCGACACGATGGCCACAGTGGACGCGCCGCCCACGCTGCGCGACCTCGCCGCCCTGGCCCGACGTGAGGGCGGTGACGCGGCCGAGACTCTTCTGGGGCGCGTACGGCAGCTGGCCCTGCGGTACGCGCGGGCGAGGCTCGGGCGTTTCGGAGCCGAGGACGTTGCCCAGGACGTGGCGCAGGAGGTGTGCATGGCGGTCCATACCGGTCTGCGCACCTACGACGACCGCGGTCTCCCGTTCGAGGCGTTCGTCTACTCGATCGCGGCCCGCAAGGTCGCCGACGCGCAGCGTCAGCTGATCCGCGGCCCCGAGGCGGTCGCTGAGGTGCCCGACACCTCCGACGAGACGGCGGGACCCGAGCAGGTCGCCGTCGTCCGCGACGAGGCCAGCCGGGCCATGGCCCTGATCCGTACCCTTCCCACGCAACAGCAGGAGATCCTCACGCTGCGCGTGGCCGTCGGCATGTCCACCGACGAGACGGCCGCCGCGCTGGGCATGACGCCCGGCTCCATCCGAGTCGCCCAGCATCGAGCCCTCAGCAAGCTTCGCGAGCTCCTCGCCGCACAGGAAGGGGTGGCGTCATGAAGCCCTCGCCCCTCAGCGCCGTGCTCGCCGACGACCTGCTCCTCGACCGGGTCGGAGCTCGCCTCGACGCCGACGACGACCTCGGCGCCCTGCTCCTCGCCGTCGCGCACCAGGCCGACACCCCGATCCCGGCCCCGCCGAGACGCCGCCGTCGTGGGCACCGCGGCCTGACCGTCCTCGCCGCCCTCGGGGTCGCCGTGTCCGGCGCGACGGTCGCCGCGGCCGTCGAGCTGGCCCCGATGCCGTCCGACCAGGCGTCCGGTAGGCCGCACACCCGCACCTTCCTGCCGCCGTCGCTCCAGGCGTTGGTCATGCCGTTCCTCGCCGGCACCCCGTTCCAGGGGCGACTGGTGCTGCCGTTCGGGTCCCTGCCGACCGTGCCGCTCGTCGGCACGTCGACGGCGGCGGGCCTTCCTGGCGCGTCCCTCCCCGTCGACGCTCTCGCCCTCCCCTCCTCCGGTGCGACGCCGTTCGCCGACTCCGAGCTGGGCAACCAGGAGCAGCAGGACCTCAGCCGCCAGAAGACCGAGGCCAAGGGCACCCAGACCAACCAGGGCCAGATCGGCCAGGGCCAGATCGTCGACCAGTCCGGCGCCACGGCCGACCCGGGCGACGGTGACCAGGGCGACGAGCCGCAGCCGGCACCGACGACCAAACCGACCAAGCCGACTCCCACGCCGACGCCGACGCCGACGACGACCAACACTGGAAACGGCGCCACGAACGGCCAGGCCAACGGCGCCGGAAACGGCAACGGTCACGGTCGTACCACGACCGGCACGACTACCGGTGGCACCACCACGGGCGACACCGGAGCCATCGACGGGACGGGCACGACTGACGACGAGGACACCGGCGACGACCCGGCCTCTGGTGGGCCCGACAAGCACGGCAAGACGATGCGACTCACCACCGCCACGGCGCCCGTCAGGGACAAGGCCACCAGCGGCACTGCGCCGACGAGGCCCACGCCGACCTCCACCAGCGCAGGCACCACCGCTGCCGCCACCGCGGAAACGGTCCCCGCCGACGGCGGTACCGTCACGCCGTAGCCCGCGGGCCCGCCCGTAGACTGGGGCGATGAGCTTGGGTTTCCCCGACCCCTCCGAGCAGTCCGCTGATCTCCTCGCCCCGCTGGGGCTGACCTACGACGACGTGCTCCTCCTTCCGGGAGAGACCGACGTCATCCCCAGCGAGGTCGACACCACCACCCGGCTGACCCGCGAGATCAGCCTGCGGGTCCCGCTGGTGTCCAGCGCCATGGACACCGTGACCGAGTCGCGGATGGCCATCGCCATGGCCCGGCAGGGCGGCATCGGCGTGCTCCACCGGAACCTCTCGATCGAGGACCAGGCCTACCAGGTGGACCTCGTCAAGCGGACCCAGACCGGCACCATCTCCAACCCCATCACGATCGGCTCCGACGCGACCCTCGAGGACCTCGACGAGATCTGCGGCCAGTACCGCGTCTCCGGCCTCCCCGTCGTCGACACCGACAACCGGCTGATCGGCATCGTCACCAACCGCGACCTGCGGTTCACCCCGGTCGCGGAGTGGGCGACCACCAAGGTCGACGAGGTGATGACGCCGATGCCGCTGGTCACCGCGCCGGTCGGGATCAGCCGGGAGGACGCCACCGCGCTGCTGCGCCAGCACAAGCGCGAGCGGCTGCCGATCGTCGACGCCGACGGCCGGCTGGCCGGGCTGATCACCGTCAAGGACTTCGTCAAGTCGGAGCAGTTCCCGAACGCGAGCAAGGACGACCACGGCCGCCTCCTCGTCGCCGCGGCGATCGGCTACTTCGGGGACGCCTGGCAGCGAGCCACCACGCTCGTCGAGGCGGGTGTCGACATCCTCGTTCCCGACGTCGCCAACGGCCACGCGCGGCTGATGCTCGACATGATCCGGCGGCTCAAGTCCGACCCGGCGACCCGCCACGTTCAGGTCCTGGCCGGCAACATCGCCACCCGCGAAGGCGCCCAGGCGCTCGTCGAGGCGGGCGCCGATGGGGTCAAGGTCGGCGTCGGACCCGGCTCGATCTGCACCACCCGAGTGGTCGCGGGCGTCGGGGTTCCGCAGGTGACGGCCATCAACGAGGCCGCCCGAGCGGCCGGACCGGCCGGGGTCCCGGTGGTCGGCGACGGCGGTCTGCAGTACTCCGGCGACATCGCCAAGGCCCTGGTGGCCGGTGCCGACACGGTGATGATCGGCTCGCTGCTGGCCGGTTGCGAGGAGTCGCCCGGCGAGCTGGTCCTCGTCAACGGAAAGCAGTTCAAGGCGTACCGGGGGATGGGCTCGCTCGGCGCGATGGCGTCCCGCGGCAAGAAGTCGTTCTCCCGCGACCGCTACTTCCAGGCCGACGTGACCAGCGACGACAAGATCGTGCCGGAGGGCATCGAGGGCCAGGTGCCGTACCGCGGTCCGGTCTCCGCCGTCGCCCACCAGCTCATCGGCGGCCTCCACCAGTCGATGTTCTACGTCGGCGCTCGCACGGTGCCCGAGCTGAAGAGCCGCGGACGGTTCGTCCGGATCACCGCGGCCGGGCTCAAGGAGAGCCACCCGCACGACATCCAGTCGATCGTCGAGGCGCCGAACTACTCCACCCGGTGAGCTTCGGCCTCTCGGAGCGGGCGCTCGCGCTCTTCGCGGTCCCTCCCGAGGACCTCGCCGGCGTCCGCCGCGCGGCTGACGCGGCCGGCGGCGACCCGTTACTCGCGGAGTGGGTCGAGCGAACCGCGGCCGACCTCCGGTCAGCGATGGGTATGCCGTCGCCTCCTCCCGCGCTCACCCCGCGGCCCGAGGGCGAACCGGACGTCGTCGCATACTTGCCGGTCGTCGCCTTTGCGCAGGTGCTGCCGGACACGCTGGAGTGGGCCGATCGGGTCGGGCTCGCGCCGGCGCTGACCGCCGCGACGCTGCGCGACGTCGGCCGGATGCTGCGCCGCAACCGGGTCTGGTTCGGGGAGGCGGGGCTGGGCAACGAGCTGTCCGGGTGGCTGCCGCGCCACCTCATCGGGTCGATCCTCGAGATCGGGCGGTTGCAGCACGAGCGGACCACCCCGGGTATCCGGACGTCGGCGTGGTTCCTCGAGGACGGGGCCGACTGGTCGCCGGGCGAGCTTGCCGTCAACCTGCACATCCCCGAGTCGGGCCCGCTCGACCCGGGGGCGGTCCGCGAGTCGCTGCGGGCCGGGCGCACGGTGATGCGCCGGCGGTTCCCGGAGCACCGGCTGCGGGTGCGGTACTGCATCTCGTGGCTGCTCGACCCTCAGCTCCTGGAGTACCTGCCCGAGAGCTCCAACATCGTGGCGTTCCAGCGGATGTTCCGGGTCGGGCCGGCCAAGGACGACGACGGGGACTCCTCGGTGCGCAAGTTCGTCTTCGGCAACCCGTCCGTGCCCGTCGAGGAGCTGCCGCAGCGGTCGTCGCTCGAGCGAGCCGCGGTGGCGCACTGGCGGGCGGGGCGGCACTGGCGGGTCCACGTCGGTCGGGTCCCGTGATGGGCTCGTTCAGCGAGCTCGCGTCGTCCCCGGGCTGGCGGGTCGAGGCCGAGGGCTGGATCCGGGACCGCGTCGCCGAGCAGAGCGGCCGTATCGTCGGCGAGCTGGAGCAGCCGCGGGTTCGAATGTGGTCGACGCAGATCGTCGTACCAACCGACTCGGGGCGCTGGTGGTTCAAGGCCAACTGCCCGGCGCTCGCCTTCGAGGCGGGCGTCCACGAGGTCCTCGCGCGCCTCGACCCGGGCGAGGTCGACGCCCCCGTCGCCGTCGAGCCGATGCGCGGCTGGTTGCTGACCTCGGACTGGGGCACAACGCTCGGCGACTCCCGTGATGCGACTCCCGACGACTGGCAGGCGGTCGTCCGGGTGGCCGCCGGGCTCCAACGCCGGCTCGCCGACCACGGCCCGGAGCTGCTCGCCGCGCGGCTGCCGGACTGTGCGCCGCACACTGTGCCGGCTCGGTTCGTCGAGCTCACCGCCGCATTGGCCGCACTGCCGCCTGAGCATCCGTCCCGTCTGGATGATGCCGCCGCCCGCCGGCTGCGCGCTGCCGAGGGACTGGTCGAGGACTCGGTCGCGGCGCTGCTCGACGGGCCGATGCCCGCCGCGTCGTTCCAGCACGGCGACCTCCATCCCGGCAACGTCTTCGCCGCCGGAGACCGGCTGCGGGTTTTCGACTTCGGCGACGCGCAGTGGGCCCATCCGCTGGAGACCCTCGCGGTGCCCTGGGGCTGGATCGACCGGCTCTCGAGCGTCCCCTTCCCCGCGGTCGTGACGGCGTATGCGTCGGTGTGGGAGGACATGCTCGATCCCGCTGCGCTCCGCCGGCTCCTTCCGGCGGCGATGGTCACCCACGCGGTGAACCGGGCTGTGACCTGGTGGTCTTGTCTCCCGGGTGCCACGGTCGAAGAGCTCGCCGAGTGGGGTGACAGCCCGAAGTTCTTCCTCGAGCTGGTTCTTGAGGACCACACGCTGCCCGAGGACTGAGAGCGGACCAGAGACCGTGCTGCGCGCCGAGCGCACCGCCCCCGACGGGTAGGCTCGCGCGGTGCGCCAGCGAGGGACGACCACCCGATGACCGAGATCGAGATCGGCCGGGGCAAGCGGGGTCGCCGCGCCTACTCGTTCGACGACATCGCCGTCGTGCCGTCGCGCCGGACCCGAGACCCCGAGGAGGTCTCGGTCACCTGGCAGATCGACGCCTACCACTTTGCCATCCCGGTGATCGCCGCACCGATGGACTCGGTGATGTCGCCGCAGGCGGCGATCGCGCTGGGCAAACTCGGCGGCCTACCCGTCCTCGACCTCGAGGGGCTGTGGACGCGGTACGAGGACCCCGAGCCGTACCTCGACGAGATCGTCCGGCTGGAGCCGGCCAAGGCCACCGCCCGGATGCAGGAGATCTACGCCGAGGACATCAAACCCGAACTCATCGCCGAACGGCTGCGCGAGGTGCGCCAGGCCGGGGTCACCGTGGCCGGCGCACTCAGCCCACAGCGCACCCAGCAGCACTGGAAGACCGTCGTCGACGCCGGCTGCGACCTCTTCGTCATCCGCGGGACGACGGTCAGCGCCGAGCACGTCAGCGGCCGCGCCGAACCGCTCAACCTCAAGCGGTTCATCTACGAGCTCGACATCCCGGTCATCGTCGGCGGGGCGGCGTCCTACACGGCGGCGCTTCACCTGATGCGGACCGGCGCCGCCGGTGTGCTGGTCGGGTTCGGGGGCGGCGCGGCCCACACAACCCGGCGGACCCTGGGCATCCACGCGCCGATGGCCTCGGCCATCGCCGACGTCGCCGCCGCCCGCCGGGACTACCTCGACGAGTCCGGTGGCCGCTACGTCCACGTCATCGGCGACGGTGGCGTCGGGACCTCGGGTGACATCGTCAAGGCCATCGCATGTGGCGCCGACGCGGTCATGCTGGGCGCGGCCCTGGCGCGGGCCAGCGACGCGCCGGGTCGGGGGTACCACTGGGGACCCGAGGCCCACCACGGCCAGCTGCCGCGCGGTGAGCGCGTCGAGGTCGGGGCGACCGCTCCGCTGGAGGAGATCCTCTTCGGCCCCGGTCGGGTGGCCGACGGCACGACGAACCTCATCGGCGCCCTACGCCGGGCGATGGCGACGACCGGCTACTCCGACGTCAAGGAGTTCCAGCGGGTCGAGGTCGTCGTGGCGCCGTACGAGCGCGCCTGACGAGCGCGCCTGACGAGCGCGGCGCTCACCCTTCCGGCGTCAGATAGGCCGCCCAGCCCTTCGACGGGGCCGTGCCGATCGGGAGTTTCTGCAACGTGGCCAGCGTGGTCGGCGGCTGCGCGTCGAGGTAGTCGCAGAGCTGCCGGAACGAGACGAACCGCGTGTCGGGGTAGGTCGCCATGGTCCACATCGCGTCCTCGACGGCCTGCATGTAGATGCCGCCGTTCCAGTCCTCGAAGTGGTTGCCGATGATCAGCGGCGCCCGGTTGCCCTCGTAGGCGCGGGTGAAGCCGGCCAGGTAGGTGTTGGTGGCGTCCCGCTGCCAGCCGGGCCGCTTGGCGGGGTCCCCGTTCGGCGTTGTCGACTGGTTGTACATGAGGTTGTAGTCCATCGACAGGACGCTGCCCTTGCCGCCCGAGAACGGGATCGACTGCAGGTCGAGGGCCCAGAGCGGCCCGGCCTTGCTCGGCCAGACCTGGGTGCCGGTGGAGCTGGTGTCGTACCGCCAGCCCAGCCCGCCCGCGGTGGTGCGGAGGTTCGCCGAGCCTTCCAGACACGGCGTCCGCCCGCCGACGAGCTCCTTGCGATAGTCGAACGGCGTCGGCGGCAGGTCGGTGAAGCCGGTCGCCGTCCGCCAGGTCATGACGAACTTCACGGCTTGGTCGACCTCGACCTTCCACTGGTCCGGCGTCCAGGTACCCACGCCGCCGGCCCCGCAGAAGTGCCCGTTGAAGTGGGTGCCGATCTCGTGTCCCTCGGACCAGGCCTGGCCGATGTTGTCGATCGTCGCGTGGACGGCGTCGTCGCCGAGGAACGGGATAGCCGACGCTCCCGGTGCGCGGCCCGGCGGGTGGTAGCGGGTCCGTTGCTCCTTGGGCAAGAAGTAGAGACCGGAGAGGAACAGCGTCATCGACGCGTTGAGCTCCTTCGCGACGCCCCGGAAGTGCGACAGCAGCGGCAGGCGCGGGCTCTCACCGGCGCCGTCCCAGGAGATGACGACGAACTGAGGTGGTGTCTCGCCGGGCTCCAGGGCCTTCGGCTGCGGCTGGTGCGGCTGCGGGCCGGTGTCGCGCCACGAACCGTCGTTGTCCGGGTTGGTGGTCGCCTCAGCCGCCGGGGTCTCGGCTGCTCCGCCCGACGGACCGGTCCCCCTGCCGGCTTTCGGCACCTCGCACCCGGCCAGCAGCGCGGCCGCTCCGGCTCCGAGCCCGCTCGAGAGCACGCGTCGTCGACTCACGTCGGCCACGTGAAGAACCCCTCCCGGCCGGCTGTCTGACCTGGTTCTTCCACCTAAACACACGCCCCGGACGAGCCGGCGCAGCACGCGCAGGGTGACGTCAGTGACCAGCCGGCGACGGTCGGGGCTCGTCGCGCCACGAACGCCACAGCGCGGCGTAGGCGCCGTCGGCGTCGATGAGCTCGTCGTGCGTGCCGATCTCGGTCACCACGCCGTCGTCGACGACGGCCACGCGGTCGGCGTCGTGCGCGGTGTGCAGCCGGTGCGCGATGGCGACCACGGTGCGCCCGGACACCACCGCGGCCAAGGATCGCTCCAGGTGCCGCGCCGCTCGCGGGTCGAGCAACGAGGTGGCCTCGTCGAGCACGAGGGTATGCGGGTCGGCCAGGACCAGCCGGGCCAGCGCCAGCTGCTGCGCCTGGGCCGTGGTCAGGGCGTGCCCGCCGCTGCCGACCTCGGTCTCCAGCCCGCGGGGTAGGGCGAGCGCCCACACGCGGGCGTCGACCGCCTCGAGCGCGGCCAACAGGGTGTCCTGGGACGCACCCGGGCGGGCCAGCAGGAGGTTGTCCTCCAGGGTCCCGACGAAGACGTGGTGCTCCTGGGTGACCAGAGCGACCTCGCCACGTAGACGCTCCAGCTCGAGGTCGACGAGCCGGACGCCGCCGACGTCGACCCGGCCGGTGCGCGGCCCGTCGATGCCGGCCATCAGCCGACCCAAGGTCGACTTTCCGGCCCCCGAGGGACCGACGATGGCCAGCCGCTCGCCGGGCACCAGGTCCAGCGAGACGCCCTTGAGCACGTCGCGGCCGGCCCGGTACGCATACCGGACGTCCTCGACGTCGAGCTTCGCGTCGCGCGGGGTCTCACCGCTGGCGGTCCGGTCGGGCGGGACGTCGGCGATGCCGATGACCCGGGCCAGAGAGGTCGCGCCGACCTGGATCTCGTCGAGCCACATGAGCAGCTCGTCGAGGGGCATGGCCAGGGCCTGGACGTAGAGCGCGACCGCTGTCACCGTACCGACCGTGGTCTGCCCGTTGGCGACGAGGAACCCGCCCCACAGCAGGGTGATCGCGACGGGGACGAGGTAGGCCACCTCGACCTGCGGGAACCACCACATCCGCAGCCGCAGGGTGTACATCTCCGCGTCGTAGGCGTCGCTGATGGCCCGGTCGATCCGGGCCCGGCGGCGGGCGCCCAGGCGCAGCGCGTCGACGGTCCGGGCACCGTCGACGGACTCGGTGACGACGCCGTTCATCACCGCGTAGGTCGCCCGCTCGCGCAGGTAGCCGTTCGGCGCATACCGCAAGTACCACGCCGTCGAGAACCACAACAGCGGGAAGCCGACGACGACCGCCAGGGCAACCATCCACCCGGTGAGGAACGCCGCGACGACGGTGATGGTCACGGTCACGACGGCGACGAAGATCGACGGGATGCCGAACCGCGCCACGTGCGACAGCGCCTCGACGTCGTTGGTCGTGCGCGACACGAGGTCACCGGTGCCGGCCCGCTCGACCGTCGACAGCGGCAGCGAGACGACGCGGTTCATGAACTGCTCGCGCAGCTCGGCGAAGAGGTCCTCGCCCATCCGGAACGAGGCGCGTCGCGCGAACCAGGTCAGCACGGTCTGGACGACCACGGCCGCGGCCAGCGCGAGGGCGAGCCGGTCGACGTGCTCGATCTCGCCGTGACCGGTGACGGTGTCGACGAGCAGCCCGACGATCCGCGGCGCGACGAGGGCGGCTACCGCCGCGAGGGCGTGCAGCCCGATGACGAGGACCAGCTGCCCCCGGTGTTGACGGAGCATCCCCGCCGTCTGCGTGCGCACGGAGGACATCTCGGCGACGGGCAGCGTGGTGCGCGTCGGCGGCGTCATGAGGAACGCCATCAGTCCTCCCCTCGGACGACAACGGCCCGGTAGGCCGGGTTGGTTCGCATCAGCTCGTGGTGGGTCCCGCTCGCCGTGACGATGCCGCCCTGGAGGAACAGGACGCGGTCGGCGTGGTCGAGCAGCAGCGGGCTGGCGGTCATCACCGCGGTGGTCAGCCCCTCGCGGGCCGCCGCGAGGCGGCCGGCGATGCGGGCCTCGGTATGCGCGTCGACGGCGCTCGTGGGCTCGACGAGGACCAGCGTCTCGGCTCCGGTGAGCAGTGCCCGGGTCAGCGCCAGGCGCTGCCGCTGGCCGCCGGAGAACGACCGGCCGCGCTCCTCGACCTCGCTGTCCAGGCCGTCGGCCAGGGCCTCGAGCACGTCCTCGCCGCTCGCCACAGACAGGGTGCGGAGGATGGTCGCGTCGTCGTAGCGGCCCCACGGGTCGAGCTCGTCGCGCAGCGTGCCCGTGAAGAGGCGCGGGTCGGTCTCGCTGACGACGACGCGCCGCCGGACGGTCTCGAGCGGCAGGTCGAGCAGGGGTGTCGAGCCGAGCCGGGCCCCGGCCGCGTCCGGCCCGAACCGGCCGAGCCGGTCGGCAAGCGCCGCTGACTCCTCGGGCCGGGCCGAGACGACGGCGGTGAGCAGGCCAGGTTCGACGACGACGCCGCTGCGCTCGTCGACCAGCGGCACACCGCGCGGCGGCTCGGCCGCGTGGCGCGAGCGGTCGGGGTGGTCGCGGTGGTCCGGGGTCACCGACAGGACGCGGATCAGCTTCCGGGCGCCGATGTGGGCCCGGCTGAACCGGTCGACGAACTCCGTGGCGGTTCGCAGCGGCAGGACGAGGAACGCGGAGTACCCGTAGAAGGCGACCAGCTCGCCCACCGAGATGTCGCCTTGCAGCGCGTATCGGGCGCCCAGCCAGGTGACGACGAGGACGAACACCCCGGGCAGCAGCACCTGGGCGGCGTCGAGCGCCGCCTGGACCCCGGAGACGCGGTAGCCGACCTGGCGGACCTGCTGGGACTGGGACGCATACCGTCGGAGGAAGGTGTGCTCGCCACCGATGCCGCGCAGCACGCGCAGGCCGGCGACGGTGTCCGCGCCGAGGCCGATCAGCCGGCCGGACTCCTCGCGCTGGTGGGCCTGCCGCTGCTGGAGCGGGCGGACGATGAACGCCAGCAACGCCACGAGCACCGGAACGCCGACGAGGACGACGAGGCCCAGAGTCCGGGAGGTGCCGAGCAGGATGACGGCGACGACGACGTAGCTGACGATGGCGCCGATCATCCGGGCGATGACGTCGAAGAGGCCGCCGAGCCGCATCGCGTCGGAGGCGACGACCGCCACGACGTCGCCGGTCGGCGTCTGCCGCGGGAGCGCCTCGCCGATGTCGGCGCTGTGCCAGCCGACCAGCTGGATCGAGCGGAACGCCGCCCGCAGCCAGTTGTGCACCGCGAACCAGTGCCGCCACGCGCCGGCCAGCGCGCTGACCACCCCGAGAGCGACGAGGACGCCGCACCACAGCAGCAGGGCCTGGGTGTCGCCGGCGACGATCCCCGCGTCGATGGCCCGGCTCATCGCGGCCGGGAAGAGCGCCTGGGTGACCATCCAGATGACGCCGAAGCACGTCGCCACCGTGAGGGTGCGCCACTGACCCCGGCCCACCCAGCCCAGGAAGCTCAAGGGGCCGCGCAGGTCCGGGGTGCCCGGATGCTCGTACGGAAGACGCACGTCGACTCACGGTACGCGGGACGTCCGAAGCCGCCCACCGGTTTTCGGGTTGTCGGCCGCTCCCCGTACGCTGGAGCGCGATTGCCCGCTCTCCCAACAGGATCCGTCGTGTCGCTCCAGTCCACCTCATCCGCCGGCGTGCGCTCGGTCGCGCACGGCAGCCGGGCCGCCGTCGTGGCGGTCGGGTCGCTCTTCGCCACCAACGGCTTGGTGATCGGTGCGTGGGCCGGTGTTCTTCCGGCACTGCGGGCTCGGTTGGGGATCGACGCCGGCATGCTGGCCGTGCTGCTCTTCGTCGTCGGCGTCGCGGCGGTCGCCTCGATGCAGGTCGGTGGCCGGCTCGCCGACCGGGTCGGTAGCCGTCGGGTGACGTTGACGGTAATGCCGATGCTCGTCGTTGGTGCGGCGGTGCTGGCCTTCGCGACCTCGTTCCCGGTGGCCGTTGTGGCCGGGGTCCTCATCGGGTTGGGCAACGGCGCGATGGACGTGGCGATGAACGCCCTCGGCGTTGCGGTCGAGAAGGCCCGCCCGATGCCGGTGATGAGCCGGTTCCACGCGTTCTGGAGCATCGGGTCGTTCGCCGGTGCAGCGGTTGTCTTCGCGACCTCCGCGGTCTTCGGCGACGAGAGCGGGTCGGTCGTCATGCCGGCGATGCTCACGGTCGCGGCGCTCGGGCTGGTGTCGCTGCTGGTGACGATGCGGTGGATCCCCGAGACGGAGCCCGCGCCCCGAGCCGTCGACGGGACCAAGGAGAAGATTCCGCGGATCGCCTGGCTGCTCGGCGTGATGGCCATCTGCTTTGGTCTCATGGAGGGCACCGCCTACGACTGGTCGTCGATCCACATGGCTGACGTCGCGGGGGTCGACCCCGGCACCGCCTCGATCGCCGTCGTCACGGTGACGTTGTTCATGGTCGCGATGCGGCTGGCCGGCGACTGGGCCGTGGCCCGGTTCGGGCACCGGCCGGTGGTGTGGGCCGGCGCGGCGGCCGCGGCGCTCGGCTACGCGATCACGGTGTTCGCGACGGCCGTTCCGGTCCTGCTCGTCGGATGGGCGTTCGTCGGGTTCGGCGTGGCAATGATCGCGCCCCAGGTGTATGCCGCGTCGGGCTATCTCGGCGGTGGCCGGATGCTCGCCGTGGTGGTGACCTTCGGGTATGCCGCGTTCCTTGCCGGACCCGCGATCCTGGGCTGGCTGGTGCACACCTACGGCGTACAGAAGGCGATGCTGCTGCCGTTCGCCCTCTCGTTCGTCCTCGTCATCGTCACGAGGTGGATGCCGGCCATCGAGCGGGGGGCATCGGCCGAGGAGCTCACTCAGCCCTGACACCGGTCGGTCTCTCGGTGGTCAGGACCGGTTCAGGGTTGTCGGTCCGAGATCCCCCGTGGAGGCCACGCCGCGGCGCCCAGCTCTCGTGACACGGACCGCGCCGCTTCACGGACCAGGTCCCGGGCGTCGTGGCGTGCGATGTCGCCGTCGGACGGGATCACCACGCCGATGGCGCCGACGGCTTCCGCGTAGGAGTCGAAGATCGGGCTCGCGAGGGAGCTCTCCCCGATCACGGCCTCGTCCTGCTCCACCGCGATGCCGCTGGACCGGATCTCGTCGAGCTGCTCGCGGAGCACGTCCGGCGAGCCGATGGTCTCCCCGGTCATGCTGCGCAGGTCGCCTGAGGTCAGCACGCGCTTCTCGTCCTCAGGAAGGAACGCGAGCATGGCCTTGCCGAGCGCGCTGGCGTGGACCGGGATCACGATGCCGACTTCGGGCATCTGCCGGCTGCCGTCGGGCCGCGGCTCGTGGTGGATGATCACGACGTCGTCCACGAGCAGCACGCCGGTGCGCACGGCGAGACCCGTGCGTCGGGCGAGATCCTCGGCCCAGGGGATGGCCCTCGATCGCAGCTCCAGGGTGTCGAGGTAGACGTTTCCCAGCCGGAGTACCGCCGGTCCGAGCTGGTAGCGGCTCGATCCGCGCTCCTGCACGACCATGCCGTGCTCGACGAGAGTCCGGACGATGCCGTGGGTCGTCGACGGAGCGAGGTCGAGGCGGGCGGCCAACTCCGAGAGGCTCATCCTCCGCGCGCCCTGGAGTGCGCTGAGTACGCGGATCGCCCGGTCGACCGACTGGATCACGTCCTGTCCCTCCGACGTGGTTATCGAAAACCCTTGCTCACCAGTGAATCACAGGTGTAGCCTCCAAAACACATTCGACATTGTCGAATCAAATTCGGAGCCTACTTGCGAAGGAGCAAGGCCCATGCTTGACGAGACCAACTTCCTCCAACGCCTGGGTGCCGAGGTGATCGGGACCGCGTTCCTCGTGTTCATCGGGGTGGGCTCCGTCCCCGCCACCCTGATCGTCAACGGCAACGCGCCCTTCACCATGGCCGACCTTGGCGTGATCTCGCTGGCGTTCGGCACGGTGGTCATCGCCACCGTGTACGCCCTCGGCCATGTGGGTGGCAACCACATCAATCCGGCCGTGACGCTGGGTCTTGCCGTGTCGGGCAAGTTCCCTTGGTCGCAGGTGCCGGCATACATCGGCGCGCAGGTCGTCGGCGCGATTATCGGAGCTGCCGCGATAATCGGCGTCCTCGGTCAGAAGGCGAGCGATGTCGGCCTGGGCGTCGCGTCGTACGGCGACATCAGCTGGGTACAGGCGTTCACCGCCGAGTTCGTGGGCACCTTCATTCTCGTCTTCACGATCTTCGGCGTGATCCACCGCAAGGCGGCGGCCGGATTCGCCGGCGTGGCGATCGGCCTGGTCGTCTTCGCGGCCATCATCCCCGTGGCGCCGACCACGGGCGCCTCGATCAACCCCGCTCGTACCGTGGGACCCATGCTCGTCCAGCAGATCGCGGGCGGCCAGGTGAAGTGGTCGCAGCTTCCGGTCTACCTCGTCGCCGAGCTCCTGGCGGGTGTTCTCGCGGCCCTGCTCTACGGCGTCCTGACGCGCACCCCAGCTGAGTCCTCCGTGGCCGCCCCAGGCCTGGACCTCGGTGATCCCGAGCTGCAGACGGCGGACGCGCAGCCCGCCACCGCCGTCTGACCCTCCGCATCAGGACCGCTGACCAGTCGCACCGAAAGGGACTCTCATGAAAAAGCTCATCAACGACCCGAACGACGTCGTGCTTGAAGCCCTTCGCGGCGTCGAGGCGGCTCATCCCGACCTGCGGGTCGACTACGAGAACAAGGTCATCTACCGAGGTGCCGCGCCGACGACCGGCAAGGTGGGGATCATCTCGGGGGGCGGTTCGGGGCACGAGCCGCTGCACGGCGGGTTCGTCGGGCAGGGGATGCTGGATGCGGCCTGTGCGGGTGACGTCTTCACGTCGCCGGTGCCGGACCAGATCCTCGCCGCAACGAAGCTGGTGGACGGCGGCGCCGGCATCCTGCACGTCGTGAAGAACTACACCGGCGACGTCATGAACTTCGAGATGGCCGCCGAGATGGCGGCCGCCGAAACCGGGGCTCGCGTCGTCTCGGTCGTCACCGACGACGACGTGGCCGTCCAGGACAGCACGTGGACGGCGGGGCGCCGCGGCGTCGGTGTGACGGTCCTCCTCGAGAAGATCGCCGGAGCCGCCGCCGAGCAGGGTCGCGACCTCGACGAGGTCGCGAGGATCGCCCGCGCCGTGAACGTGAACGGACGCAGCATGGGCTTAGCGCTCACCTCGTGCACCGTGCCCGCGGTCGGTCATCCGACCTTCGAGCTCGGGGACGACGAGATGGAGCTCGGCGTCGGGATCCACGGTGAGCCCGGTCGAGAGCGACGTCCACTGGCACCCGCGCGCGAGATCGCCGCGCTGCTTGTCGAGCCTGTCCTCTCCGACCTGCCATTCGCCAAGGGCGATCCGGTGATCGCCTTCGTCAACGGCCTCGGTGGCACGCCGCTCATCGAGCTCTACCTCATGTTCAACGAGGTACAGAGGATCCTCGACCAGCACGGCGTGCCGGTGGCCAGATCGCTCGTCGGCTCCTACATCACCTCGCTCGACATGGCCGGCGTGTCCGTCACCCTGCTCCGGGTGGATGACGAGCTGCTCTCGCTCTGGGACGCTCCGGTCAATACACCGGCCCTGAGATGGGGAATCTGACCATGAGCCAGAGCGTGACCACGGCGGTCTTCGAGCGCTGGGTGCGCGACTTCGCCCAGCTGATCGCGGACAACCGCGAGCACCTGACCGAGCTCGACGCGGCGATCGGCGATGCCGATCACGGCTCGAACATGGATCGGGGCATGAAGGCCGCCGTGGCCGCGCTCGACGAAAACCCGCCCCCTAACGCCGGGGCACTCCTTTCCAAGGTGGGGATGACGTTGGTCTCCACCGTCGGGGGAGCCAGCGGGCCACTGTTCGGCACGATGTTCCTGCGGATGGGCGGCTCGCTCGGAACCGCTGGCGAGACCCTGGCCGCCGGCGACGTCGCTGCCGCTCTGCGAGCAGGCCTCGGCGGTGTCGTGGATCGCGGCAAGCCGGCACCGGGGGACAAGACCATGTACGACGCGCTGGCGCCCGCGGTGGATGCGCTCGAGCGTTCCCTCGCCGAGGACGCTTCGCTGGCGACCGGACTCACCGCCGCCAGTCAGGCTGCTCGCGCCGGTCGCGATGCCACGACTCCGATGCTGGCCCGTAAGGGCCGGGCGAGCTACCTCGGCGAACGCAGTATCGGTCACATGGACCCGGGCGCGGCGAGCGTCGCCCTGTTCATCCAGGCCGCGGCGGATGCGGCGACATCCACGGCTGCGGTGCCAGACCAATCCTGACGAAAGGCGAGCGAGGTGGACGTGACACAGAGCCCTTCGGCCGACGCCAAGGATCGGGTCGGCCTCGTCGTGGTCTCCCACAGTCGTGCACTCGCGGGCGCTTCCGTCGCGCTGGCGGGAGAGATGCTCCACGGCCGCGCGGTCACCATCGAGGTGGCTGCGGGACTTGACGACAGCACCTTTGGAACCGATGCCGTCAGCATCATGGAAGCGATTGTGCGGGCGGACCGGCCGAAGGGTGTCGTGGTTCTCATGGATCTCGGCAGCGCGTTGCTCAGCGCCGAACTCGCTCTCGACCTCCTCCCGGATCCGGCCATCCGCGACCGGGTGACCCTGTCTCCCGCGCCCCTCGTCGAAGGCCTTGTCGTCGCCGCGGTAGCCGCCGCAGGAGGAGCCAACCGGGAGGAGGTCGCCGCTGAAGCGCGAGCAGCGTTGTTGGGCAAGGCAGCCCACCTCTCGGCGGGCGATCACAGCGAGGCGTCGGACGTGGTCGAGGCCGGCCGCGATGAGGTCGTCGGGGTGTTTCGCGTCGACAACCGCCACGGACTGCACGCGAGGCCGGCCGCCCGGCTGGTCAGCGAGGTGCGCGGCCTCGATGCGACCGTGCACCTGCGCAACCTCACGACGGGGGCGGGGCCGGTCCCCGCAGGAAGCCTGAGCCGGGTCGCCTTGCTGTCAGCGCTTTTCGGGCACGACGTCGAGGTCCGCGCGTCCGGGCCGCAGGCGCAGGAAGCCGTGGAGCACCTCGTGAGCCTCGCGAAGCGCCGATTCGACGAACAGGTCGAGCAGGTCCGGACGCGGCCGGCTTCCGGTCCGTCGACACCCAGCCGGACCGGTCCGGTGCCGGCGTCCCCGGGCATCGCCATCGGACCTGCTCGTCGGCTCAGCGCGGTCCCGGTCGACATCGCCGACTACACGGTGGACGTGCCGGCGGCCGAGTGGCGGCGCTCCGCCGAGGCGGTGGCGGCTGTGCGCCGGGAGATCGACCGCGTCAGAGTCCTCACGCTGCGAGAGGTCGGCCCCGAGCAAGCCGGGATCTTCGATGCGCACCTGTCGCTCCTCACCGATGCCGAGCTCCTGGCCGACGTGAAGGCCCGCATCGGAGGGGGCGCGGGCGCCGTTGCGGCATGGGCTGACTCCCTGGCCGACGTCGAACGCGACTGGGCCAACCTCCCGGATCCTTACTTACGGGAGCGAGCTGCAGATGTCGGGGCAGTCAAAGACCACGTACTGCGGGCGCTGACCGGGCAGGTCGCCCGCGAGATGACCGGCCCAGGGGTCCTCGTGGCCGACGACCTGACCCCGGTCGAGACCGCCGGTCTGGACCTCGACTTGGTGACCGGAGTGGTGCTCGCCCATGGCAGCGCGACGTCGCACGCCGCCATCCTGGCCCGCGCCCGCGACATCCCCGTTGTCGTCGCGGCGGGATCCGCGGTCCTCGACATCCCGGAGGGCACCACCGTCGTGCTCGACGGGGGCATCGGAAAACTGTATGTCGATCCGCCGACCGACTTGGTCGAGAACTACGAACGTCGAGCCCTCGAGGACATCCGGCTGCGCGCCGAGCAGGCGGCGCTCGCTGACCGACCTGCCGTCTCGCGCGACGGGACGGCGTTTCGTGTCGAGGCCAACCTCGGATCCGTCGCGGACGCTCGCGCTGCCCACCAGGCCGGGGCCGATGGTGCCGGCCTGGTCCGCACCGAGTTCCTCTTCCTGGACCGGAGCGTCCCACCGACCATCGAGGAGCAGCAGGCGGAGTACGACCTCATCGCGTCGGCGATGTGCGGACGGCCGATCATCTTGCGAACCCTCGACGTCGGTGGAGACAAGCCACTGCCCTACCTGCGGATGCCGGAGGAGGCCAACCCATTCCTCGGCAGGCGCGGCATCCGGCTCAGCCTCGAACATCGCGACCTGCTGCGTGACCAGATGGTGGCCATCTGCCACACGGCGCGCCAGCACCCCACGAGCGTCATGATCCCGATGGTGTCCTCGCCCGACGAGATGATCGAGGCTCGACACGTGCTCACCGACGCGGCGGGACCGTCTGGACTCCCGCCCGGTCTGCGGCTGGGGACGATGATCGAGGTCCCGTCGGCCGCCCTGAAGATCGAGGCGTTCCTGCCTCACGTGGACTTCGTCAGCATCGGCACGAACGACCTGACGCAGTATGCGCTCGCGGCCGAGCGCGGGAACAGCGCGGTGGCTGCGCTGTCCGACGCCCTCGACCCGGGGGTGCTCCGGCTCATCGACCAGGTCTGTCAAACGGCGCAGGGCCGGATCGACGTCGGCGTCTGCGGCGAGGCCGCCTCCGACGAGCTGGCCATACCGATCCTCGCCGGGCTGGGAGTCCGTGAGCTCAGCGTCGCACCCCCGAGCGTGCCCAGAGTGAAGGCGATCATCCGTGAGCTCGACCTGGACCAGTGCACGTCATTGGCCAAGCGGGCACTGACCCTGGCCAGCGCCAGCGACGTCCGGAAGCTGGTACTGGCCGCCACATCGGAGTGAACGACAACGTCCCCTTCTCGCCGCTGACCGCCCTCGACAACGTCACGGGCCGCGGACGCTGTCGCCCCGGGCCGCCGCGAAGGCGATGCTGCTGCCGTTCGCCCTCTCCTTCGTCCTCGTCATCGTCACGAAGTGGATGCCGCCGATCGACCGCGGGACCGTCGACTCGCCCTGACCGTCACGAGTCCGATGACGACCAGCGCGACGGCGAGGGTCACGGCCAGGCCGGCGGGTCCGATGCGGTCGACGAGCTGGGCCAGCGCTCCCTGCACGGCGGCGGCCGCGTCGACCACCGGGTCCTCGGTGCTGCCGCCCGCGGCAACCCGCACCTCGTACCAGCCGTACCAGGTCACGTACGCCCCGGCGAGGACCAGCAGGCCGCCGCTCAGCCGGTTGACCCAGGGGAGCACCCTGCGCATCCCACCAACCACCGCGTCCTGAGCCAGAGCCACCGCGACCGCCAGCAGGGTGACGAGCAGGCCCATGCCGATGGCATACGCGAGAACGACGAGCATCCCGGCCGCCACCCCGTCGGCTCGCGTGGTGGCGGCCAGGACGGCGAGGAACGGCCCCACCGTGCAGGACAGCGACGCCAAGGCATAGGCGGCTCCGTAAGCGACCATCGCGCCCCAGCCTCGGGCGGGGACGCGGTGCCAGTGAGGAACCCGGACGACGAGGTCGCGGCCGGTGAGGAGGACGACGCCGATCGCGACGAGGACCAGCCCGATGACGATGGTCGCCCAGGGCAGGTACTGCTCCACAGAGAGGGTCAGCGGGACGACGACCGCTCCGAACGCTCCGAAGACCGCGACGAACCCGACCGTCATGGCCGCGGAGAGACCGACCGCCCGCGCGACGGCGCTGCCTCGGGAGCGGGTTTCCCGGTCGACCAACAGGGTCAGCCAGGCGGGGAGGAGGGCGAAGCCGCACGGGTTGAGGGCGGCGAGCGCGCCGGCACTGAGGGCGAGGACCAGAGTTGCGGTGTCCATGGTCGGCTGGCCGCCTGGTTCAGCCGAGGGTCTGCCGAGCGAGGGCGACGAGGTCGACGTCCTGGCTGTAGGACGCGTGCCGGCTCACCGTCCCGTCCGGGCGGACGAGGACGAAGGTGTCCTGCTGGGTGACGCCGAACCGGGCGTAGAGGTCGCCGCCGGTGTCGGCGAGGTGGGTCATCGACTGCAGACCGCCGCGATCGACGAACACCCGCATGCCGGCGGCGTCGGAGCTGAGGCCCGCGACGCCGACCACGCGGACGTCCGGCCCGAGTGCCGCCGCGGCGCGCTTGACGTCGGCGGCAGCGCGGGCACAGACCGTGCACCAGGGCGCCCAGAACCACAGCACGGTCCGGCGCCCGGCCAGGTCGGCGCCGGAGACCGCGGCGCCGTCGACGGGGCCGGCCGTGAAGTCGAGCGTTGCGGGGACCGCGGCGGCCGCGGAGGAGCTGGCGGTCGGCGCGGGGGTGGTGGGTGTCGTGGCCGAGCTGGAGGTGGGGCTGGTGGACGGGGCCGGAGCAGGATTCGGAGCCGGGTTGCCGCAGCCGGCGACCAGGGCCGCCGTGACCAGCAGGGACACGAGCGAGACGATGGTCCTCGTCGGGGCGGGGATCATGCCCTCATCCTCGATGGTCCCGGCCCGGTGCGGGCTCGGTGCACGCTTACCGTCCGGTGACGACGGCATGACCCGAGGTAGTGCCCGGACGCGCCCGCTCGACAGGCACCATCCCCCGGACAACCGGACCAATCACCCTGAACCGGGCACACGGCGGAGCAGGTGCCTGTCGTCCGGGCGGCGGTGACTGGGGAGGCTCAGCGCAGACGCACGAGGGAGCGGACGCCGTCGCCCCGGGCCGCCGCCGCCCACGCGGTCGCGACATCGTCGAGCGGGTGGGTCCGGTGGTCGACGACGAGGTCACCGTCGGCCGCCATCCGCAGGACCTCGCCCAGCGCCTCGGCCCGCTGCGCCGGGGTGATCGCGTTGTTGGTGTAGCCGAGCACACTGGCCGACCGGGACCGGAGCACCGCCGACGACAGCTGGGCGCCGTCGCCGCTCAGGCCACCGAGGTTGACCAGCCGGCCACCCGGAGCCAGCGCCAGGCAGGCGGCGCTGGCCGACGGCCCGAAGACCGGGTCGACGACCACGTCCACGGGTCCACCGCCGGCGGCCACGAACCGTTCGCTGAGCGCCGCCACGTCGGTCGTCTCCGGCTCGGCCACCACGACGACCGAGTCGGCTCCGGCGCGGCGGGCGCGGGCCTCGGCCGCCGCCGACCGGCATACCGCGACGACGCTCGATGCCCCGAGCCGGCGGGCACCGGCGACCGCGGCCTGGCCGACCACCCCGCCCGCGCCGAGCACGAGCACCCGCTCGCCCGGCTGGAGCCGCGCACGCCAGGTCAGGCACATCCACGCGGCCACGCCGGAGAGGCCGATGGCGGCGGCGTCCTCGTCGGCGACGCGGTCCGGCAGTGGCACGAGGTCGTCGGCGGCCACGGTGCACTGCTCGGCGAGGCTGCCGTCGCCCGGAGCCATCCCGGCCGAGGTGGCGAACCACACCCGCGTGCCGGTGTCCGCCAGCATCCCGACGCCCTGGACGCCGGGGACGTAGGGGAGGGGGAGCCGGCCGAAGTACGACGAACCGCTCGCGCAGAACAGGTCGAGCGGGACGATCGGCGCCACGGTGACCGAGACGAGCGGGCCCGCACCGGACGGCGCCTCCCGCACACCGGCGACCGGCGGCGAGCCGTAGCTCTCGAGTAGGGCGGCCCGCATGTCAGGTGGCGATGTCGGGGTAGGGAAGCGAGAGGTGCTGCATCGCCGCGCCGTAGGCCTTCTGGTACTCCAGCGGCCCGTGGTCCCGCTCGAACATCGCGATGAACAGGGTCAGCGTGAGGAACGGGTGGGCGCCCATGCCGAACAGCGTGACGTGGTCCTGCTCGACCAACGCCTTCCGCTCGTCATCGGAGAACGCCAGCCAGGTACTGGCCTCGCCGGTGTGGCAGCCGAGCAGCCGGTTGGCCATCGTCGACTCCCACCACTCGACGGTGCCGGCGGGGTCGTCGCGGTACCGCTCGACCAGCTCGGGGTCGCGGTCGACAGTGAAGAGGAATTTGTCGAGCAGGTACTTGCTCACGCCGACGCCTCCTTGGGGTACCAGGTGAAGTAGGCCTCCATGGTGTGGAACAGGTCGAGGCTGTCGACGTGGTCGGCGGCCACCCCGTCCCCGGCCGCACCCATCATCAGCATGAAGTCCATGAACCCGTGCGTCGCGTTCCCCGGCGCGTGCAGGCTGTCGAGGGTCACCTCGCGACAACACCCGTCGATGTCACCGGTCGCGATCCACTCCACAGCCTTGCGGTCGAACTCGGGGTCCGGTCCGTGCGGCCCGAACTGTCGTGGTCCGCCCAGCTCCAGCGAGAGGTGACCGGTTCCGACGATGGCCACTCGCAGGTCGGACGGCCAGCTCTCGACCAGCGCCCGCAGCGTCCGGCCCAGCTCGACGAACCGCTCGGGTCGCGGCATCGGCGGCGCGAAGATGTTGGTGTACACCGGCACGATCGGCAGGTCGGCCTCCGGCCGGAGCGTGATGATCGGGCAGGTGATGCTGTGGTCGATCCGTAGCTCGTTGCTGAACGCCAGGTCGAACCCCGCGTCGATCCCGTTGCGCAGCACGTGCGTCGATAGGTCCTCCTGGCCGCGCAGGGTCATCCGCGGCAGCCCGAACTCACGCTCCTCGTTGTAGAAGTTCGCGTCGTAGAACGGCGCCTTGCCGACGAGGAACTGCGGCATGTTGTCCAGCCACAGCTGGTGGAAGTGATCGCTGCCGACCATCAGCAGCACGTCCGGTCGGGCCCGCGTCAGGGTCTCGCGGAACCGCTCGATCTTCTCGACCCACTCGTCGGCGAACGGCGGCCGGTCGGCTCCCGTCGACGTGCTGGCGCGGTAGTAGAACGGGTGGTGCGTCGAGGCGATGACGGCGGCGACGGTGGCCATACGGTTCTCCTCCAACGATGTTCGAGATGTATGCGGCTCAGCCCTCGTTCGGGGGCACGTAGTAGGCGCCGCGGTCGACGGCGAGGTAGACGTCCATGCCGACGGGACGCCGGCGCTCCTCGGCGAGCTGCCCGAGCAGCCCGGCGGCCCGGGCCAGCAGGGCGAACCCGCGCAGCAGCTCGACCGGCAGGCCGAGGTCGGCGAGCGCGGCGCCGCATACCCCTGCGCCGTTGAGCGGAAGCCGGCGGCCGAGGACCTGTTCGTGGACCCGGCCGACCGCCTCGAACAGGCGCAGATGCGGTCCGCGCAGCCCCTCCTCCTCGGCGATCCGCAGCAGCACGGGGGTCCGTGGGTCCTCGACCCTGTGGACCGGGTGGCCGAGACCCGGAACGAACCGGCCGGCCTCGCGGGTGCGGGTCACCGCGGCGAGCGCCAGGGCGTCCCAGCCCGCGTCGTCGGTCGGCAGGTCGTCGCCGGCGTCGACGAGCACCGCTTCGAGGAACTGGCCGCAGTCCTCGGTCACCCCGAGGAACCGCGAGCCACCGCCGAGCAGTCCGGCGGCCAGCGCGCCCTGGAGCGAGTCGGGCGCCGACAGGTAGGTGAGCCGCGCCGCGATCGCCGTGGGCGTGAAGCCGTGGTCGGCCAGCGCCACGAGGACCGCCTCGAAGACGCGGACCTCGGAGGGCGTCGGACGGCGGAGCGCGACCAGCCAGAACGCCAGCTCGCCGAACCCCACCTGACCCATGAGGTCGGCGGTGAGGTCCTCGCCGAGCAGCCGGATCTGGTCGGCGTCGGAGGTGCCGAGCGAGGTGGGTACCCGGAGCGGTTCGGTCATCGGCCCTCCTCCAGCCAGGAGCGGATCTCGGGACCCTGCTGGTCGAGCGACGGTGGGGGGAACCGGTAGCTCGCCGGGGTGGCGGAGAAGGTGATCGGGTTGCGGACGCTGCGAACCGACGTTCCGGACGGTCCGACCTCGACCACCGGGTCGAGCCCGATGTCTTCGGCGAAGGCGACGCCCTGATCGACGGTGTTGATGGGTCCACACGCGACGCCTGCAGCGGTGAGGTCGCGGAACCAGTCCATCCGCGACCGGGTCCGGAGCCGCTCGACGAGCAGCGGCCGTAGCTCCTCGCGGCGGGCGGTTCGGTCGGGGTTGCTGCCGAATCGCGGGTCCTCGGCCAGCTCCGGGATCCCGAGGACGTCGACGAGCCGCCGGAACTGGAGGTCGTTGCCGGCGGTGATGATCAGCTCGCCGTCGGCGCAGGGGAGCGGCTCGTAGGGGAACAGGCTGGGGTGGCTGTTGCCCATCCGGTACGGGACGACGCCGCCGGCGACGAAGGCGCTGGTGTGGTTGACCATCCCCGAGAGCGCCGAGGCCAGCAGGTTGACCTCGACGTGCTGCCCCTGGCCGGTCTCGTCGCGGCGGTGCAGCGCGGCCAGCAGCCCGATCGTCGCGTGCAGCCCGGCCATCACGTCGAACACCGAGATCCCGGCGCGGTACGGCTCGCCGTCGGCGTCGCCGGTGAGGCTCATCAGCCCGGAGATGGCCTGGACGATGAGGTCGTAGCCCGGCAGCGCCCGGCCCTGCTCACCGCTGCCGAAGCCGGAGATCGACGCATACAGGACTCTCGGGTTCGTGGCGGCGACCGAGTCGTAGTCGAGGGCGTACTTGGCGAGGCCACCGGGCCGGAAGTTCTCGACGACGATGTCGGCGCGGCGGGCCAGCTCGCGGGCGAGGTCGCCGTCGTGCGGGTCGGCGAAGTCGAGGACCACCGAGCGCTTGTTGCGGTTGACCCCGAGGAAGTAGGTCGAGACGCCGTCGTGGACAGGCGGCTGCCACGAGCGGGTGTCGTCGCCGCGCGGTCCCTCGACCTTGACGACGTCGGCTCCGAGGTCGGCGAGGAGCATCGTCGCGTAGGGGCCGGCCAGGATCCGGGAGAAGTCCGCGACGAGGATCCCGTCGAGCGGGCCTCGGGCGGCGTCCGGCACGGTGGCTCCTGGAGATCATTCGGTATGCGGACGAACGTCCGTCCGTCAGTGGCCAGCCTCGCAAGCAGAGTCGGGACCGTCAAGAGGAGCCTTGACAGCAGCGTCCGGAGTGCGGACGATCGTCCGCAGACGTCCTGCCCCGGCGTCGCCGACTCGAGGAGGAGCCGTGAACCCTGCCCCCACCGCCGTCGTGTTCCGGAACGGCACCGTCCTGACCATGGACGACAGCCATCGCGTCCTCACCGATGCCGACGTCCTCGTCGTCGGCGACCGGGTCGCCGAGGTGGGAACCGGCCTCACCGCCCCGGACGGCGCGGTAGAGGTCGACGCGACCGGCGGCATCGTCATGCCGGGGATGATCGACACGCACCGGCACATGTGGCAGACGGCGATGCGTGGGTACGGCGCCGACTGGACGCTGACCCAGTACTTCGTCTGGTACTACCTCGAGCACGGCCGTCGGTTCCGCCCCGAGGACATGCGCGCGGGCAACCTCCTCGCGGCCTGGGAGGCCCTGGACGCCGGTGTGACGACGGTCGTGGACTGGTCGCACGGCCTCCAGACCGTGGAGCACGCGGAGGCCGCGGTCGAGGGGCTCCGGAGCACCCCGGGCCGGTTCGTCCTGGCCTACGGCAACATCCAGGCCGGGCCGTGGGAGTGGAGCGCCCAGCCGGAGGTTCAGCGGTTCCTCACCAGCCTGCGGGATGCCAAGGACGACCGCCTCGGCGTGCAGATGGCCTTCGACGTCACGGGAGACCCCGCCTTCCCCGAGAAGGCGGCCTTCGAGGTCGCCCGCGAGCTCGGGCTCCGCGTGACGACGCATGCGGGCGTCTGGGGTGCGACGAACGACGACGGCATCCGGCTCATGCACGAGCACGGGTTCATGACGCCTGAGACGACGTACGTCCACGCCGCGACCCTCGACACCGACTCGTACCTGCGGATCGCCGCCACCGGAGGTTCCGTCTCGGTGGCGACGGAGTCCGAGCAGAGTGCGGGTCAGGGCTACCCGCCCACCTGGCAGGTCCGCCAGTTCGACATCCCCGTCTCTTTGTCGATGGACACCAGCGTCTGGTGGAGCGGCGACCTCTTCTCGGCGATGCGGACCACCCTCGGCGCCGACCGGGCCCGGGAACACCTCGAGGCGCACGTCGGCGGCGAGACGGTGACCGCCTCACACCTGCGGGCCGAGCACGTCGTCGACTGGGCGACCCGCGGCGGCGCCAGGAACCTCGGCCGCGACGACCTCGGCCGCCTGACCGCCGGCGCCAAGGCCGACGTCGTCCTGCTCAAGAACGACGACTCGCCGGTGTCGTTCCCCGTGCTCAACCCCTACGGTCACGTCGCCTTCCAGGCCCAGCGCGGTGACGTTCACACCGTGCTCGTCGACGGCGTCGTCGTGAAACGGGACGGTCGCCTCGTCGGGGCCGACCTGCCGGCCGTCCGGGCAGCGATCGAGTCCACGGTCGACTACCTGCGCTCGGAGATGGGCGAGGAGACCTGGCAGAAGGGGATGTTCCCCGACCTGCCGGAGGACTCCGCCGTGCTCGACAACCCCTACACGTACACCGAGTACAAGTCGTCCTCGACCCGCGAGGCCCGCGAGTCGATGTTCGGCGACTCGGCCGGCTGACCGTACTCACGAGCCATGGCTGGACGGGGCAGCGGACCGGACTTCGTCGAGGCCCTCGCCCGCGGCCTCGACGTGCTCGCCTGCTTCGACGCCCGCCGGCGCACGATGACGCTCAGCGAGGTCGCGGTCGCCGCCGACCTGGCCAGGCCGACGGCCCGTCGGCTGCTGCTGACCCTGGTGGAGCTCGGCTACGTGCGCGTCGAGGACGGCGGGTATGCCTTGACGCCGCGGGTCCTCGGGCTGGGCACGGCATACACCTCGTCGCTCGGGCTGTGGGAGGTCGCCCGACCGCACCTGGAGGCACTCGTCCACCAGACCGGTGAGTCCTCGTCGATGGCCCAGCTCGACGGGTCGGACATCGTCTACGTCGCCCGGGTGGCGGTGCCGAAGATCATCGCGCTGCGGGTCGACATCGGGACGCGGTTCCCCGCCGAGCGGACGTCCCAGGGCAAGGTGCTGCTGGCGGCACTGCCGGAGGACGAGGTCGGGGCGGTGCTGGCGGAGCCGTCGCGGTCCGGGCTGCCCGCCGTGGCGCCGCGCCCGATCGCGGACCTGCGGCGGGAGCTGACTCGGATCCGCGCCCAGGGCTGGGCGCTGGCCGACGAGGAGCTTGCTCCGGGAGTCCGTTCCGTGGCGGCACCGGTACGGGACGGTTCCGGGCGGGTGCGCGCCGCCATGAACGTCACGGTGCACGCCGCCGAGACCACGACCGAGCGCCTCCTGACCGTGCACCTGCCGCGACTGCTCGAGACGGCCAGCCGGATCAGCGGCGACTGGGCCGCCTTGGGCGCGCGGCCGCACGTCGAGCTGGTCCCCGGCGCCTGAGCCGGCGCCTCAGCCCGCAGCCCGGCGAACCGTCTCCAGGGTCCGCGCCACGTCGGACTCGTCGGTCGACCAGTTGCTCACCGAGATCCGCAGGACCGCCCGGTCGCGCCACCGCGAGCCGGAGATCCAGACGCTGCCGTCCTCGATCAGCTGCGCGCCCACCTCTTGGGTCCGGGCGTCGTCGGGGAACGCGAAGCACACCTGGGTGAAGACGACGTCGTTGAGCACCTCGACCCCGTCCAGCTCCCGTACGCCGTTGGCGAGCGCCGCAGCCCGGTCGGCCAACCGCTCGACGAGCTCGCGGACGCCGGTGCGCCCGAGCGAGCGCAGCGCCGCCCACACGGGGATGCCCCGCGCCCGGCGGGACAGTTCCGGGACCTTGTCCTCCATGTCACCCGGTCCGACGGCGTCGTGCACCAGGTAGCTCGCGTGAACGCCGAACGTGCTCCGGACCGCCGCGGGATTGCGGACCACGACCACCCCGCAGTCGTAGGGGACGTTGAGCGTCTTATGTGCGTCGGTCGCCCACGAGTCGGCGTCCGACAGGCCGGCGGTCAGCCCATCGAACCGCGGGCTGGCCGCCGCCCACAGCCCGAACGCCCCGTCGACGTGCACCCAGGCGCGTCGTTCGTGGGCCAGCGGGATCGCCTCGGCGAACGGGTCGTACGCGCCCGAGTGGACGTTGCCGGCTTGGAGGCAGACGATGACCGGCGCTCCCGCGGGCAAAGCGTCGAGGGCCTCGGCCAGCGCGTCGACACGGAGCCGACCCTCGTCGTCCGCGGCGACCGGTGTCGGTTCGCCAAGACCGAGGTAGCGCAGCGCGATGTCCACCGTGTCGTGGCGCTCGGCGCCGACGAGGACGTGGATCCGCGGCGAACCGGTCAGGCCGAGCCGGTTGACGTCCCAGCCCACCTCCTCGAGTACCCGGTGTCGCGCCGCCGCGAGCGCGGTGAAGTTGGCCATCGTCGCCCCGGTGACGAACCCGACGTCACTCCCGGGCGGCAGCCCCAGCAGGTCGAGCAGCCAGGCGCTCGCGGTCTCCTCGATCGCGGCCGCCGCCGGCGTGGCATACCGGAGTGCCGCGTTCTGGTCCCAGGCGCTGACCAGCCAGTCCGCGGCGAGGGCGGCGGGGAGACTACCGCCGATGACCCAGCCGAAGAACCGACCGGAGGGCATGGCCATGAGGCCGGGCTCGGCCGCGGCGGCCAGCTCGTCGACGACCGCGGTCGGGTCGGCACCGTCCTCGGCCAGCGGCCCGTCGAGGGCGGTCCGTACCGCATCCGCGTTGGTCGCGGGCGCGATCCGCCGGGTGTCGAGCGACACGATCCAGTCGAGGGCGAGCTCGTGCGCCCGCTCCAGGGGTTCCTCGTATGCGTCGCGTCCGGCTCCCACGAAGGCACGGTAGGGCGTCAGAACAGGTTGTAGGCGCCCTTCGCCAGGAAGAATCCCTTCTTGCCGGCCGTGTTGATGCAGGTCATCCCGATCGTCTCGCTGACGCACTGGAACGGGGAACCTTGCACTTGCGCGATCGAGCCGTACTGGAGCACCGTCGCGCCCGGCTGGATCATCGTGTCGCTGTTGCAGACCGGTTTGGGGGTGTCGCCGCTCCACTCGATCCGGCCGACGTCCTTGGCTCCGCCGCCACCCGAGTCGCAGGTGCCGGCCGGCGGGTTGATCCGGCCGTCGCGCACCTCGCAGCCCGGCGGGACGTCCCCGGACGCCGCGATGGAGCAGTAGATGTTGCCGGTCGGGCTGGTGAACTGCGCCTTCGCCGCCGTGTCGACCTTGCCCGCGGCGAAGTGCTGCATGGCCTGCTGGTAGGTCTTCGGCGGGGTCGCCGCCGGAGCCGTGGTCGTGGTCGTCGTCGACGTGGTCGCGGCAGCGGTCGGGGTCGGCGTGATGGTGATCGTCGTGGTTCGCGGCGTCACCGGGTCGCCGCCCCCACACCCGCCGAGGACGACGCTGACGACTGTGACCGCGAGGGCGCCGAGAAGGGCGCGCGACGTGCTGGGGCGGGCACTCACGGGGGACAGGGTGCCACACCGGCGGCTCCTGTCGAACCCTCGGCGGGCGACGCATACCCGCAGGTCGCTTAGCCTTGAACGGTGCTGAGGACGATGCTCAAGCCGCGCTGGCTGGGGCTTCTCGGGGCGCTCGTCGTGTTGCTCGTGGCGTTCACCTTCCTCGGCCTGTGGCAGCTCAGCGTGGCCCGTGACGACGCCGCGCGTGAGGCGATCGCCAAGGCGCCGTCGCAGACGCCCGTCGCGCTCGACCAGGTGCTCACACCACATACCCCCTTCCCGGCGGAGGCGTCGGGTCGGCCGGTGACAATGACCGGACGTTACGACCCCAGCGGCCAGGTGCTGGTAGCCGGTCGCCGCCTCGACGACGTCCCGGGCTGGTGGGTCGTCACCCCCCTCGTCGTCGACGGGTCGGGGGCGCGGATCGCGGTCCTGCGGGGGTTCGTCACCGACGGCTCGGGCACGGGACCAGCACCATCGCCGAACGGGCCGGTGACGGTGAGCGGCACGCTGGCCCCAGGCGAGTCGCCGGCCTCGTCGGGCGGCCCTCTGGCGCCGGGGCAGCTCGGCTCGGTCGACCTCGCCCGGCTGGTCAACCTCTGGCCGGGCGAGCTCTACAACGCGTTCGTCTTCGTCACGGCGGAGTCTCCGGACGTCAGCCCCGGAGTGCAGCGGGTACCACCACCGCCGATCCCCACCGGCCTGACCTGGCGCAATGCGGCATACGCCCTGCAGTGGTGGGTCTTCGGTCTGTTCGCCGTCTACATGTGGTGGAGGATGGTGCGCGACGACCACCGCCGCGAGCAGGCGGCCGCCACCTCGAACCAACCCGCGGGAGCCACCACGTGAGCACGTACCCCACCACCCTGGCGAAGCCGGCCCAGATCCGCACGGCGCTGCGCTTCTACCGGGTTATGGCGGTCATCGCGGGCATCGCGCTGTTCGTCCTTCTGGCGGCGATGTTCGTCAAGTACGGTCCGCCGCAGAATCCGAGCTTCTCGGCGATCTGGAGCCCGATCCACGGGGTCATCTACCTCGCCTACGCGGTGTCGATCGCCAACCTCGGGTTCAAGTGCGCGTGGGGGCTGAAGCGGATCGTCCTCAACCTGCTGACCGGGTTCGTGCCGATCCTGCCGTTCGTCGCCGAGGCCCGCGTCACGCGGTCCACGGAGGCGCTCCTGTCGCGCGCGTACTTCGCGGGGGACGAGCAGACCGCCGGATAGGGTGAACGCGTGGACGACGCGCTTCAGGCCCGGCCGGTCCTCGTCGTCGACTACGGCGCGCAGTACGCGCAGCTGATCGCGCGCCGCGTCCGCGAGGCGCGGGTGTATAGCGAGGTGGTGCCGCACACGGCCTCCGTCGCGTCGCTGCTCGAGCGGGACCCGGCGGCGATCATCCTCTCCGGCGGACCATCGAGCGTGTATGCGGACGGGGCGCCGGCGCTCGACCGGGCTCTCCTCGACGCCGGGGTTCCGGTGTTCGGGATGTGCTACGGGTTCCAGGCGATGGCTCAGGCGCTCGCCGGCACCGTGGCCCACACGGGGACGGGCGAGTACGGGCATACCCCCGCTGTCGTCCGCTCCTCGACCCTGTTCGAGGGGCAGCCGGCGAACCAGTCGGTGTGGATGTCTCACGGCGACTCGGTGACCGAGGCGCCGGCGGGTATGCGGGTGACGGCCTCCACCGACGGGGCACCCGTGGCCGCGTTCGAGGACGACTCGCGACGCCTCTACGGCGTGCAGTGGCACCCGGAGGTCATGCACTCGGAGTTCGGCCAGCGGGTGCTGGAGAACTTCTTGTGGCGTGGGGCCGGGCTGGCGGCCGACTGGACACCGGCCAATGTGGTGGACACGTTGGTCTCGGAGGTGCGCGCCCAGGTGGGTGACGCGCGGGTGCTGTGTGCACTGTCCGGCGGGGTCGACTCGTCGGTGGCGGCGGCACTGGTGCAGCGGGCCGTCGGCGACCAGCTGACCTGCGTGTTCGTCGACCACGGGCTGCTGCGCGAGGGCGAGGCCGAGCAGGTCGAGAAGGACTTCGTGGCGGCTACTGGGGTGAACCTCGTCGTCGTCGATGCGCGCGCCCAGTTCCTCTCCGCGTTGGAGGGCGTGTCCGACCCCGAGGAGAAGCGGAAGATCATCGGGGCCCAGTTCATCCGGGTCTTCGAGCAGGCGGCGCGGGACGTCGTCGGTTCGGCGTCGTCGGAGGGACACCCGGTGGAGTACCTCGTCCAGGGGACGCTGTACCCCGACGTGGTCGAGTCCGGTGGCGGCGAGGGCGCGGCCAACATCAAGTCGCATCACAACGTCGGCGGGCTGCCGGACGACCTCCAGTTCACGTTGGTGGAGCCGCTGCGGTCACTGTTCAAGGACGAGGTGCGCGCGGTCGGGCTCGAGCTCGGGGTACCCGAGGTCATCGTCTGGCGGCAGCCGTTCCCGGGGCCCGGGCTGGGCATCCGGATCGTCGGCGAGGTCACGGCGGACCGCCTGGACGTGCTGCGGCGGGCGGACGCGATCGCCCGTGCCGAGCTGACCGCGGCCGGGCTGGACCGGTCGATCTGGCAGTGCCCCGTCGTGCTACTGGGCGACGTGCGGTCGGTGGGGGTGCAGGGTGACGGCCGGACCTACGGGCATCCAGTGGTGCTGCGGCCGGTGTCGTCCGAAGACGCCATGACCGCCGACTGGACCCGGGTTCCCTACGACGTGCTGGCCCGGATCTCGACGCGGATCACCAATGAGGTGCGTGAGATCAACCGGGTGGTTCTCGACATCACGTCGAAGCCGCCGGGCACCATCGAGTGGGAGTGACGGAGCGGGATGGACATGTCGGGAACCGCTGCGCAGGAGATCGACGCGATCATCCGCAATGCCGACGACTGGCACGGGGAGCTGCTCTCGCGGCTCCGCGGGATCGTCCTGGCGGCAGACCCGGCCATCGACGAGGACGTCAAGTGGAAGAAGCCGTCCCGGCCCGAAGGCGTGGCGGTGTGGACTCTCGACGGCAGCAACCTCTGCATCGGCGAGATGCTTAAGAACGCGGTACGGCTGACGTTCCCCAAGGGTGCCGAGCTGAAGGACCCGAAGCAGCTGTTCAACACGCGTCTCGACAGCAAGAGCGTCCGCGCCATCGACTTTCCCGAGGGCGCTAAACCACCCGAGGCCGCCCTGAAGGCGCTGGTCCGTGAGGCGGTCGCGGCGAGCCGCTGAGGTCGGCTAGCTCCGCTGTTCGGGGGCCTCGGCGAGCGCCTTGACCGACGCGAGGCGGTGGTCCCAGGTGTCGGCGAGGGCGCTGAGCCAGTGAGCCGTATCCGAGAGGGTCTGCGCTCGGACCGCGAACCGGACCCGCCGGCCCAGCTGTTCCCGGCGGACCAGGCCGGCCTGCTCGAGGACCCGCAGCTGCTTCTCGACCGCCTGGCGGGTGATGGCGAGCAGCCCGGCGAGGTCGGCGGCCGACGGCTCACCGGCAGCGACCGCTTGGAGCAGCCGCTGCCGGGTCGGGTCGCCGAGGGCCGCGAAGACGGCCACCGGCCCAGGAGGATTCGTCACGCCTCCGCCGCCGTGCGGGCGGCAGCGAGCTCGGTCTCCCACCCGGAGGTGTTCTCGCGGAGGTAGCTCTCGCGCTCCGCCTCGGGGACGTTGTCGAGGCCGCTTTCGACGACCCGGAGGGTTACGCCGTCGGCGGCGTCCTCGACCCAGAACTCGGTCAGCGTCCCGGCTCCGGCCTCGCCTTCGCGGCCGAGCCAGCGGAACGCCGCATACCGAGGTGGGTCGAGGCGCTCGATGCGGAGGCGCCAGGCCCCGTGGGTCTCGTCGTGGACGACGACGACGCCGTCGCCCTGGTCGTCGATCCGGTGCGGCCGGATGGTGCCTTCGTTGATCCACCAGCCGGGTTCGCTGATGATCGCCCAGACCCGTTCCGGTCTTGCGTTGATGGCGACCGACCGCTCGATCCGGTCGGCCAGAGTGTTGGTGTTCTCCATGCAACCAGATGGTTGCCTAGTTTGCCGGCGTTGGCAACCCCGGAGTTGCCTCGGCGGGGGTGATCCGCACGATCCGCCGGGCCGGACCGGTGGTCCGGCGCACCGCGACGATGACCCGTTCGACGACCATCGCGATGCGGTACTGCCAGCCGTACTTGGTCGCGAACCGGTCCGCTTCCCGCTCGTAGGCGTCGGGATCCGGGTCCAGCGCCGCTACTGCGGTGAACCTCGGTGCCCCCGACTCCACGTGCCCGCGACGGCTGCACGGCCGCAGCTCTACCCGCGAGTCCTGACGCAGCCGCTTGACCTTGCCGCTCCCCGACGGCGTGGTCACCAGCAGCGCGTCGCCGTCGGGGACGACCCAGACCGGCGTGCGGACCGGGGCGCCGGAGCGCTTGAACGTCGTCAGCTGCACGAACTCCTCGTCGCCGAGGTCGCGGAGGCCAGGGGTGGTCGTTGTCATGCCGGATGCGTACCCCGGGCCGTCCGGTCCGACACCGTAGGGTTTGGGTCGTGCTGAGGACGACCGCCGCGATCGTGGCCGGGAAGACCGCGCGCGCGGCCGCCCGGGTCCGCGGGGGTGGCGGCTCGGCGATGCCGGGCCTCGTCGCGGAGCGGATCGACCCGCAGCTGCTGGCCCATGCGCTGTCCGGGGTGGAGGACGGGATCGTCGTCGTCACGGGGACCAACGGCAAGACGACCACCACCAAGATGCTCGCCGCCATCCTGCGGGCCCACGGCAAGCGGGTGTTCAGCAACCCGACCGGCAGCAACTTCACCCGCGGCGTCATCTCGGCGATGCTCGGCGACCTGCCGCTGACCGGCCGCCTCGACGCCGATGTGGCCGTGCTCGAGCTCGACGAGTGGCACGCGCTCCAGTTCGCCAAGGTCGTCACCCCTACTCATGCGCTGCTGCTCAACGTCGCCCGCGACCAGCTGGACCGGTTCGCCGAGATCGACACGACGGCCAAGCTGCTCGGCACCCTGGCCGCCGGAACGTCCACCGGCGTTGTCCGGAACCGGGACGACTCGTTCGTCGCCCGCCTGGACGAGTCCGGCTTCCGGCCCGGCGTGACGACCCGGTGGTTCGGCATCGACCCGGCGGTGGCGGCGGACCTTCCACCGTTGCACGAGGCGGACGCCCGGTTCGACGACGCGTTCGCTCCGCCTCTGCCATCGCCGGACGACGGCCTGCTGCATCCGTTGGGCGCCAGCGACTTCCGCATCGACTTCGGCTCCGAGACCGTTGGACCGCTCGCGCTCAAGCAGCGCGGCCTGGCGGCGATGATCAACGCCACGGCGGCGACGACCACCGCGCGGCTGGTTCTCGGCGAGGCCTTCCGGGCGATCACGGCCGAGGAGGCGCTGCGCGCCGTGACTCCGCCGTTCGGGCGCGGCGAGGTCATCGACGCCGGCGGCCATCCGCTCGAGCTCGTCCTCGTCAAGAACCCGGCCGGGTTCACCGTCGCGCTCGGCACCTACCACGCGGAACCGGTGACCACGATGGTCGCCATCAACGACGACTACGCCGACGGCCAGGACGTGTCCTGGCTCTACGACGTGTCGTTCGAGTCGCTGCGCGACAGCGGCGTCACGCTGACGTCCGGCGTCCGCGCCTACGACATGGCCCTCCGACTCGACTACGACGACGTGACTGTCGGCGCGGTCGAACCCGACCTCGAGCGCGCGCTGGACCGGCTGCTGGCCGAGCACCCGGCCGAGCCGCGTCGGATCTTCTGCACCTACACGGCGATGATGCGGCTGCGGCGGTTGCTGGCCGCGCGGTACGGCTTGGCCGGCTTCGGCGAGGAGGGCGCGTGACCAGCAAGGGCACCATCGACCTCGTCCACCTGTACCCGCGCGAGATGTCGATCTACGGCGATCTCGGCAACACCCGGTGCCTCGCGCAGCGGATCCGTCGGCACGGGTACGAGGTGCGGGTCCACAACCACGACCCGGGCTCGACGTTGCCGGACACGCCCCACCTCCTCATGGGCGGCGGGGGTCAGGACTCCGGGCAGAGCCGCGTCGAGGACGACCTCGCGGTCATCGGTGACCGGCTCCGCAGCCTGGCTGCCGAGGGGACGCCGATGATCATGATCTGCGGGATGTACCAGCTCTTCGGCAACGCCTTCATCACCGTCGACGGGCAAGAGCTGCCCGGGCTCGGCATCCTCGACGTGACGACGCGCGGCAACCCCACGCGGATGATCGGCGGGATCGTCCTCGACACCGAGTTCGGCGAGGTTGTCGGGTTCGAGAACCATTCCGGCGCAACGGTTCTCGGCGCTGGGCAGGCCCCGTTCGGGCGGGTGCGAGCCGGCCGCGGCAACAACGGATCCGACGGCACGGAGGGTGCGGTCACGGATCACGTCATCGGCTCCTACCTGCACGGGCCGATCCTCCCGGCCAACCCGCGGCTGGCCGACCACCTCATCGGACGCGCGGCCCAGCTGGCCACCGGCCGTCCCTTCGAGCCGGGCGACCTCGACGACACGCTCGCCAACCAGGCCCGCTCGCGACAGGTCCGCCGCCTCGTGGCATGACCGAACAGTCGTATGCCTGTCCAGCCTGGACCGTGCGACGCTGAGAGCCGAAGCAGATCGCTTCCCGCTCCTCGGGTGAAGGGACCATCGTGAGCTCGACAGGACCTCAGGACAGTCCGACCTGGCCACCGCCCCCTCAGGACCGTGTCGACCCGCCGCCCACAACCGCCCCCGCGCCAACAACCGCCCCGGCGCCCGCACCGGTCCGGTCCCGACGTCCCCGACGGATCGCGGTGTTCGCGGCCGGCGCGCTGGTGGTCGCCGGAGCGGGCACCGCGATCGCCGTCAACAGCTCGCCGCGGGTCGAACAGCGTTCCGTGCTGACGCGTGCGATCAGTGCGCTCGACGTGGAGACGCAGAGCGGCGACGTCACGGTCCGCGCTGGCGCCCGAGACGGCACCGTCGAGGTGATCCGCCGGTTCCGCGGTGACGAGGGCACCCAGGTCGGCGGCGAGACCTGGCAGGGCGACACGCTCACCATCACCCCGGACTGCACCACGGTCTGCGATGTCGACTACGAGATCCGGGTGCCCGCGGCGGTGGCGGTGACGGTGCGGACCGGTTCGGGAGACGTGGAGCTGTCCGGTCGGCTGGGGAATGTGTCCCTCGACGCGGTGTCGGGCGACGTCGATGCCAACATCAGCACGGCGAACTTCAGGAGTGAGACCGGAAGCGGGGACATGGACCTTCACCTGAGCTCCGCTCCCACCCAGCTCACCGCTGAGTCGGTCTCCGGGGACATCGACCTTCGGGTACCGCGGGGCGACACCTACGCGGTGGACGCCAACACCACCTCAGGCGATGTCGACGTCAACGTGCCACGCCAGACCGACGCGACGAACCGGATCGACGTGCGGACGGCGTCAGGCGACATCACCGTCGACTCCCGCTGAGCTCCGGCTCAGTCCTCGTCGTCCGCTGGCCCCAGCGCCTCGTCGACCTCGGCGGCGGTGAGAGCGCTATCGTGCTCGGCGGCGATGGCGATCACCCGGCCGAGCAGCTCGATCTCGGCTGCCAGTCGCGCATCGGTCAACCGGGTGTCGTCGCCCCGGTCTGTGGGCATGAATCGAGCCTGACTTGCCGAAGCGTCCAGCGGAATGACTCATCCGGACCACCTACGGGCCGGTCGGCCGATCGGACGATGGGACGGGCTGGCGGACCGGTCTACCGTTCGCTGTGGGGCGTGCGTCCACGACCACCTCGGGGGGCGCTCACGGCGCCCCGGCACGCATTGGGGGGTGTGCCGGGGCGCCGCCGGGCCCCGCGGTCAGGGGGCCGCGGGGCTTCGATCCGGTATGCATGTCGGCATGACGGCCAGCCCCGGCGACCTCCTCGTCCATGGCGGTCAGTTCCTCGATGTCGTTACGGGCGAGTGGCGCACCGGCGACGTCCGGATCCGGGACGGGTTCATCACCGAGGTCGGCCCGCAGCTGGAGCCGAACCCCGGCGTCGACACCCTCGACGCGACCGGTCGTTACGTCCTGCCCGGCCTCATCGACGCGCACGTCCACGTCACTGCGGTGACGGCCGACCTCGCCCACCTCCCCGAGCTCTCGCCGACCTACGTGGCGTTCGGGACGGCTCGCATCCTCGACGGCATGCTCGAGCGGGGGTTCACGACGGTCCGCGACGTGGGCGGCGCCGACTACGGGATCCACGACGCTCAGCGCGAGGGCCTGGTCCGCGGTCCGCGAATCTTCTTCGGTGGCAAGGCACTTTCGCAGACCGGGGGTCACGGCGATCCGCGGTCGCGAGGTCAGGTCGCCGACGAGTACCACCCGACCCGCCCGGGGATCAGCCGCATTGCCGACGGCGTCACGGCGGTCCGGATCGCCGCGCGGGACGAGCTCCGCAAGGGCGCTCACCACGTGAAGATCATGGCCAGCGGCGGTGTGGCGTCACCCACCGACCGGATCGACTCGACGCAGTACTCGGTCGCCGAGATCGAGGCGGTGGTCGAGGAGGCCGAGGCGGCCTACCGGTACGTGACCGCGCACGCCTACACCGGTCGGGCGATCGCCCGCGCCGTCCAGGCCGGCGTTCGCGGCATCGAGCACGCGAACCTCGTCGACGACGAGGCGCTGGCCGTCGTCAAGGAGCACGGAGCGTTCCTCACGATGAACCTCGTGACCTACTGGGCGCTCCAGGAGGAGGGCCGCGACCACGGCCTCTCGCAGGACAGCTGGGCCAAGGTCGCAGCGATTCTCGACCAGGCCCACGACGCGCTCGGCCGGGCCCACGCGGCCGGCGTCAACCCCGCATACGGGACCGACCTGCTCGGCGGCATGCACCGGTACCAGGCCCGCGAGCTCGCGATCCGCGCGCGGACCATCCCCACGATCGACGTCATCCGCGGCGCGACGACGGTGGCGGCGGCACTGCTCCAGCGCGAGGGCGAGCTGGGCGTGGTGGCGCCGGGTGCGGCCGGCGACCTCGTGATCACCGACACGGATCCGGTGGCCGATATCACCGTGCTGGCCGAGAGCCGCCTGGCCTACGTCGTGCAGGCCGGCCGGGTGGTCGCCGGCGAGCGGGCTGCGCGAAGCTGACGACGGCGGCATACTCACTGGATGGGCTGGCGTCACGCCACCCCTGCGGGGAAGACGGAACGCGACGCCGTCGAGGCGGCGATCGCGGCGACCCCGCGCGCCAACCACCTGCCCCGGGGACAGCAGCAGTACGCCGACCTCGACCGTGCGCTGCCGATCGGCTACGGGCAGACCAACAGTCAGCCGACCACGGTACGGGCGATGCTGCGGGCGCTGCGGGTTCGACCCGGTATGCGCGTCCTCGACGTGGGCTCCGGGTCCGGCTGGACGACGGTGCTGCTCGCCCGCCTGGTCGGGGAGACCGGGCGCGTGGTCGGTGTGGAACGGATCGCGGAGCTCGTCGACGACGGTGGTCGTGCGGTGGCGGCCGCCGGCCTGCCGTGGGCGACGGTGCGCCGGGCCGGACCCGTGCTCGGCCTGCCCGAGGAGGCGCCGTTCGACCGGATCCTCGTGTCGGCGCAGGCCCACGAGGTTCCCCGCGAGCTGGTCGACCAGCTCGACGGCAGTGGCCTCATGGTCGTGCCCGTCGAGGGCCAGCTGCTACGCGTCGACGCGCTCGGCCGGCAGGAGGACCTCGGCTGCTACGTGTTCGTGCCGCTCGTGACCGGCAACGAAACGCCCTGGGACTGATCCGCTTTCGGGCCGAGCCACCATGCGAGCCAGCCGATGGCGCCCAGCGGTACCTCGAGGAAGTGGACGTACAGCGAGTAGAGGACGACCCCCGCCGTGGCCTGGGCGGGGTCGGCACCCCAGCCGACGAGTAGTGCGGCGACGCCGGTCTCGGACACGCCGACGCCGCCCGGAGTCACGGTGACGCTGGTCAGCAGCCGGCTCAGGGCAAAGGCGAAGAACATGTAGGGGAACGCGAACTGCACTCCCACGGTGTTCATGCAGAACCAGAACAGCAGGTAGTTCATCCCGAAGAAGCCGACCAGCCCGAAGGTCATCGAGAGCCAGCCGTGCCGGACCACGGCGATCGTCTGGTGGCGCTGGTCGAGGACGTGCTGCCCGAGGCTCGGCTCCGCGTTCCGGACGAACGGGAGGAACCGGAAAGTCCGCTCCAGCCAGCGCCCGATGACCCGGCAGGCGTTCTCCGAGGCGAGCATGGTGATGAAGACGGCGAGCACGATGACGCCACCGACCGCGCCGATCGCCGCGGCCCGCATCACCGCCGGGTTGAGGTCACCGGCGAAGAAGAGCATCAGCGCGATGCCGATGATCGGGAGCAACAGCCGGGCCATGATGTTCCAGACGCCGGTGACGATGAGCGAGGTCGAGATGGCCCGCCGCGAGTGGCCCCATGACCGCAGCTGCTTGTAGGTCGCGGCCGCCCCCGCCGCGCCGCCGGCCGGCAGCAGGTTGCCGACCGCCGAGCCGCAGATGTTGACGATGAACGCCTTGACGTGCGGCAGGTGGGGGAGCGAACCGGTGAACGTGAAGGTGTAGAGCCACAGACCGAGCACCATGAGCAGGAACAGCCCGAAGGCAGTGGTCAGCGGGATCCCGCGCAGGACGGCCCACACGTCGCCCCACGTCGTGTGGGCGAAGTAGGGCAGCGCCCAGCCGAGCAGGCCGACCGCCAGCCCGAGCCCGCCGACGACCTGGAGCGCGCGCAGCCAGGGGACCCGCCGCTTGCGCGGTTCCGACACGGCGACGGCGGGAGCGCTGATCTCAGTCGAAGATGCCACGGGCCACCCCCGCTCCGGCCGGCCGCGCGGCGTCGACGTACCACTCCCGCCCGAAGACGAGGTCGAACAGCGGACGCGGTATGCGCAGGAAGGCGGCCAGCGTCCGGTCGGCTCCGCCGTCGGCCGAGGCCTGCGACGCATGGGCGCGCATCGACGCCCGCTTCTGCGACGCATACCGGCGGACCCCGATCCGGTGGGTGACCGCGGCCTTCGGGCTGTAGGCCCGCTCGAACGACGTCGGGTCGAACTCCGGGGGGAACCGGTACACCTTGGTGGCCAACCGGATCGCGCGGACGATGAGATCTCGCGGCACGGTGGCCTGCAGCACGCGCGGGGTGCCGGCCAGCTCGGCCGCGCGGGCTCCGACGTGGTGGACCTTGACGTGGTCGCGGTGGCCGTAGCCGCCGTTCGCGTCGTAGGTCAGCAGCACGTCGGCCTGCTCCTCGCGAAGGATGGCGGCCAGCCGCTCCGCGGCCTCCTCGGGGTCCGCTCGAACGAACCGGACCCGGCCCGGCGGGTCCGGCAGGGTCTCAGGACCGAGCCCGCTGTCCGCATACCCGAGGGTCTCGACGCGGGCGGTGCCGAGTGCGTGGGCACTGGCCTGGAGCTCGGCCATCCGGACCGAGCCCAGCTTGGTGTCGCTGGGCCCGACGAACTCGGACGCGGCGAGCCCGAGACCGCCGTCCGTCGCGACGACGAGGACGACGCGGTGACCCTCGGCGGCGGCCCGCGCCATCGTGCCGGAGGTGAGCAGCGCCTCGTCGTCGGGGTGGGCGTGGAACGCCACCAGTGTCCGTGCCATGTGGTCGCCATTCTGACCCATGACATCCTCGGAACCGTGAAGGTCGCCCTCCTGTCGGACTGCTACCTGCCGCGGCTCGGCGGGATCGAGGTCCAGGTCCACGACCTTGCGGCGCAGCTCACGGCGCGTGGGCACCACGTGGAAGTCTTCACGGCGACTCCCGGAACGCACGGGGAGCGGCACGGCGCCACCGAGGAGGTCGACGGGATCACCGTGCACCGGATGGCGCTCCGGCTGCCGTGGGACCTGCCGGTCAACCCGCTGGCCCCGCTGCGGATGCGCGACCGGCTGGCTGCGTTCGACGTAGCCCACGTGCACATGGGGGTGGTGAGCCCGTTCGCGGTCGACTCGGCGTTCCTGACCATGCGGCTCGGCCTGCCTACGGCGATGACCTGGCACTGCATGCTCGACCGGTTCGCGTCCGTGGTCTCGTTGCTCGGAGTGGTCCGCCGCTGGGCCGCGCGGGGGATGGCGATGAGCGCGGTGTCCGATGTCGCGGCGGCTCCGTTGCGGCGGGTGCTGGGCTCGGCTGGTCCGGTCGCCGTGCTGCCCAACGGGATCGACGTGGCGGCGTGGCGGCCGGTGTCGGCGCGCCCCGACGACGGGGTGGTGCGGTTCGTCACGGCGATGCGGCTCGCCAACCGGAAACGGCCGGTGCCGCTGATGCGGGTGATGCGAGAGGTGCGCTCGGTGGTGCCGCCGGACCGCCGGATTGCGCTGGAGGTCCTGGGTGAGGGACCGGACCGGGGAAGCGTCGAGCGGTACCTGGCGGAGCACGACATGGCTTCGTGGGTGAGTCTGCCGGGGCGGGTTCCCCGGTCGTCGGTGCGCGAGCGGTACGCGACTGCGGACGTCTACATCTCGCCGGCCCGCCTCGAGTCGTTCGGGATCGCCGCCCTCGAGGCCCGGACCAGCGGGCTGCCGGTGGTCGCGAGGTCGGGTTCGGGAGTGGGGGAGTTCGTCGAGGACGGGGTGAACGGGTTCCTCGCGGGGGACGACGACGCGATGGGGGTGGCGCTCGCGCGGCTCGCGGCCGACGACGCGCTGCGCGCTCGGATGCGTGCTCACAACCTCGACCAGCCGCCGGTGCAGGACTGGCCGCAGGTGGCCGAGCTGGCGGAGGCGGAGTACCTCCGCGCGGTCGGGGCCGCGGTCCGCGCGTGAGCGGTACGGCGGTCTGGGTCGTCGGCGTCGACGGTTCCGGTGTCGAACGGGTCCGGGAGCGGCTGGCCCACGGGGACGACCCGCTGCGCCTGCTGGCTCGCCAAGGGTATGCGGCGCAAGGCCCGAGTCTCGTTGTGGGAGAGGCGAACCCGCATACGGTTTCGGTCTTCTACGAGGTCCTGGCCGGATCCGGGACGCTCCGGAAGGACGGCGAGGTGCCCCGGGATGAGGGCCTTCGGCTCGAGCCGGGTGAGGAGCCGGTGGTCCTGCAGCGGGTGGCGGTGTACGCGATCGTCTGGAGCGCGCGAGGGGTCCTGCTCGCCCAGAACTCCGCGCTCACCAATGCGGCCGGTACCTGGGGCTTCCCCGGCGGCGGGCTCGACCCCGGCGAGCAGCCCGAAGCGGCCCTGCACCGCGAGGTGTGGGAGGAGACCGGCCAGCGCGTGGAGGTCGACCGGATCGGTGCGGTGACGACGCGGCACTGGGTCGGGCGCGCGCCGAGCGGTCGGCTGGAGGACTTTCACGCGGTTCGACTCGTGTATCTCGCGACGTGTCCGTCGCCCACGGAACCCGTGGTTCATGACGTCAACGGGACGACAGCGGCCTCGGCGTGGTTCGCGCCGGCGGAACTGGACGGGCTGCCGCTGGCGGTGGGCACGCGCGAGCTGCTGGCCGACCTCAGCCCCGGCGACGGCGGGTGAGGATGCCGACCAGCCCCAGCAGCGCGCAGGCGAGGCCGCCGAGGACGAGGACGCTCGGACCCATCTCGCTGACACTCGAGATCTGGAACCCCGTCAGCTGGTTCGCGACGACGCCCGCTCCGACCAGCCCGAAGACGACGCCGATGAGGACGAGGCCCCAGTTAGGACCGGAGGGCGGCGGCAGGTAGGTCACATGAGGCTTCGGCGTGGGCTGAGCCGGTGGGGCCATCGGGGCCGGTGTGGCGACCGGTGCCGGAGTGGTCGGCGGTGCCGGCGGCGGGGTCCACGGACTTCCGCCCGGTGGGGGCGACCAGGTACTCGGCGCGCTCGGTGGACGCTGCTCGGACGCGGGGACCCACGTGGTCCAGGCCGTGGAGCCGGTTCCCTGGGCGGGAAGGTGCTGGGTCGCCTCGGTGGGGACGGCCTGGGTGGTGTCGGCGTCCTGGGGCGTTGGGGCAGTGGGGTCGGTCATCAGGACTCCTGGGTGACGACGATCTCGCCGCCCACCATCGTGACGTTCACGGTGACGGCGTTGGGGCCGCTGCCGACGGTGATCGGCTGCGCGTTCTCGGCGTTGACGCCGCTGTGGACGGCCTTGTCCTCACCCGGCCGGTGCACGACGATCTGGCCGGCCTTGACGTTCGGGACGATGGTGGCGGTGGTGTCCTTGGGCACGCTGATGTTGAGCTGGCCGAAGCCCATCGAGACGTTGACCGGGGTTCCGCCCGTCATCCCGTCCAGGTTGAGCTTCGCCTCGCCCGCGGTGAGGCTGAACCCGCCGGCCGGCTGCGACAGGGCGACCCACTGACGTTCGCCCACACCACCCTGAGGGAGGTTGGGGACCGACGTCCCCGCAACGGTGGCCAGCGCGGCGATCGTTACGAGGAAGACGGTGAAGCCCGCGCGGCGCCCGGCGAGGCCGATGAGGAGCAAGGCCAGGCCGGCACCGACGATGGCGACCCCGGCGGCGAGAACCTCAGGAGACCCCGAGAAGCCGCTCTCGCCGGCATACCAGGTGCCGAGGCCGTACCCCGTGACGGCGAGGCCGGCGGTGAGTAGCAGGCCGAGGAAGCCCCCACGCCGTCGAGCGCGGTGGACGACCCGCTCGGGGGCGACGACGGTGCCGGTGCGGCCCGGACCCATGGCGTGCGGAGGGGCGGTGGTGGACACCGTGGGTGCCTCCGGGGTCGACGTGGCGGATGAGTCGGTCGGCGTGGTCGTGGGGGGCCGGGAGAACGTCGCGGCGACCTTGTTGCCGAACTCGCGGGCCTCTTCGCTCATCTGCTCCGGCGTCTTGCCCTGCCGGGCCGAGTGGATGGCCCACCAGACCAGGAGGCCGACCGGGACGAGGATGGTCCACAGCCACCAGCGGTCGGAGATGTTGCTGATCAGGGCGATACCGATGACGACGAGGAGCGCGATCCCCCAGCCGTCGCCGTGGAGGGCGGCCTCGGCGAGGATCCGGCCATTCTGGTCCGGCAGCAGCGCCCAGGCGATGAGGTAGGCCAGGCCGCCGATCCCACCGACGAAGAGCAGCACGATCAGGGCGCCACGCACGATCAACGGGTCGATGCCGAGGCGGTCGGCGATCCCGGAGCAGACGCCGGCCAGCCAGCGGTCGTCCGTGTTGCGGCGGATGCCGAAGCCCCGCAGCGACGAGAACATCCCGTCGAGTCCGGAGCGGGCTGAGCTGGACGTGCTGGGTTCGGCCATGGCTCCATGCTGGCCGCGCGCGCCGCCCCCGAGCCATGAGGGTCGACCCTGACCTCACCCTGAACCCACCCCGAGCGGCCTTACCAGGGCCGCTGGCATGGGCGAGTATGGAGGCGTGTCCGAGGCCCAGCCTGCCGTCTCACCGGCCGTAGAGCGTCCCAAGCTCTATCGGTCGTCGAGCGACCGCTGGATCGCTGGGGTTTGCGGCGGCATCGCCGAGCACCTCGGCATCAGCTCCGGTCTGGTCCGGCTGCTGATGATCCTCGCGGCGCTCGCCGGGCCGGGGATCTTCGTCTACGGCTTCTTCTGGGTGATGACCCGACCCGACACCTCGGCGCCGGACGGAGTTCCCGTCGCGCGGCCGAAGAAGGCGCTGACCAAGAACCAGGTCCTGCTCGTCATCGGCGCCGCGGTGCTCGTCATCGGGATCGGTTGGGGCGGTCCGGCCGGACAGCTCGGGCGGCAGATGGGGTTCCTCCTGCCGGTCATCGCGGTGGCCTTCGGCGCCTTCCTCGCCTGGTCGCAGCTCGACACGAACGAGCGGTCCCGCTGGGCCGGCCGGTCGAAGCGCGGGCGTGCATTGGCCATCGCCCGGCCGGTCATCGGCGTAGTCCTGGCGACCGTCGGTGTCGTGGCCCTGGCGACCCAGGGCCAGGGGTTCGACGTGGTGCTGACCAGTGCCCTCGCGGCGGTGGCGGTTCTCGTCGGCGCCACGGTCATTGCGCTGCCGTGGGTCGTCCGGATGTGGCAGGGGCTCCAGGCCGAGCAGACCGAGCGGATCCGGGCCACCGAGCGCGCCGACATTGCAGCCCACCTGCACGACTCGGTGCTGCAGACCCTGGCGCTGGTGCAGCGCCGGGCCGACGACCCGGCCACGGTGATCCGGCTGGCGCGGTCCCAGGAGCGCGAGCTGCGCGAGTGGCTCTACGCCGACCAGAACCGGTCCTCGGACAGCCTCGCCTCAGCCGTGACCGCCGTGACTCATGAGGTCGAGGACGAGCACGGCACCCCGATCGAGCTCGTCGTCACCGGCGACCGGCCGATGGACGACGGCGGCCAGGCGCTGGTCAAGGCCACCCGCGAGGCGCTGCTCAACGCGGTTCGCCACGGGTCGCCGCCGGTGTCGGCGTACGTCGAGGTCGGGCCTGCCGGCGTGGAGGCGTTCGTTCGCGACCACGGCCCCGGGTTCGAGATGAGCGACGTCGGCGACGACCGGCTCGGGGTGCGGGAAAGCATCCTCGGGCGGATGCGCCGGCACGGCGGCGCCGCC
>DASTNV010000288.1:0-4573 GCA_035762725.1 Lapillicoccus sp. | reverse complement strand
AACAACTTCCTCTCGGACGGCGGCGACGGCTTCCCCGCGTTCGCCGGAGGCACGAACAAGTACTTCGGTGGCCTCGACATCGACGCCTTTGCCGCGTACTTGACGGCAAAGTCGCCGTACGTCCCGGCCGCCCCCACGCGGATCGCGGGCAGCAACTAGTCCGACCACGACGGCGGGGTATGCCTGGGGCTCAGCGCCGGGCATACCCCGCCGTTCGCTGTCGTGGGGAGGCTCAGCCCGGCTCTGCTGAGGCAGATCGTGGGAACAAGTTGCCCCTCTGGGGGCTGTTAGTTCCCACGATCTCGTGAGTTCGGGCGGGCTTGGCCTACTCGCTCAGGCGTCCGCGGCGACGCCGACCTCGCGCGGGCGGTCCGCGACGAACCGGTACCCGACGTTGCGGATGGTGCCGATGAGGGCCTCGTGCTCGCTGCCGAGCTTGGCGCGGAGCCGCCGGACGTGGACGTCGACGGTGCGAGTACCGCCGAAGTAGTCGTAGCCCCAGACCTCCTGGAGCAGCTGGGCCCGGCTGAACACCCGGCCTGGATGCTGGGCGAGGAACTTCAGCAGCTCGAACTCCTTGTAGGTGAGGTCGAGTGGCTGGCCCCGGACCTTCGCCGAGTAGGACGCCTCGTCGATGACGACATCACCGGCGCGGATCGGGCCGCTCTCCTCGACGTCACCGGGGTCCGCACGGGTGATCGCGAGCCGCAGCCGCGCGTCGACCTCGGCCGGTCCCGCGCTGTCGAGGATGACGTCGTCGACGCCCCACTCGCTGGTCAGACCGGCCAGACCGCCCTCGGTGAGGACTGCGATCAGCGGGCTGGACAGGCCGGTGGCCCGGAGGACCCGGCACAGCGACTTGGCCTGCGCCAGCTCGGACCGGGCGTCGACGAGCACGACCTCGCCGGCCGGTGCGTTGAGGAGCGCAGTGGGCTCCGCCGGGAGGATCCGTACCTGGTGGCTCAGCAGGCCCAGTGCCGGCAGGACCTCGGCGCTGGGAGCCAGCGCGTTGGTCAACAGCAGCAGGTGGACCATCCGCCGAGAATAATGGCTGGGTGAGCACCGACCTCTCGCCCGACCACGGGGTGACCGTGCGCTACTGGGCCGCCGCGCGGGCCGCGACAGGGGTCCCGTCCGACCTGGTCAGCGGGTCCACCGTCGACGAGGTCGTTGCGGCCGCGATCGTCCTGCACCCCGACCTGCGACCCGTCGCGGCGGTGGCGACGTTCCTCCTCGACGGCGCCGCAGCGGGGCGGGACCGGCCGGTTCCGCGCGGTGCCACGGTCGAGGTGCTGCCCCCGTTCGCCGGCGGCTGACACCCGTTCGTGCTCTGAACCGCACGGATATCCGGCGCCATCCGCGACGAACCAGTCGGACCGGACTGCGCAGTAACAAGTGGAAGGATGCCCCCGTGACGGCGGGCGACGAGGCACGGAACGAGCCGCCGTCGGCGTCGTCCGCGCCGCGGATCCCGATGCCGGACGAGGCCCAGCGGGTACCCCCCGCATCGGCCGGCCCGACTGAGCCGCCGGCCGAGGTGGTCGAGGTGGAGACGCAGCTGCTCACCCGCTCGGCGATCCGCGCCGCCGAAGCCCGCCGGCTGGCTGCGGAGGCGGAGGAGCGGCGCAAGGCATCGCTGGCCGAGGAGGCGGGGATGCCGTTCGGCGTCCGGCTCGTCGCGGCCGCGTCCACGGTGGCGCTCGCGGTGCTCGTCGGGCTGTCCGCCCTGGTCGGACCCAACGCGACGGCCCTCGCCGTGGTGTTCGGGGCAATCGTTCTCGCGTGGGGCTGGGTTCGGCTCACCGACGCGCCCAGTCCTCGGGTCGCTGCCCTGGTCCTCGCGGGCAGTGCCATCGTCATCGGTGGCGCCGCCACCCTGACCCGTACCGACCCGTACCTCGTCTGGGTGCCGGTCGCCGTGGCCGTCAGCATCGTCGCGGTCTTCCTCCACCAGGTGCTGCGCCGTGGTGGCCGACCGCGGCTGACCGAAGGAGTCGCTGCCTCGGCGGGCGCCCTGGCCCTGATGGCGTCCGGCGCCGCGATCATCCCGGTGCCCTACTACCCGCACGGCGGTCCCTGGGTGCTCGTATGCGTCCTCGCGGTGGCCGCTGCGGCCCTGCCGGCCGTCCTCCTCGGCCGGGTCGCGGGGGGCTGGGTGTTGCTGGCGTCGGTCGTGCTCGGCGGGGTCGCTGCTGCCGTGACGGCGATGGTAGTTACCGGAGTACCGATGACCGGTAGCGCGCTGGCCGGGCTGCTGGTGGCCGGGATCTCGCACTCGATGACCCGCGTCCTGCTGGCCCTCCCGGGGGCTCGGAGCGCCCAGGCCTCCCTGGCCGTCGGTCCCGCCGCCGTCCTCACGGTCGGCGTCGTGATCTACCTATTGGCCCGGATCGTCGTCGGTTAGGCGCTCAGTACACGAGGGCCTGAGTGTCCGGCGCGAGCGCCTCCTCGACGAACGACGCCGCCCCGGCGATCCGCGCTCCGGGGAGCAGGTCGGCCTCGGTGATCTCGCGCCGGGCTGCGCACTGGGTGCAGACGGTGACCTGGGCCCCGGCGAGGAGGCTGTCGCGGAGCTCGGCGAGCGGGGCCGCATACGGGAGCTCGAACTCCTCGGCCCGACCCGGGACGGCAAGGTACGTCGCCTCCCCGGTGAGCCACACGCTGACCTCAGCCCCGGCCGCGAGGGCGGTGGCCGCGACCGTGACGCCCTGCGAGTAGCGCTCCGGCGCCTCGGCACCGCAGGTGATCTTGACGAGGAGTCGGGTCACGGGCAAAGGCTACGATTCCGAGGATGTTCGAGCTCGATGTGGACCTGCCGGAACGGCTGCGCCCCCTCGCCTGGATGATCGGGCGCTGGGAGGGTGCCGGCGTGGTCGGGTACCCCACGATCGAGTCGGTGAACTTCGGCCAGGAGGTCGTCTGCCGCCACGACGGGCGGAACTTCCTCGAGTGGCACAGCCACACCTGGCTGCTCGACCAGGAGACCGGCGAGAAGGTCCGGCCGCTGGCCACCGAGCTCGGGTTCTGGCGGCCGGGCGAGGACGGCCGCGATGTCGAGCTGCTGCTCGCCCACCCGACCGGGATCGTCGAGATGTACTACGGGAAAATGGAACCGGCCAAGGTCGAGATCCGGACCGACAGCGTCGTGCGCAGCCCGCTGGCCAAGGAGTACAACGCGGGGTCACGGCTCTACGGCCTGGTCGAGTCCCAGCTCTTCTGGGTCATGGACATGGCCGCGGTCGGGCAAGAGCTGCAGAGTCACGTCTCGGCGCAGCTGAAGCGGGTCGGCTGAGGAGCACCTCGTGAGCGACCTGGCCTCCGCTCTCCGGGCGCGCGGGATGCGCCTGACACCCCAGCGCCGCCGCGTCGTCGCCGCCCTGGCGGAGATGGAGCACGGCACCCCGGACGCCGTCGCGGCGAAGGTCGCGGCCGACGGCGGCCCGGCGTTGCCTCCGTCGACGATCTACCGGGTTCTCGACGCCTTGGAGTTCCTCGGGATCGTCTCGCACACCCACCTCGACCATCGGGCGCCGACGTACCACCTCGCCGACCACGCCACCCATATCCACCTGGTCTGCCTGGGCTGCGGGACGGTGTCGGAGGCACCGATCGCCATGGCCGCCGAGTTCGCGGGGAATGTCCGGGACGCCACGGGCTTTGATGCTGATGTGACCCACATGGCCATCCACGGCTGGTGCGCGAGCTGCCGGGAGAAGAAGCAGTGACCGGTATGCCTGTTGCTCCGGTATCCGGCGAGGTCGCCTCACCGTTGCTGTTGACTCCCGGCGCCGTCGCGGCCGAGGGTGTCGACGCCGGCGTGGCGGCGCACTACGGCGACCCGCTGCGCGAGCAGCGGCTGCTGTCCGAAGGGCTGGCCGTCGTGGACCTGTCGCACCGCGCGGTCCTGACGGTGACCGGCCCGGACCGGCTGTCCTGGCTGCATTCCATGACGACGCAGTCGTTGACCGGGTTGCCGCCGCGGAGCTCGGCCGAGTCGTTGGTGCTCTCGCCGAAGGGCCACGTCGAACATGCCCTTCACATCGTGGACGACGGTTCCACCACGTGGATCACCGCCGAGCCGGGTACCGGGCCGGCGCTGCTGGCCTGGCTCGAGTCGATGCGGTTCATGCTCCGGGTCGAGGTGGCCGACGTGTCGTCCTCGTGGGCCGTACTCGGCGAGCCGCACTCAGCGGAGTCGGTCGAGGGCGAACCGCTGGCGTGGCGCGACCCGTGGCCGGACCTCGTCGGCGACACGGCCGCATACGGGCCGGTGTCCGATCACCCCGGGTCGGCGCGGCACTGGCGTGAGGTGATCGTTCCGCGCGCGGATCTCGTTGCCAGCGTTGGGGATCGGCCGCTTGCTGGAGTGTGGGCTTCCGAGGCGCTTCGGATCGCGGCGTGGCGACCACGGCTCGGGTTCGAGACCGACCACCGCACGATCGTCCACGAGGTCGACTGGCTGCGGACCGCGGTACACCTGCACAAGGGGTGCTACCGCGGGCAGGAGACGGTCGCCCGGGTCCACAACCTCGGCCGGCCGCCGCGGCGCCTGGTGTTCCTCCACCTGGACGGT
>DASTNV010000287.1:0-3735 GCA_035762725.1 Lapillicoccus sp. | reverse complement strand
TGGGCAGCCGGGCTCCGACCGAAGCCGCGTAAGCCCGGGCCTCGGCCAGGTCCACGTGAGTCGCCGGTTGCTCCTCGGAAGGCCGGCTCCCGGTTTCACCGCGGAACCGGCCGAGCTCGGCGGCGGTCACGTCGCGGGCCGCGACGGCGACCGGACCGGTGATGACGACATCGCGTTCCAGGGTCCGATGGTCGTGCAGCCGCGGCGTCAACGGCTTCCACTCGTCGACGAAGGGAGCGGACCCGTAGATCCCCGTTTCCCGGTTGCGGTAGCGCACCGTGAGCGAATAGCGACCGGCCGGCACGACCACGTGGTCGCCCTCGGGTCTTCCGCTCGTCTGCGGGGTCGGCACGCGCTCGACCGGGCGGTGCGGAAAGGCGGACGACGCCGACGTCGGCGCCTCGGTGTCGAGCCATGCTGCGTCGGCGGCCCCGCCTGCCTCCCAGACCCCGCCGATCCCGTATGCCGGTACCAGAGCTTTGTCCTCCGCCTCGAGCCGGGCGCCGGTCCAGAGGTCGTAGCGCACGCGCCCCGGTTCGACCGGAACGGGCACCGAAGCCGAGCACCCGGAACGGTTCGCGAGCACCGTGACCCGCTCCGTCGGTGAGGCGAACGTTGAGCCGAAAACCCCTGCGGCGCATACCGACTCACCGAGATCGACGAGTGGGGTCCACTCCCCGTTCACGAAGAGGTGGTGCAGGGCGCGCTGGGCCCGAACCATCCGTCGCAGGGTCTGCGCGTCGCGGTCCGACCAACCGACCCAGACGCCGAACACGACCTCCCAGACCATCACCCCGATCCCGTTGAGCCACGCCGACTGAAGCTCTTCGGCATGGTCGCGGTGCCAGCGGCGCACGTGGTGCATCTGGTGGCGCCGTTCGAACCAGTGCGACCGCACGACCCCAGGGGTGGGGGAGTCGGCGAACCACTGCGCCCACGACAGCGGATGGTCGGCCAGCCGCTCGAGGGGAAGCGTCGACTCGCCCTCGACGGCGACGCCGGCCAGCGCGTCGAGGAGCGTCGCGTCACCCTCCTTGAGCGTGTCGAGGAAGACGCCGTCGATGTCCAGCTCGGTGACGAGGGCGGACAGTTCGGTCGCGTCGTCCCGCGAGCGACGGGTACCGGTGTCCCACGGGTTGTAGTCCACGAACACCTTGACGCCCAACGCATGCAGGTCGGCGACCAGCTCGGCGAGCCCATCGACGTCGCGGTAGAAGTCCCACTGGTTCCGGCCGTCGATGCCGATAACGGGGTATGCGTGCCACAGCACGACCCCGTCGAACCCGTCGAACCGCCGGCGGGCGTCCTCGACGAGGCGCTCGGGGGTGAACTGTTGGGCGTCCCAGTCGTAGAGCAGCTCGTCCCACAGCCAGACCTGGCTGACGACGTAACAGCTGGCCGCCCACGCGAGGTCCGGGCGCTCGTAGAGGGCGTCGTCGAAGGCCAGCCGCCACCTCGCCTCATCCCGCCATCGTCCGAGCTGGGCTCGCCACCGGGGCCAGTCGGCCGGGTCGTCCGGAGCGGCGAGGATCTTGCCGCCGTCCAGCGTGGTGAGGTCGGCCGCTGCGCCGAGCGGGACCTCGCGCGGTCGGTCGAGTGGTCGCGGGACCAGCGGGTCGAAGTCGTCAGCCATGCGTCGCGCCGTAGACCGCACGAGCCTGGGCGTCCACCTCGTCAGCGGTGGGGACTGACGCCTGCGCGCCGGATCGCTGCACCGCGAGCGATGCTGCAGCGCAAGCGCGTTCGAGGCTGACCCGCTCGTCGAGACCGGATGCCAGCGCTGCAGCGAACACGCCGCAGAAGGTGTCTCCGGCGGCGACGGTGTCGGTCGCGGTCACCCGGGGCGCGGGTACCCGCACGTCGCTCCCATCACGGGAGAGGAGCCGGGCGCCGTCCGCGCCGAGGGTGACGAGGACGGTCGGGACGTCGTCGAGCAGCCGGCGGAGCGCAGCGTCGAGATCGGCCAGCTGGGCCAGTTCGACCGCTTCGTGCTCGTTGACGACGAGGACGTCGACCTGCTCGTGGAGGGCCGCGTCGAGCGGCGCGGCGGGCGCGGCGTTGAGGACGAACCGGCTGCCGGGTCGACGTGCCGCCGCAGCCTCAGCGACTACGGCTTGGGGGATCTCCAGCTGGGCGAGGACGACATCGGCCTTTCGGACCGTTTCGCGGTCGGCCTCGGTCAGCTCGACCGCGGCGTTCGCCCCGGCGGCCACGACGATGGTGTTCTCCGCGTTCGCGTCGACCGTGATGAGAGCGACGCCGGTCGGCAACCCGTCCAGCCGGCGCACCGCGGCGATGTCGATCCCGTCCCGGGCCAGGTCGGCCAGCAGAGTCCCGCCGTCGCCGTCCGCGCCGACCGCGCCGATCATCGCGGTGGCGGCACCGCCGGCCCGGGCCGCGGCGACGGCCTGGTTCGCCCCCTTGCCGCCACCGCTGCGGAGGACGGACTCGGCCAACAGCGTCTCACCGGGCTTGGGGAGCCGGGCGGTGCGGACCGCAACGTCCATGTTGACCGATCCGACGACCACGACCCGGCCGGTCATGACGCGCCTCGCCGGGTCGCCGGAGCGCTCGACTCCCGCACGACCAGCTCCGGCTCGACCCGAACGGTGCGGGCCGGCGCGGTGGGCGCGTCCATCCGTTCGAGGAGCAGCCGAGCCGCCTCCTGGCCGCGCTGTCGGGCACCGAGCGAGACGCTGGTCAACGACGGGCTGAACAACCGGGCGAGCTGGATGTCGTCGATGCCGACGACCGCCAGATGCTGTGGCACGCGACGCCGCGCGTTGTGCGCCGCGCGCATGACGCCGAAGGCCAGCAGGTCGTTCGCGGCGATGACCGCGTCGGGTCGGCGCCGGGGGTCCATGGCGTCGAGCGTCGGCCAGGCCGCTTCGCCAGCGGTCGCGGTGAAGTCGTCGACCTCGATGGTGGGACCGACCGATCCGTATGCGGCACAGGCCTGTTCGTAACCCTCCCGCCGGGCTCGCCCTGGTGCGGTGTCGGCGGGTCCGTTGAGGAACGCGATTCGGCGTCGACCGGTCTCGACGAGGTGGGTGTGCGCCAGCACGACGCCGCGGCGGGAGTCGGTGCGCACGGTATCCAGCGGCGTGCCCTCGCCGATGTCGCCGATGACGACCACAGGAACCGGGGCGTTGACCAGCGCCTCCACCAGCTCGGGGGAGCGGCGCAGGGGGCTGATGATCAGGCCGTCGGCGTACCCGCGGGACAGGCTCCGGACCAGCGCCACGAGGTCGGCGACGTCGTGGCCGGTCGACGAGACGAGCAGCCGCCCGCCCGACCCCGCCATGCCCTCCTCGACGCCGCGCATCATCTCGGTGTAGACGGGGTTCCCGACGTCGTCGACGGCGAACGCCACCTGCAGCGTCGCCCCCAGCTTGAGGGCCCGGCCGGTCGCGTCGGGCACGTAGCCCAGCTCGGCGACCGCCGCCCGGACCCGGTCCTCGGTGTCGCGCCGCGCGGGCTTCCCGTTGAGGACCCGCGAGACCGACGCGATCGACACGCCCGCCCGGTCGGCGACCTCCACGACGGTCGGCCGGCGGCTCACCGCGACCCGACCTCCCGGACGTCGTCGGCGACGGCGAGGGTGCGCGCGGTCAGGGCGTCGACGGTCAGGTCACCGGCGTCGGGGATCGACGTGACGAGGCGGCCGAGCAGGGGGTCGGTCCACCGCGGATCGATGCCGCTCGCCCCGGCGAGCGCGCCGGTGACCGCGCCGAC
>DASTNV010000286.1:0-11287 GCA_035762725.1 Lapillicoccus sp. | reverse complement strand
GCTACGCCGCCTTCTCGGCGGGGGACATGGACACCCTGCGCAACGAGGTCTTCACGCCTGACGCCGTCTGGGTCATCCCGGGCAACGGGTACTACTCCGGGTCCAAGGAGGGCATCGACGCGATCCTCCAGTTCTTCAGCGACATCTTCGAACGGTCGGGCGGCACCCTCCAGGTCATCCTCGAGGACGTCTCCGCGGGCGATGGCCACTGCTACTCCCTCCACAACAACCTCGCCATGCGCGACGGACGCAGCCTCGACCTGAGATCGGTGCTCGTCTTCGACAAGGCGGCGGACGGGCGGATCTCCCGGGTCGACCAGTACTACTGGGACACGAACGAGAACGACCAGTTTTGGGCCTGACCAGCCCCCGGCCGGTGCCGCGGTCGATGGCAGACTCGCCGCCATGGACCGCGACACCCCGGGCCGCGAGCAGACCCTGCGGTTCCTTGCCGCCCCGACCGACGCCGGCTACTCCGGCAGCGTCGGAGGCGGCCGGGTTCTCGAGTGGATCGACCGGGCCGGGTTCGCGGCGGCCGTCGGCTGGAGCGGGCGCTACTGCGTCACGGCCTACGTCGGGAACGTCCACTTCACCCGACCGGTCGCGGTCGGGGACCTCGTCGAAGCCACCGGGCGGCTGATCTACACCGGCCGCACCAGCATGCACGTCCACGTGACCGTGCGGTCCGGGTCACCACGCGGGGGCGAGCTGGCTCCGGCCACCGAGTGCCTGATGGTCTTCGTCGCGGTCGACGACGACGGGCGGCCGACGCCGGTGCCCCAGCTGCCCGACGGGGACGAGGAAGACCTGGAGCAGAAGGCCTCGGCCGTCCGGCGCATCGACCTCCGCGCGCAGATCGCCGCAGCCATGGCCGAGCAGTCGTACACCGCGGCGAGCACGGCGCCGAGTGTGGTCCTGCGGTTCTTGGCGTCGCCGACCGACGTCAACTTCGGCGGCCGTGTCCACGGCGGCATCGTCATGCGCTGGATCGACGAGGCGGCCCACGTCCTCGTCACCCAGTGGACCGGCGACGCCGCCAACGTCGCGGTGTATGCCGGTGGCGTCCGGTTCTACCAGCCGCTGCGGATCGGGGACCTGGTCGAGGTCGAAGCCCGGCTTATCTTCACGGGGCGGACGAGTATGCACGTCAGCGTCCACGTCCGGTCAGGAAGCCCCGCGGACGGCGAGCGCAGGCTGACCACCCACTGCCTCATCGTGTTCGTGTCCCTGTCCGCCGAGGGGGCTGCCGTCGAGGCACGGTCGTGGGAGCCGGAGACCGACGAGGACGTCCACCTCTACGAGCACGCCCAGCACCTCATCGAGCTCCGCGCCGCCGCTCACGACATCATCCCCGCCTGAGGCAGGGAAAGAGCTCAGCCCAGTGCGGTTCGCAGATTGGCGGCTGCCCAAGCGAGGTGCTGCTCAACTGCCGTGAACGCCGCCGCCGGGTCGCCCGACGCGATCGCGTCGACGACCACCCGGTGCCGGTCGACGTCCATGTTCCCGAGGGCGCGGTCGCGCCCACCGGACATGATCGACATCCGGATCGAGCCCTCGAGCGACTGCCAGGTGTGGAGCAGCTCCTCATTGCCGGTGAGCGCGCAGAGCGCCCGGTGGAAGTCGAGATCGGACTCGATCCGGCGCTCGAGGTCCTCGTCGCTCACCGCCCGCTCCATCCGGTTGAGCAGGTCGCGCAGCTGGCCCACGGCGGTGTCCCGGTCGTCGCGCCCGGCCAGGGAGCTGGCGGCGAGGCTCTCCAGAGCCGACCGCACGGCGAAGATGTCCTGGACCTCCTTCGGCCCCAGGTGCCGCACGTAGAGCCGACCGCGCGGTCCAGCCCGCAGCAGGCCTTCCTGCTGGAGCTGGCGCATCGCCTCGCGCAGGGTGCCGCGGCTGATCTGCAGCTGCTCGGACAGCTCGGTCTCGACCATCGGCGTCTGCGGCGGCAGTTGACCGCTGGTGATGGCGGTCCGCAACGAGGCCAGCGCCTGCTCGCGCAGGTTGGTCTTCGTCAGACCCGCCAGGCTGGGGACGGCCATCCATCCTCCGCTCGGTCGAGGCGACGGTCGACATCCAACCGTCGACCGCACTGTATGCGGTGGCGCGCCTCCTCAGAGCAGGTCCAGGACGCGCTCGACGACTCGGTCGGTGGCCAGCCCGTAGCGGTCGTGCAGCGTGGGCAGCGCGCCGGCGTCGAGGAACGCGTCGGGCAACGCCACGGGCTCCACCTTCCGGCCGAGTCCCGCTCGCGTGGCGGCAGCGGCGACCGTCTCGAAGAGACCGCCGACGACGGTGTGGTTCTCGAGGGTCAGCGCCAGCCGGTCGGTGTCGATCTCCGCCAGCACGGTGGCCGCGTCGAAGGGTTTGAGGGTCGGGGCGTGGACCACGGCGACGTCGACGTGGTGGGCCGCCAGCCGCTCGGCCGCCTGCAGCGCTCGCATCGTCATCAACCCGCTCGAGACGAACACGACGTCCGCTCCCGGACGGAGAAGCGCCGCCCTGCCGAGCTGGAACCGGTAGTCGTACTCGTCGAGCACCGTCGGCACCTTGCCCCGCAGCAGGCGGAGATAGGTGGGTCCGGGCGACGCCGCGAGCTGGGGCACTGCCTGCTCGATGTCCACGGAGTCGCAGGGGTCGACGATGGTGAGCCCGGGCATACCGCGGAAGATCGCGACGTCCTCGGTGGCCTGGTGGCTCGGGCCGTACCCCGTAGTCAGTCCCGGAAGTCCCCCGATGATGTTGACGTTGAGACCCGGCTCGGCCGCGTCGAGGCAGAGAAAGTCGTAGGCCCGGCGGGCCGCGAACACCGAGTACGTCGACGCGAAGGGGACCAGCCCGGCCTCGGCCAGCCCGGCCGCGGCTCCGAGGAGCATCTGCTCGGCCATGCCGACCTGGAAGAACCGCTCCGGCATGGCCTGGGCGAAGACGTGCATGTCGGTGTACTTCGCGAGATCCGCGCTGAGGCCGACGATCCGGTCGTCCGCCTCGGCGGCGCGGACCAGGGCGTGGCCAAAGGGAGCCGGTGTGGTCCGCTGGTCGGGGTCGGCGAAAGAGGCGATCATCGCCGAGGTCTTGAGTTTCGGAGCGGTGGTCTGGGTCATGCCAGGGCTCCTTCCGGAGCGTTGCGGGTGAGCTGTTCGCGGCAGACCTGCCACTCGTTCTCGTCGATGCGCATGAAGTGCGCCTTCTCGCGGTTCTCCAACAACGGCACGCCGAAGCCGATGCGGGTGTCGCCCAGGACCACGCTCGGCCGACCGACGGGCGTGGCTGCGGCGTCGGCGCGGTCGAGCGCGTCGACGACCGCGGCCGGGTCGTTGCCGTCGATCCGCTGGACGTCCCACCCGAACGCCGCCCACTTGTCGTGGATCGGCTCGATGGCCAGCACACCGGCGGTCGGGCCGTCCGCCTGGAGGGCGTTGATGTCGACCAGGGCAGTGAGGTGGCCGAGCCGATGGTTCGCCGCGCCCATGGCCGCCTCCCATGTCGACCCCTCGTTGAGCTCGCCGTCGGAGAGGAAGGTGTAGACCCGGGCGTCCGAGCCGCGGTACCGCAGCCCGAGGGCCAGACCGACCGCTATCGGGAGGCCGTGCCCCAACGACCCTCCCGAGATCTCCATCCCGGGCGTGTAGGTGGCCATCCCGGACATCGGCAGCCGCGAGTCGTCGGACCCGTAGGTGGCCAGCTCCTCGACCGGGACGATCCCCGCCTCGGCCAGCGCCGCATACAGGCCGATCGCGTAGTGGCCGGTCGACAGGAGGAAGCGGTCGCGTCCTTCCCAGTGGTCGTCGGTCGGGTCGTAGCGCAGCCGGTTCGCGTAGATCGCGGCGAACAGGTCTGCGGCGCCGAGGGCTTGGCCGACGTAGCCCTGACCTTGCTCCTCGCCCATGTCGAGGACGTGGTGCCGCATCCGGTAGGCGAACTCGCGTACCCGGTGCACGCGGGAGTCGGTGCCGGTCATCGCGCAACCTCCGGGGTGACGTGCCCGCTGAGGTCCACAGGAACCGGTTGGGCCAGGGTCGCGTCGTGGGCGATCCGTCGCTCGGTCGGACCGAACGTCTCACGGGTGAGGATGGCCGCGACCAGCCCGATCGCCGCGTACAGGCTGAACAGCAGGGCCGGACCGATCCACCCGAAGCTGACGAAGAGCAACGTCGTGACGAACGGGGTGAACCCGGAGACCATGGCGGAGATCTGGTAGGCCAGCGAGGCGCCGGACGCGCGCCTGGCGGCGGTGAACAGCTCCGGGAACCAGGCCCCTTGCGAGCCGGCCAGGGCGTTCTGGCAGACCGTGTAGGACACCACCAGGGTGAGCAGGATGACCGCGAAGGCGGCGGTGTTGACGAGCAGGAACATGAGGACGCCCCAGGCCACGCCGAACGCGCAGACCGCGAGGTAGACCGGACGCCGCCCGACCCGGTCGGTGAGCGCCGCCCAGCCCATCGTCGCGACGATCCCGAGGCCGGCGGCAATGCAGAGGACGAGCAGGGTCTGCGAGGTCTCGGTCAGCTTGCTGCTGTTGAGGTACGAGATCATGTAGGTGATCGACACGGCGTACCCCGCGGTCTCGGCGACGCGGAGGCCGATTCCGCGCACGATGTTGCGCCAGTCGTAGCGCAGCGCGTCCTTGATCGGCGACGCCGCCACGGTCCCAGTCTCCTTGACCTCCTCGAAGACCGGCGACTCCGGCACCTTGGAGCGGATGACCAGACCGACGGCCACGAGGAGGACGCTCGCGAGGAACGGGATCCGCCAGGCCCATGACCCCCCGAGGTGGACGCTGTAGAGGAAGACGAGGTTGGCCAGCAGCAGCCCGACGGGGAAGCCCGCCTGGACGATGCCGGTGAAGCGACCCTTAGCCCGCCACGGCGCGTGCTCGTAGGCCATGAGGATGGCGCCGCCCCACTCCGCGCCGAAGGCGAGGCCCTGGATGATGCGGACGATCACGAGGAGGACCGGAGCGAGCACGCCGACGGACTCGTAGGTCGGGAGCAGGCCGATCGTGAAGGTCGCCAGGCCCATGACGATCAGCGACATGACGAGGACCGGCTTGCGGCCGACCCGGTCGCCAAGGTGGCCACCGATGATGCCGCCGATCGGGCGGGCGGCGAACCCGACGCCGAGCGTGGCGAAAGCCGCCAACGTGCCCGTGACCGGGTTGGAGCTCGGGAAGAATGCCGCGCCGAAGTAGAGGGCCGCGGCGGTGCCAAACCCGATGAAGTCGTACGTCTCGATGACGGCGCCGACCGATGAGCCGATCGCCACCTTGCGCGCGTCGGTGGTGCCACCCACCGGGCCGCGCATCTGAAGAGCCTCGTTGCTCACTGCCACTCCTTCGACCGGTCCCGAGCCTCTCTGCCACGGGGCGTGGTGTCGAGGATGACGGACAACGATCATATTGTCAACAGTCAACGCTGACTGTTGACAATGGCTCGAGCGCAGTAACTCGCTTCCCACCCGACCTTTCTGCCGTTTCCGGGTCTCGTGGGGTCTCGTGGGGCCGAAACTGCATAAGAAGTCTGGTTGGAAGCGGGAAGGCCGGGGTCAGCGGCGCCAGCGGTAGCGGACTTGCGGCCGGCCCGCCCGCCCGTAGTCGCTGGTCCGCGTCACGACGTTGTCGTCGGCCAGCCGTTCGAGGTACCGCCACGCCGTGACCCGCGAGACGCCTAGCGAACCGGCCACCTGCGATGCCGACAGTCCCTCGGCCGCGTCGCGAACCAGCCGGGCGATCTCGTCGGTCGTCTCCGGCGCGACTCCTTTGGGCGCCGCCCCTCGAGTCTCGACCGCGCGCAGCTCGGCCATCGCCTGGTCGACGTCCCGCTGGCTGACCGCGTCGCCGCCGGCGTCGAGCGCGTCGCGGTACCGCTGGTAGCGCGACAGCTTGTCGCGGAACGCCCCGAATGTGAACGGCTTCAGCAGGTAGATGAGCACGCCATGCGACACTGCCGCCCGAACCACGGCAAGGTCGCGTTCGGACGTGATGGCGATGATGTCGGGCGTCGGTCGCAGCCCGGACAACGTCGTCGCCAGCTCGATGCCGCTGTGGTCGGGCAAGCCGATGTCCAGCAGTACCAGGTCGATCGGCGCATCATCGGCAATCGCCCCACTCACCAGGCGCACCGCCTCCCGGGCCGTGCTGACGACCCCCGCGACCTCGTACCCGCCCACTCGCGCGAGGTATGCCTGGTGGGCCTCCGCGATGAGCGGCTCGTCCTCGACGACGAGCACCCGGATCACGAGCCGTGCCTCGGCGTGACGCCCCGCTGGATGGTGACCGCGACGACCGACCCGTAGGTCACCTCGGCCATCAGCTGCCCGCCGTGGCGGTCGACGACCTGCGACACGAGCGCTAGGCCCAGCCCCCGACGTCCCTCGGCGCCACCCTCCTTGGTCGAGTACCCGCGCCGTCGGGCCTGTTCGAACGTCGCCGCGTCCATGCCCGGCCCGCTGTCCGCCACGACGATGCGCAGCGCCGCGTCGTCCTGCCGCACCGTGACCTCCACCCAGGGGTCGTCCTTGTCGCAAGCGTCGAGCGCGTTGTCGACGAGGTTGCCGAGGACCGTGACCATCTCGTTGGGCGTCAGCACACCGCCGAGCTCGTCGGGCCCCAGATGTGTGTCGTCGGTGACGGTCAGGATGATGCCTCGCTCGGCCGCCTGGGCCGACTTGCCGAGGAGCAGTGCGACCAAAGCCGGCTCGTGAACCGCGGCGGTCAGCCGGTCGACCAGCCGCTGCGACAGCTCCAGCTCCGTCGTCGCGAACCGCACCGCCTCGTCGCCACGTCCCATCTCCACCAGCGCCACGATCGTGTGCAGTCGGTTCGCGGCCTCGTGCGCCTGCGAGCGCAGCGACTCCGCGAACACCTTCATCGAGTCCAGCTCGCCCAGCGCACCCTGCAGCTCGGTGCGGTCGCGGATCGTCACGACGTCCGCCGACGCCCGCGGACCCATCGAGACCGGAGCCCGGTTGACGACGAGGACCCGGTCCTTGGTGACCCGCACCTCGTCCTTCACCGCCGGCTCTGCCGCAACCTCTGCCGGGTCCTCTTCGTCCGCAAGGAAACCCGGCAGTGCGCGCATATCGATCGGCACCTCGTCGGCGACGTCGAGCAGCCGCCGCGCCTCGTCGTTGATGAGCACGGCGCGGTCGTTCTCGACGACGACGAGACCCTCGGTGATCGAGTGCAGGACCGCGTCGTGGTGCTCGTACATCACTCGAAGGTCACGCGGCGAGAGGCCCCCGGTCTGGCGCAGCAGCCGCCGGCGGACCACCCACATCCCGACGATGGCCGCGAGCACCGCGGTGGCCGCCACCAGGAGGATCCACGGCAGCTGCGCGTACCAGTTCTCCGCCAGCGTCTGCTGCGTGATGCCCGCCGACACCAGCCCGACGATCCGGCCGTCCGACGCATACACCGGAGCCACCGCGCGGATCGACGGGCCGAGCGTCCCCGTGAAGACCTCGGTGAAGGTCTCCCCGCGCAGGGCCGGCTCGGTCGTCCCGAGGTACTTCTGCCCGATCAACGACGGGTCGGTATGCGTGTACCGCGTGCCCTCGGGGGACATGATCGTGATGAACGCGATCTGGGTGTCGTGACGCACCTTCTCGGTGACCGGCTGGAGCGCCGCGGTCGGGTTGCCGGACTGGATGGCCGCCGCGGTCGACGGAGCGGCGGCCAACGACGACGCGATGGCGACCACCCGTTCGCGCGCGGCGTCGTCCCCGTCCCGGCGCGCGTCGAGCGCCGCCAGCGCACCGCCGACGACGACGATGACGACGACGATCGCGAGCATGAGCGCCGCCGCCTGACCGGCGAGCGAGCGCGGGACGTGCCGGGCCACCATGCCTTCCTACCGCACGAGTTTCGTTCGCAGCGGCCTGCGGCCGTGAACGTAATGCACGCAATGGTGACCCCGGTATGCGCGTCTCGCCACCATCCTCTCGGACCGCAACGACGCATCCGAAGGAGCAACGATGTCCTCACCGTCAACCGGCGCGACCGCCGCCCCGGCGCCCGCCCGCAAGCGAGACCGCACGCACTGGCTCTACGTCGCCGTCATCATCGCTGTGGTCGGCGGCGTGATCCTCGGCCTGGTGGCCCCGGCCGCCGCCAAGAACGTCGCCGTCCTCGGCACGATGTTCGTCAGCCTCATCAAGATGATGATCACGCCGGTCATCTTCTGCACGATCGTCCTCGGCATCGGTTCGGTCCGGAAGGCCGCGACCGTCGGTCGGGTCGGTGGGCTGGCCTTCGCGTACTTCCTCGTCATGTCCACCATCGCCCTTGGCATCGGCCTCGTCGTCGGCAATCTCATCCACCCCGGCACCGGCCTGAACCTGACCAGCGCCACGGCGGACTCGGCGGCCAAGCTGGCCGACACCGCGGAGAAGGCCGGTGGTCTCGGCGAGTTCGTCCAGGGCATCATCCCGACGACCCTGCTGTCCGCGCTGACCAGCGGCAACGTCCTGCAGACGCTGTTCGTGGCCCTGCTCGTCGGGTTCGCCCTGCAGATGATCGGCCCGGCCGGCGAGCCGATCCTCCGCGGCGTCGCCAGCCTGCAGCGGCTCGTCTTCAAGATCCTCACGATGATCCTGTGGCTCGCCCCGATCGGCGCGTTCGGTGCCATCGCCAGCGTCGTCGGCGCCACCGGCTGGGCCGCGGTGACCCAGCTCTTCACCCTGATGGTCGCGTTCTACCTGACCTGCCTGATCTTCGTCTTCGGCATCCTCGGCGGCCTGCTCAAGGCGGTCGCGAACCTGTCGATCTTCCGACTGGTCAAGTACCTCGCCCGCGAATACCTCCTCATCTTCGCGACCTCCTCCTCCGAGTCGGCCCTGCCGCGGCTCATCGCGAAGATGGACCACCTCGGCGTCGACCGCAGCACCGTCGGTGTCGTCGTCCCGACCGGCTACTCGTTCAACCTCGACGGCACAGCGATCTACCTGACGATGGCGTCGCTGTTCATCGCCGGCGCGCTGGGCGACCCGCTGTCGCTTCCCGAGCAGATCTCGTTGCTGCTGTTCATGATCGTCGCCAGCAAGGGTGCAGCGGGGGTCAGCGGAGCCGGCCTGGCGACCCTCGCGGGTGGCCTGCAGAGCCACCGCCCCGAGCTGCTCGACGGCGTCGGTCTCATCGTCGGCATCGACCGGTTCATGTCCGAGGCCCGCGCGGTGACGAACTTCTCGGGCAATGCCGTCGCCACCGTGCTCATCGGCTGCTGGACGCACACCATCGACAAGGACCGCGTCGAGGACGTTCTCTCCGGGCGGGAGCCGTTCAACGAGGACGACATGCTCGACGAGCACGAGCACGCTCTCACCGAACCGGGCGACGCCTCCGATGTGCGCGCTGACGCCGAGCGCGCCAAGGAGCTCAGCCGGGTGTGACCGAGCCCACCGCTCACCGCTGCCGACCGCGCCGTGCGGTCGGCAGCGGCCTCGGGGTAGCGTCGGGTCTGCCCCGCCGTCGCCGTCGACACCCGGAGGTTGTGGCGAGTGTCCGCTGAGCCTGTGACCGCCCCGCCGGCGACCCCGGTCTTCTTCCTGTCCGACAGCACGGGGATCAGCGCGGAGACGATGGGCAACGCCCTGCTGATCCAGTTCCCGCAGCTGCGGTTCGAGCGGCGGCTCATCCCGTTCATCTCGACCCCGGAGGAGGCCCGCCGGGTGGTCGACGTGCTCGACCGGGCGGCGGACGGGCCGGTCAGCCCGATCGCCTTCACGACAGCGGCCACCGACGAGATCCGCGAGGTCCTGCACACCACCCGGTGCCCGATGATCGACTTCTTCGAGCTGCACATCTCTCGGGTCGAGTCGATCCTCGGCACACCGGCCGCCCGAGTTGCCGCTCAGCTCCACGGTGTCGGGGACGTTCAGCGGTACAACGCGCGGATGGCGGCCATCGAGTACTCGATCGAGCACGACGACGGCCAGAGCCTGCGCGCTATGGACAAGGCCGAGGTGGTCCTCATCGCGCCGTCGCGGTGTGGCAAGACGCCGACGACGATGTACCTCGCCCTCCAGCACGGCCTCTTTGTCGCGAACTACCCGCTCGTTGACGAGGACCTCGAGACGACCGAACTGCCGCGGCCGATCCGGCACCTCAAGGACCGCGTCATCGGCCTGGTCGCCACCCCTGCGCGGCTGTCCGAGGTACGCCAACAACGGCGACCGAACTCGCGGTACGCCTCGCTCGAGCAGTGCACCTACGAGCTGCGCCGCGCCGAGGCGATGTATGCGGCCAACCGGCTTCCGGTCATCAACTCCACCACCCGGTCGGTCGAGGAGATGTCGACCCTGATCATCCAGACCCTGTCAGCCCGTAGAGGAGTAAGCGCATGAGCGCGAACGTCAAGTGGTTCTCGTCGTTGGGGATGGGGGATCTCGAGGAGGTCGGCGGGAAGAACTCGTCGCTGGGGGAGATGATCGGCAACCTCGCCTCAGCGGATGTACGCGTGCCGGACGGCTTCGCAACCACCGCGTCGGCGTTCCGCGACTTCGTGTCGCAGGAGGGGCTGGCGGCGCGGATCACCGGGCTGATGGAGGGCCTGGACACCGACGACGTGGACGCGTTGGCGCGGGTGGGCAAGCAGGTCCGGCAGGCGATCGTGGACCAGCCGCTGCAGCCGGCGCTGGAGCGGGAGGTGCGGGAGGCATACGAGAAGCTCGCCGGTGAGGCCGGGGACGAGGCGAGCTTCGCGGTGCGGTCGTCGGCGACGGCCGAGGACCTGCCGGACGCGTCGTTCGCGGGGCAGCAGGAGACGTTCCTCAACATCCGCGGGATCGACGCGGTGCTCAAGGCGATTCACGAGGTGTTCGCCTCGCTGTACAACGACCGGGCGATCGCGTACCGGGTTCATCACGGGTTCGACCACGAGCAGGTGGCGCTCTCGGCTGGTGTGCAGAAGATGGTGCGGTCGGACGTCGGTGCCTCCGGGGTGATGTTCACGATGGACACCGAGTCGGGGTTCACCGACGCGGTGTTCGTCACCGCGTCGTACGGGCTCGGTGAGGCGGTCGTTCAGGGCGCCGTGAACCCGGACGAGTGGTACGTGTGGAAGCCGGGGCTCAGGGCCGGGACGCCGGCCGTGCTGAAGCGCGGCGTGGGCGGCAAGGCGACGAAGATGATCTTCACCGAGGACCGATCGGTGGGGAAGACAACGGAGTTCGTCGACGTGGACCCGGCGGAGCGGGTGCGGTTCTCGCTGACCGACGAGGAGGTCGAGGAGCTGGCCCGGCTGGCGGTCTCGATCGAGCAGCACTACGGCCGGCCGATGGACATCGAGTGGGG
>DASTNV010000285.1:0-3627 GCA_035762725.1 Lapillicoccus sp. | reverse complement strand
GCTGCGGTGCGCCGCTGAGGCGGGCATGGACGAGCGGCGGGTGTCGTCCGTTCTCGCTGACGACACCTACGGCGACATCGTTCGCGAGGACGAGGCACAGGCGCGGGCGATCGGGGTCCGGGGCGTGCCGTTCGTCGTCGGCAACGGCCGGGTCGCGGTGTCCGGGGCGCACCCGGTCGAAGTGTTCCTCGAGCTGCTCCGGGTGGCGGCCCAGCCGCCCGAAACGGCTGACCGGCCTCGCTAGGGCTGCAGGACGCTGAGGATGTTGCCGGCCGGGTCGGTGAACCAGGCGATCAGCGGACCGCCCTGGCGCATAATCCCTTTCGCGTCGGTCGCGTAGTCCTCGCCCTCGTACTTCTGGAACTCGACGCCCTTCGCGGTGAGCTCGTCGACCGCCGCCTCGACGTCGTCGACGGGGAAGTTGAGGATCGTGTAGGTCGCCGGCACGAAGTCGGGCTTCGGGTAGACGATCGTGTCGCGGCCGCCGGCCAGGTGCAGCGTGAGCATGCCGTTCTCCTCGGTCAGGTCGAGTCCGAGGGTGTCGCCGTAGAACGCCTTGGCCGCCGCGATGTCGGGGACAGCGAAGCCGCTGAAGGCCTTGGTGTCGCGGAACATGTCGGTCACCTTCCGGTCGGGTGCGCGGGGAGCCAGTCGCCGACGAGATCGGCCACCAGCTGGGGTTTCTCCAGCATGGGGGCGTGGCCCAGATCCGGCACGATGTGGACGGTCCACGTGGGATTCTCCGCGGCGGCGCTCCGGGCCGCTGCCACCGGTACCAGCCGGTCGCGTTCGCCGTGGACGAGCAGGACCGGCACGTCGAGGCCCCGCAGCAGCGCGGCGTACGTGCGACCTCGCTGGAGGACCCGGAGGATCGAGCGGGCGGCGGCGAGGTAGGCGCGCGGGGCCTCAGGCACGTTCGCGCGGCGGTATGCCAGCAGCTCCACCCCCGCGTCGAGGACCTCGGGGTCGGCGCGGGTCGGGTCGGCGAAGCAGAGGTTCGTCGTATCCATCACGCGCTGCCGGTCGCTGCGCTCGTTGATCCGCCGCACGAACGCCTCGCCGACCCGCGGGATCCCGTAGACGAAGAACGTCGCCGCCACCTGCCGGTCGGCGTCGCGGCGGCGGGTGGGGATGGAGGGATCGAGCAGGACCAGGCGCGCGACAAGGTCGGGATGTGCGGCGGTGAGGAGCAGCGAGGCCATCCCGCCCATCGAGTTGCCGATCAGCGTCACCGGCTCGCCGACGATGGTCCGCAGGAAGGTCGCCAGCAGCGACACGTTCGCGGTGAGGGTGCTCTCCCGCTCGCCGCCGCGGGTCAGCCCGAAGCCGGCGAGGTCGACCGCATACACCCGTCCGTACCCACGCAGCTGCGGCGCGAGGAGCACCCAGTTGAGGTGTGAGCCGCCGAGCCCGTGGACGAGGACGACGGGGGTATGCGTGCCGTCGCCGTCCACATCCGGCCCGCCGAAGTCGACGTAGTGGACGGTCGGCAGGTCCGGGCCGAGGTCGGCGAGGTGTCCCGTGCCACCCCAGCGGGCGGCGAGGCTGAGCGGCGGGACGGCATCGTCCTCGGTTCGCTCGTCAGTCGGCTGCAGCGCAGTCACCAACGCATGCTAGGTCACCCCACGAAGCTCTTCGCTGCGCTCCGATAATTCGCGGGGACCCCGACAAGGCGCGCCTGCTGGGTGCGGGGCGAGATCACTCCTAAGGTCAGTCCGTCACGGTTGGACCGCAACGCAGTGCACGTCGAGAAGAGGGGTGCCGTCATGGCGGGCAAGTTCGAGCTGTACAAGGACAAGTCAGGGAAGTTCCGGTTCCGGCTGAAGGCCAGCAACGGGCAGGTCATCGCCGTCGGCGAGGCGTACGAGACCAAGGCGAGCGCCGTCAAGGGGATCGAGTCGGTCCGCAAGAACGCCGGCAGCGCGACGGTCGACGACCAGACCGCCTGAGCGCTATCTCGCCCCCAGGGCGAGCAGGCGCTCGGTCGACACGCAGGACACCAGACAGAGCTCCTTGCGGTTGTCGGTGAGGGCGGCGGTCCATCCGGTCATGCCGCCGTCGCCGACCTCCACGGGTCCGTTCGGTCCGCTCACCTCGATGCGAAGCGCGACGTCTCGGTAGTACTCCTTCGCCCGGGTCCGCTCCGGTGCATCGACCACCGCGACGCGCGCACGCTCTCCGAGCGCCGGTCGTACCCGGTCGGTGAAGCGTTCAGCCACGACCGGGCTCCAGGCCGACACCTCGATCGTGGAGTGCAGGTCGGGGATAGTGGACGCCAGTAGGTCACACCAGGTGCGCAGGTGCAGGAGGAGCAGTTCGGCGTGGGTCGCGCCCGAACCGCCGTCGCGCGCGCTGGAGACGAGGGTCAGCAGCCGGAAGTGTGCCGACCCGCCACCCATCGACTGGGCCCGCAGCTGCGGATGGATCGCGGCCAGGTGGACTCGGCCGCCGGGCGGCTGTGCCCGCCGGCGCGCCGCCGCCTCGATCGCCAGCGTCGTGGTCGAGTCACTGACCACCTCGGTACCCCGCGTCGTCGAGACCACCCGGTCCTGACCGATCCCCGCGAGCGCGGCGCTGGTCCCGAACGGGGACACCGGTGACAGCGCGACGCCGTCGAAGTCAGCCGGCACCAGCTCCCAGAGCCAGGCCTCCAGTTCACTCAGCCGGCGCGGGTCGCTGTCCGCGGGGCGCACGAATCGGTCGGTCGCCCATCGCCGGCGTACGTCCACGACCCCGACGCGGCTGGCGCGGGCACGGAGGAGGTCGGCGAGGAGCACCTGGAGGTCACTCGGCCCGAGGCGTTCCAGCGCTCCGCGGGATCCGTCAGGAAGCGTGGACCAGAGGCGCGTCGTCGCCGGGTCGCTAGGCGGGCTGCCGGTCATGCCGGAACCCTAGTGACGACGAAAAAACCCGGGCCGAGGCCCGGGTTTCCGTGGTCGTTCCTCAGTGCGACGGCGTCACCGCACGATGTTGAAGGCGACGACGGCCGTGAGCAGGATTGCCGGAACGAGGCCCCATAGGAAGGCCTTGACGTAGCGGCTCGAGTCCACGGCGTGGCTGCGCGCCTCGCTCGAGTGCACGAACATCGGGATCAGGCCGAAGAGCCCGAAGAGGGCCGTCGTCCAGAACGTCCAGGCGGCGCTGGGCTGCGAGTAAGTCGGGGCGTAGGGCTTGGTGTCGGTGGTTGTGGTCATCCGGAATCCACTCCTTCTCCTCAAGAGCGCCGAGGCTCTGGACCTCGAACTTCGCTCATTACCAATGGTGTTCGAGCTGGTCGGGGTGCGGCATCCATCGGTCGGCTCGGCGACCGGCGGTCTGGTTGTCCACCGATCGGTGGACATCGCCGACCCCCTGGTGTGGGTCGCATCAGCGGATGCCGCACGACGCCGGCGCTGGAGATGCTGGAGACCAGCCAAGAGAAGGAGCCCATCCCATGCCCATCGCCACCACCATCACCGGCACCGTTCTTGCCGCCGCGTGCCTCGTCGGCCTGTCCGGGCTGTCGACGGTCGCCAGCGCGGCCGAGACGTCCACGTCGGGCGTCGCGTCGACGGCCGCCGACACGACTATCAACGCCTCGCGCCACTTCACCGTGGCGAACTCCAGCAGCCACACCTTCGTGGTTCA
>DASTNV010000284.1:0-10513 GCA_035762725.1 Lapillicoccus sp. | reverse complement strand
CGACTCCCACGAGAGTCAGTCGACTCCCACCGGATGACGTGGGAGTGGACCGACTTTCATGGGCTCGAGACGCGGCGCGGGTCGGGCGAGGGAGAGATGTGGGTCGGCCCCGACGCCGGGCTCAGGGAACCGGCCAGGTGTGCACCGGAGCGTTGGCGTGCATGTTCTCGGAGTACGCCTGGAGCATCTGCCGCAGCGCCTCGTGCCGGCTGAGCCCGCGCTCCTCAAGCCGACGGGTCGCCTCGATCTGCCACGACGCCCCGTTCCGGCCGCTGAGGCACCGACCCTCGATGACCCCGAGGTACCGGTCGCGGACCTCCGGCGCCACGCCCCACTGGGTCAGCCCCTCGTGGGCCAGCGGCAGCAGATGGCGCAGCACCAGCTCGGTCACCGGGATCTCGCCGCGCCCCGGCCAGTACAGCCGCGACTCGATCCCGTCCTTGGCCCCGCTGAAGAAGTTGTCCTCCGCTGCAACGAACGACATCCGCGTCCAGACCGGACGGTCCTCCTGAACCAGCATCTTCAGAGCCCCGTAGTAGAAGGCAGCGTTGGCCATGACGTCGACGATGCTCGGGCCGGCCGGCAGGACTCGGTTCTCGACCCGCAGGTGCGGGCGTCCGCCGTGCGTGTCGTAGATCGGCCGGTTCCATCGGTAGACGGTGCCGTTGTGGAGCTTCAGCTCCGCGAGCTCCGGCACTCCCCCACTCTCGAGGATGGCCAGCGGGTCCTCCTCGGAGATCTCCGGCAGCAGCGCCGGGAAGTACCGCACGTTCTCCTCGAACAGGTCGAAGATCGAGGTCACCCAGCGTTCGCCGAAGAACACCCGCGGCCGGACGCCCTGGTTCTTCAGCTCGACCGCCCGGGTGTCGGCGGCCTGGCTGAACAGCTCGATCCGCGTCTCGTGCCACAGCTGCTGGCCGAAGAAGTACGGGCTGTTCGCCCCGACACCGAGCTGCGGCCCGGCGAGAACCTGCGCGGCGTTCCAGTAGCTCGCGAAGCTGGACGGGTCGACCTGGAGGTGCAGCTGCATCGAGGTGCACGCCGACTCGGGAGCGAGCGAGTCCGCATACCGGTCGATCTTCTCCCCCGACGATCCCTCGACGTTGAGGTAGATGTCCTCACCACGCGCGGCGAGGACGGCGTCGTTGAGCGCCTGGTACCGCGTGTTCGCGCTCATCCAGTCGCCCTCGAAGTGCTCCGGCATCACCGTCGGCAGGATGCCGATCATGAGGATGTGGGCGCCGACCTCGTTGGCCTTCCGCTCCGCCTCGTTCAGCGACTCCCGCAGGTCGTCTTCGAGCTTCAGGGCCGTGTCGCCCTCGAGGGTACGCGGCGTGACGTTGAACTCGATGTTGTAGCGCGCGAGCTCGGTCTGGTAGTCGGCGTTCTCGATGACCTCGAGGACCGTCGCGTTGTCGAGCTTGGGTTCGTAGTCCTTGTCGACGAGGTTGAGCTCGATCTCCATCCCGGTCATGTCCCGGTCGGCGTCGAACTTCGCGTGCTGGAGCATCCGTTCGAACACGTCGAGGTTGAGCCGGACCTTCTCGCGGTACTTCTGCCGTTGTTCGCGGGAGAAGCTCGCGGCGCTGACCTCGGTTCCCATGCTGGGCAATGTATGCCCGTCGCACGCCGGTTCGCGACGGTGCGTCCGAGAAACGCCGTCGTATCGATGTTGACCGACGAACTAGGTTGGTAAGCATGGGTGACCACCGATTCGAGGGGATCCCGGCGATCCTCGTCGGCACGTGCAGCGAGCAGCGGGACGCCGTGGACGAGGCGTTCCGCTCGCGCTACGGCCACGACTACGACATCCACGTCTTCGAGACGACTGAGGAGCTGCTGGCCCGGGCCGGCGAGCTCCGGAGCGACAACCACGGAATCGCTTTGGTGGCAACGGAGATGGCGTTGACCGATGGCGACGGCGTGGAGCTGCTCGACCGGGTCCACCAGATCGATGCCACGTCGCGCCGGATCGTGCTGCTGTCCCCCGGTGCCTACTCGACGAACCTCCCTGCGCTGCGCGGCCTGCTCGCCGAGGGGCGACTGGACACGTGGCTCGGCATCCCGAGCGCGCCGCGCGACGAGGAGTTCCACGCGGCGATCGTCGAGATGCTCTCCGACTGGAGCTGGACGACGAACGCCATCGAGGTGGACGGCGTCCAGATCGTCGCGCCGTGGAAGATGCCCGAGGTCGCCCGGATCGTCGACTACCTGCAGCGGATGGGGATCCCGCACCGCCGGTACCACGTCGACTCCGAGCTCGGTCAGGCGGTCATCGCCGCCGCGGGCCCTGACGCCGAGTTCCCGCTGGTCCGTTCGCCGTCCAAGAAGGGCGCTGACTCGGACGAGATCGACCCCGACGAGATCTTCAGCAACCCGACGCTCGCGGAGATGGCGTCGCGGATGTACGGCTCGGTGTCCGACCTCGACCCCGATTTCGTCGCCGACATGGTCGTTGTCGGTTCTGGACCAGCGGGCCTCGCCGCCGCGGTCTACGGCGCGTCCGAGGGCCTGGCAACCGTCGTCCTGGAGTCCGAGGCGATCGGCGGCCAGGCAGGAACCAGCTCGATGATCCGCAACTACCTGGGGTTCCCCCGCGGCATCTCCGGTATGCGGCTGGCCCAGCGGGCGCGGATGCAGGCCCTGCGCTTCGGGGCGCGGTTCTTCGTGGGGCTACCGGTTGAGGGGCTCGAACCCGGAGCGGGTGGGGCGCCGCATACCCTCCGGCTCGAGGGCGGGGCGACCGTCCGCGGCCGCGCCGTCGTCATCGCCACCGGCGCGTCGTACCGGCGGATCGGCGTCGACGCGATCGAGGCCCTCGTCGGCCGCGGTGTGAACTACGGCGCGGCCACCAGCGTTGCTCGCGACCTGCGAGACCGCGAGGTCTACGTCGTCGGGGGCGGCAACTCGGCCGGCCAGGCCGCCGTGCACCTCGCCCGGTTCGCCAAGTCGGTGACGATGGTCGTGCGGCGCGAGTCGCTCGTGTCGACGATGTCGGCGTACCTCATCCGCGAGGTCGAGGCGAACCCGATGATCAGCCTGCGGCCGCACACCGAGGTCGTCGACGGCGGCGGAGAGCGCTGGCTGGAGTGGCTGACTCTGCGCGACCGGGTCGACGGTCACGAGGAGCGCGTCGAGGCGTCCGGCCTCATGCTGCTGCTCGGTGCGGACCCGTGCAGCGAGTGGGTACCGGCGGGCGTGGCCCGCGACGAGAAGGACTTCGTCCTCACCGGACGCGACGTCCCGCCGGAGCTGTGGCGCGACGAGCTGCCGCCGGCCGCCCTGGCTACGACGATGCCGGGCGTGTTCGCCGTCGGCGACATTCGGCAGGCGTCGATGAAGCGGGTTGCCGCGGCGTCGGGCGAGGGCGCCGCCGTCGTCCCGATGGTGCACGCCTACCTGGACCCGGCGATCGGCTGACCGCCGGGTCCAGCGCTGACGACCTCCACCGGGAAGCCCGCGCGGACGGACGCCAGCACCGCGGAGATCGACAGAGCGCGCTCCACCACCCGTGACGCGTCGGCTCCACCGGCCGCAGTGAGCTCCACTCGGAGGTCGGCGCCGGCGATCCGCAACCCGTCCAGCACACTCGTCCCGTCGACTGCGACCGTGACGTCGATGGCGACGCTCTCGAGGTCGATCCCCTCGTCCGCTGCGACGACCCGCACGTCGTTGGCCAGGCAGCCGCCGATCGCGGCCGCGAGCAGCTGGGCGCCGTTGAACCCGAGACCCATCCCGCCGACGACGCCGTCCGGCCGGTCGGCGACCAGCGTGTGGGTGCCTGCCCGGACGACCGCGGCGCGGGTGTCGGAAAGGGTGCGAACCGTAGCGGTGACCGTCGCCATGCCGTGAGCGTGGCGAACCCCACCGGCAGACCGCAAGGGCCGGAAGGCGCGTCGGTTCCGGACGGTGTCGCCGAGCCGCCCTAGCCTCGGGAACGTGCGGCTGATCCACACCTCCGACTGGCACCTGGGGCGCGCGTTCCACGGTGTGGGGATGCTGGCCGCCCAGGCCCGGTTCGTCGACCACCTGGTCCATGTGGTGCGGTCCGAGCGCGTCGACGCGGTCCTCGTCAGCGGCGACGTCTACGACCGGGCGCTGCCCAGCCCGGCCACCGTCGAGCTCCTCTCGGAGGCGGTCACCCGGGTCATCGACGCCGGCGCCCAGGTCATCCTCTCGTCGGGGAACCACGACTCGGCGATCCGGCTGGGCTTCGCGGCGCCGCTACTGGCCCGCGCCGGGCTCCACATCCGCACCTCGCTCGCGACGGTCGGCACGCCGGTTCTCGTCGACGGGGCCACTGTCTACGCCCTCCCCTACCTCGAGCCGTCCACCTCGGCCGACCCCCTCGGTGCGACGGAACGCACCCACGCCGGTGTGCTCCGGGCGGCCATGGCCCGGGTCGCAGCCGACCGGGCCACCCGGCAGGGTCCCTCGCTGGTCATGGCGCACGCCTTCGTCACCGGCGGCGCCACCTGCGACTCCGAGCGCGACATCGCCGTCGGTGGGGTCAGCGCCGTCCCGCCGAGCGTCTTCGATGGCGTCGACTACGTCGCCCTCGGGCACCTCCACGGTTCGCAGGTCGTCACGGAGCGGGTGCGGTACTCCGGCTCGCCCTACGCGATGTCGTTCAGCGAGCACGGGCACACCAAGGGCTCGTGGTTGGTCGAGGTCGACGACACCGGTGTGGTGTCGTCCGAGCTGGTTCCCGCGCCGGTCGAGCGGCCGCTTCGCGTCCTGCGCGGCGACCTCGAGGACCTTCTGGCCGACCCGACGCTGGTCGGCGCCGAGGCTGCATACTGCCAGGTCACCCTCACCGACCCCGTGCGGCCGCTAGGGGCGATGGACCGGCTGCGGCAGCGGTTCCCTCACACGCTCGTTCTCGGGTTCGCGCCGCGTGGTGGAGCCGTGCCGATCAGCTCGTATGCGGCGGTGCTGGGCCGCCGGTCCGACGACCTCGACGTGTGCTGCGACTTCCTCGCCCACGTCCGGGGCGGGCACCCGGCGTCCACGATCGAGCGCGCGCTGTTCGCCGAGGCGGTCGAGGCCTCCCGGGTCGAGCGGGCAGCTCGTCTCGACGAGCTCGGCGCGATGCTGCCCGGGCTGGGCGACGAGCTCTTCGGCGTGGCATGAGACTGCACCGCCTAGACGTGACGGCGTTCGGCCCGTTCGCGGGCACCGTCTCCGTGGACTTCGACGCGGTGGGGGTCAACGGCCTGTTCCTCATCCACGGCCCGACGGGTGCCGGCAAGACGAGCCTCCTCGACGCCGTGTGCTTCGCCCTGTATGCGGGGGTGCCCGGTGCGCGGCCGGGTGGCCGGGCGCTGCGGAGCGACCACGCGGGGCGCGACGCGATTCCGGTGGTACGGCTGGAGTTCGGGGTCGGGACTCGCCGCTTCCGGGTCACCCGGTCCCCGGAGTTCTTCCGCGCGAAGAAGCGTGGCGAGGGGTTCACCAAGGCGCCGGCGGCGGTCGTGCTCGAGGAGCACACCGGTGGCCGGTGGCGGGGCGTGACGACCCGCGCGGACGAGGTCGGCGACATCGTCACCGAGGTGCTCGGGATGGGCCTGGCCCAGTTCAGCAAGGTCGTGCTGCTGCCGCAGGGCGAGTTCGCCGCGTTCCTGCGGGCGACGGCCGACGAGCGACGAACCCTGCTGGAGAAGCTGTTCGACATCTCGACCTACGCCGGCGTCGAGACCTGGCTCGCCGAGCGACGCCGCGACCTGGCGGCGGCGCTGACCGAGGTCGGGGCTGGGCTGGCTACCGACCGGGCGCGGGCCGAGGACGTCCTCGGGGGCGTCCCGGCCGAGGTGCTCGGCGCGGGGGTCGAGTGGGGCTCGGTCCCGCTCGAGGGCCTTCCCGCACTGGTCGACGACGTGCGCGACCGGTTGGAGCGGCACGCCGTCGAGTGCTTGGCCGCATCCGGTGACGCCGAAAGTCAGGCGGCGGCCGCGCAGGCAGCCGCACTGCGGGCCACCGCGGTCGCCGGGCTACAGCGGCGGGCTCGGACCGCCCAGGAGACGTTGGCGGCGTTCGAGGCCGACCCGGACCGCTGGGCCACGCTGAACGCCACCGTCGAGCGGGCGACGCGGGCGGAGGCGGTGTCCGGCGATCTCAGAGCACTGGTTCGAGCGCGGACCGCGGCCGCCACCGCGGACGCCTGCGCCGCCGCGGCCCGTTCGGAGCTCACCCGGTTCGGTGCGGCCGACTGGACCCCGGCCAACGCAGTCGGCTGGCTGGCGACCCTGGACGAGCACGGGGTCGCGCTTGACGAGGTCGGTGCTCTGGCCCGGCGACTCGACGCCGACCGGGCCAGGCTCGGTGAGCTCGACCACTCGACGGCCGCCGTCCGTGAGGCCCTCGAACGCGAGCGAGAGTCGTTGGTCGCCGCGACGGCATCGGTCGAGAAGGCCGAGGCCGACGTCCATGCCGGGCGGGCGGCGGCCACCAGCCTGGTAGCGCTGCAGGGCGAGGTAGAGGCTCTGGCCCAGATCCACCGCCTGGCCACGGATCTCGTTGCAGCACAGACACGTTCGAGCACCCTGCGCGAGCGCGTGGTGGCGGTCCGGCAGGTTGAGCAGGACGCTCGTGAGGAGTTCCTCGCGGCCCAACAGGCTCGCCTGGACGGGATGGCGGCCGAGCTGGCTGCCCAGCTGGTCGACGGCAAACCGTGCGTGGTGTGTGGTGCGCTCGACCACCCCGTCCCGGCTTCGATGGGTGTACAGGAGACCGGGCCGGCCGTCGTGCAGCAGGCCGAGCACCGTTGGCAGACCTGTCGCCGGGCGGCGGCTGAGGTCCAGGCCGAGCTCGCGGCAGCAGAGCAGCTGCTGCAGACCCGGACCACGGACCTCGCCGCCGCGCGAGAGCGTCATCCGGACCACGGGGACGTCGCGCCCGACGAGCTCGAACGCCGTCTGACGGTGGCGCGCAACTGCGTTGACTCGGCTCGGTCCGAGGTGGCTCGGCTGGGCGACGTCGACGCGCGGCTGGCCGACGCGCATACCCGCCGGGCTGCGGTGGCCAGCACGGTCGAGGAGCTGGAACGGGCAACGGCCTCGGCGGCAGGCACGGCGGACGAGGTGCGGCAGCGGGTCCAGACGCAGGAGCAGGCGCGGGCGTCCTTGGTGGCCGACCACCAGCGGTTCTGCCCGTGTGCGAGCGCGTCCGCTGAGACCGCCGTCAGCGACCACGGGCGGGTTCGTACGGGGGCGGTCGAGCTGGTCGACGCCATCACTGCCGCCGAGCACGCGCGTGAGGAGGTCACGGCGGTGAGCGGCGCGGCCCGAGAGGCGTTGTCCGCCAACGGTTTCGAGACGGAGGACGACGCCGCAACGGCATCCTTGCCGGGTGCCGACCTCGTCGGCCTGCGGCAACAGCTGCGTGAGCTCGAGCAGCGCCGGGCCGCTGCGGAGGCGACGCTGGCCGATCCGGAGGTCGTTGCCGCGCTGGCCGAACCAGTGGCCGATGTGGCTGCCGCTGAGGTGGCCGTCGAAGCCGCTCGGCTGGCGCTGCGCAAGGCCCAGCACGCGCAGACCGGGGCGGAAGCGGCGCTCCGGACGTTCACCCAGATCCGCGAGTCGCTGCTCGCACGGGTCGCGGAGATCGGTCCGCTGGCGCTGCGATCGGCCCAGGTCGCTGAGCTCGCTGACACCACGACCGGCATCGGCGGGCAGAACGCGTTGCGGATGCGCCTCACCGCGTTCGTTCTCGCGGCCCGCTTGGAGAAGGTGGCGGCCTTGGCCAACGAGCGGCTCCGGGTGATGGGCGACGGCCGGTACCAGCTGGCCCACTCCGACGAGCTGGCCGCCGGTGGGCGCCGGAGCGGGCTCGGCCTCGTCGTGCGCGATCAGTGGACCGGCCAGGTCCGGGACACCGCGTCGCTCTCTGGAGGTGAGTCGTTCATGGCGTCGCTCGCGCTCGCTCTGGGGCTGGCCGATGCGGTGCGGGAGGAGGCCGGGGGGTTCGACCTCAACACCCTCTTCATCGACGAGGGGTTCGGCACGTTGGACGACGAGAGCCTGGAGCAGGTGATGTCGGTCCTCGACGGGCTGCGTGACGGGGGGCGGTGCGTCGGGGTCGTGAGCCATGTCAGCGACCTGCGGTCCCGGGTACCCGCGCAGGTAAGGGTGGACAAGACGTCGACCGGGTCGAGCGTCACGGTGCTCGGGCTGGACTCCCCCGCCGCCTAGGTCACCCCACGAAGTTCTGCGCTTCGCTCCGATACTTCGCGATACTTCGCGGGGCCCTCGACCCAGCGCGTCGGCCAACCGGGCGATGTCCGCTGGGCCGACCCGGCAGCAGCCGCCGACGTAGCTCGCTCCCGCCTCCACCCAGGTGGCGGCCAGCGTCGGGTCGACGCCCGGACGGCCGCCCCAGGTCTTCGTAGTGGGGTCCCACTCGCCGCCGCCGTTGGGATAGGCGACGGCGGCTTTGCCCGTGGTGGCGACGGCCAGCCGGACGGCGTCGGCCACCTCGTCGCCGGGAAGGCAGTTGACCCCGACGGCAATGACGCAGTCCGGTTGGGCCGCCACGGTGAAGGCGTCGGACAGCGGCTGCCCGGCAGCGGTTCGACCGCCCCGGGCCGAGAACGAGAACCAGGTCGGCACGTCGACGTCGGCCAGCATCTCGACGAGGACCTCCGCCTCCTCGACGTCGGGAACCGTCTCGACGGCCAGCAGGTCTGGACCGGCCGACAGCAACAGCTCGAGGCGTGGTCCGTGGAAGTCGCGGAGCGTGGAGCGGGCCACGCCGTACCGGCCGCGGTACTCCGAGCCGTCGGCGAGGTATGCGCCGTACGGGCCGACCGATGCGGCGACCTTGCGGTCCACGCCGTCGCCGGCGAGCTCGTCGCGCACCTCCCGGGCCACGGCGACGCTCCGGACAACCAGCGCGGCCGCCTCGGACGACTCCACGCCGGCCTCGACGAACCCCGGGACGCTCGCCTGGTAGCTCGCGGTCGTCGCCACGACGGCTCCGGCCGCGAAGTACCGGCGGTGCACCTCGGCCACCGCATCAGGAGCGTCCCGCAGCAGCCGGGCGGTCCAGAGCCGGTCGCCGACGTCGTAGCCCAGCTCCTCGAGGGCGTTGGACATCCCACCGTCGATCAGTGCCGGTACCGACCCGCTCACGAGTCCAGTCTGACGGGGCCCTCCAACTGCTAGCGTCCGGCCCAATGGAGGGCAGGGACGTGGGCGAGTTCGCGACCCGGCTGCGCCGCCTCCGGGACGCCGCCGGGCTGACCCAGGAGGAGCTGGCCGAGCGGGCGGGACTGACCGTCAACGCGATCGGCGCGCTGGAGCGAGGCGAGCGTCGCCGGCCGTACCCGCATACCGTCCGGGTCCTCGGCGATGCCCTTGGTCTCGATGACACCGTACGAGCCGAGCTCGCGGCCGCCGCCCGACCGTCTCGATCGGAGCCGGCCGCTGCGGTGGTCGACTCGGGGCCGCCGCTGGTCGGCCGCCGGCGTGAGCTGGGCGATCTGGTCGCCGCCCTCACGTCGGGGCAGACCCGGCTGCTGACCCTGACCGGACCTGGTGGCGTCGGCAAGACCCGGCTGGCACTCGAGGCGGCCCGGCGCGCCGCAGCAGACTTCGGGGGCGCGGTCACCGTCGTCGAGCTCGCGGCGGTACGGGATCCGGCGCTTGTCATGCCGACCGTCGCGCAGTCCCTCGGCGTCACGCAGGCGGTCGGCCAAGACGCCGGGACCGCGGTGGCGGAGCACCTGGGCGCCCGGCGTCGCCTGCTCGTCCTCGACAACCTCGAGCACCTGCTTTCGGCGGCGCCGGACATCGCGCAGCTGGTGGAGGCCACCCCCGGCGTCGTCGTGCTGGCGACCAGCCGGGCACCGTTGCGGGTCCGCGCTGAGCAGGACCAGCCGCTCGCTCCGCTCTCCCTCCCGGACGGCGCGGACCGGGCCTCGGTGGCCGCCAGCGGAGCCGGGCAGATGCTCCTGGAGCGGGCGAAGGCCGTCGCCCCCGGCTTCGCCCTGACCGATCGGACCGCTCCGGCCATCGCCGCGATCTGTCGCCAGCTCGACGGCCTGCCGCTCGCCCTTGAGCTCGCCGCCGCCCACGCGCGGCTGCTCAGTGCAGAGGCGCTGCTGGCCCGGCTCGACCAGGCGGTCAGCTCGCCGCGCGTCCGCGACCTCCCTGACCGGCAGAGCACCATGCGCGCCACCCTCGACTGGAGTCACGAGCTGCTGACGCTCGACGAGCAGGTGACGCTGAGGCGGCTCAGCGTGTTCGCCGGCGGGTTCGGGCTGGACGCCGCGGAGGACGTGGTCGGTGACGACGTCGATACGTTCACCGCCCTGGCCGGGCTGGTCGACCAGTCGATGGTCTTTGCTGTCCCCGACCCGGACGTGCGCTACCGGCTGCTCGAGCCGGTCCGCCAGTTCGCCGCGGCCCGGCTCACCGAGAGCGGGGAGGCCGACCGCGTCGCGGAACGGCATACCGACTGGGTATGCCGGCTCGGGCACGAGGTCCGGGACGGGCTGCGCGGCCGCGACCAGGGG
>DASTNV010000283.1:0-7129 GCA_035762725.1 Lapillicoccus sp. | reverse complement strand
AAGGGCAGCCTGCGGATCCGGCAGGTCCTCTCCCGAGCGGCGCACGATGCGGTGCCGGACGGGCCTGAGGAGTTCCGGGCCTTCGTCGCCGGGCACGCGGTGCGCCTCACCCGGCAGACCCTCGACCAGGTCCGCTCCCGGGCGCTGCGGCAGCACCAGCGGAACCTCGCCCGCGACACCGTCGTCCAGCTGCTGGCCGATGCGGCCTACCGGCAGAGCGGGCACACCGAGCGCGAGGAGTTCATCGGCCGGTTCGAGGACCACCTCGAGGTCGAGTCCTTCCTCGAGGCGTGGTGGCCCCAGCTGGACCCGCGCGAGGTACTGCTGTGGCTGGCCGACGAGGAGCGGCTCGGCCGCTACGCCAAGGGGATCCTCGACGAGACAGAGACCGCCGAGCTGCTGGCCGCGATGAACGTCGCGCTGACCACCGGCACCTGGTCGGTCGCCGATGTCGCGCTGGTCGACGACCTCGCGGCCCGCCTCGGCCCGGTGCAGGACCAGCCCCGCGAGGAGCGCGGGTTCTACGAGATCGAGGAGCTCGACGACATCGGCGCGCACGGTGTCGCCGAGCTCGGCGGCCGCGCCCGCCCGGAGCGGGCCGAACCCGCATACACGCTGACCCCCACCGATGCGCGAGAACGGTTGCTACAGGGGCGAATCGGCCGATCCGAGGAGTACGCCCACGTGCTCGTCGACGAGGCCCAGGATCTCTCGCCGATGCAGTGGCGGATGCTCGGTCGCCGCGGCCGGTATGCGTCGTGGACCGTCGTCGGGGACGCCGCCCAGAGCTCGTGGCCGGACGCCGTGGAGTCCGCGGTGGCGCGCGAGGAGGCGTTCGGCACGCAGCCGCGGCGGCTCTTCCACATGGACACGAACTACCGGAACGCGCGGGAGATCTTCGACTACGCGGCCGACATGATCCGCCGGACCGTGCCGGACGCCGACATCCCGCAGGCCGTGCGCGAGACTGGCGTCGAACCGGTCGTGGGCATCCTCGGTCCGGACGCGTATGCGTCGGTGTCAGAGGCGGTCGAGCGGCTCCTCGAGGAGGTCGAGGGCTCGGTGGCGGTCATCACGCCGTCCGCCCACGCGGCGGTGCTGGCGCCCCTCCGTTCCGCGCCGGACGGGCGCGTCCAGGTGACCGACCCGATGTCGACCAAAGGTCTCGAGTACGACGCGACCGTGGTCGTCGACCCCGACGCGATCGTCGCCGAGTCGCCCGGCGGCGCCCGCGTGCTCTACGTCGCGATGACGCGCGCGGCCCACCGGATGACCGTGCTCGACGGGCTCAGCCCTCAGGCCAGCGACTCGACGGCCGCCACGGCCGCGTCGTAGTCGGGCTCCTGGCCGATGCTGGGAACCAGCTCGACGTAGCTGACGATGCCGTGGGGGTCGAGGACGAACACGGACCGCGCGAGCAAGCCGCGCATCCCGCCGTCGACCATGGTCAGCCCATAGTCGGCGCCGAACGTCGAACGGAACGTGGAGGCCGTCGTGACGTTCTCGATCCCCTCGGCGCCGCAAAACCGCCGTTGGGCGAACGGAAGGTCGGCCGACACGCACAGCACCGCAGTGCTGTCGAGCCCGGCCGCGATCTCATTGAACCGTCGCACGCTTTTCGCGCAGGTCCCGGTGTCGATACTGGGGAAGACGTTGAGGACCACCCGCCGTCCACGGGGCAGCGTCAGGTCGCGCAGGTCCGTCCCCGTCAGCGTCGCGTCGGGCGCTGCCGCACCGACCGCCGGTAGGTCGCCGACGGTGTGGACTTCGTGGTCACCGAGCCGGGTGGTCGCCATGCCGTCGTTCTAGCACGGCGAGTGGCTCCGCTTTCAGGTGGCGGTCGTCACGACGGTTGAGACCACCGCCCCAGCAGTGCCGGGCGCCAGGCGCCAGGTGTGGGTGCCGGGATCACGGTAGGTCCGCGGCGGCGCGTCGCCGGGGTAAACCTCGAGGACCTCGCCGTCGAACCACGCCTCTGCGCCGGGCTGCACGGTGACCGACAGCTCGCGGCCGCGGACGGTTACCGCCTCCTCGCCGGCGGCGAGATGGGCGTATGCCGGCAGCATCCCGTCCTCATCGACGGAGACCTCGCCACCCAGCAGCGAAGCCTGTCGGTCGTCCACCCGGCTCAGCAGCCGGTCGCCCTCGATCCGGAGCCGACGGACCAGGGTGAGGCAGCCGGCCACCTCATGGTCCGGCGAGCCGACCTGCATGACCCAGCCGAGGAACCAGGGGCCGTCCGGGTCGAGAGCTACCTGCGGCGCATACAGCGACCGGCCCTCGTCGACCGGCGCGACGGAGCGGAGCGCGAGGACCGGCGAGCCGTCTGCGGCCGACGACATCGAGCCGACCGCGGCCAGGGTGCCCTCGAGCAGGTTGTCCCGCCAGCGCGAGACCAGCAACGCCCACGACCCGTCGACCTCGACGAGCTGCGGGCACTCCCAGATCTCGGCCGGTGCCGCCGTGGCGAGCACGGGGTCGGACGAGGTGAGCCAGACCCGCTCGAACCGCCACGCTTCGAGGTCGCCGCAGGAAAAGAGCAACAGAGCAGGTGAGCGGTCCGTGAGGCCGGCACCCAGGAGGGCCCAGCGGCGTCCCTCCCACGTGAAGAGGAACGGGTCGCGCATCTCCCTGACGGAAGGGCCTTCGAGCGCCGGAACCGTCGCCACGACAACGGGATCCGACCAATCGTCGAGATCGGGATCCGCCGCGTACCGGACGCAGACCGTGCTGTCGACCGGGTCCGTGACGATGCCGGTGTAGACCGCCGCGACCCGGTCGCCGAGGTCGACGCATACCCCGCTCCAGCAACCGCCCTGGTCCGGGCCGCTCTGCGGACCGAACGCGATCGGGTGCTCCCTCCACGTCACGAGATCGTCGCTCGACACGTGGGCCCAGTGGATGTCGGTGTGGACCGCGGCGTGGGGGTTGTGCTGGAGGAAGACATGCCAGCGCCCGTCCCGGAAGAGCATCCCGTTCGGGTCGTTGACCCAGCCGCGACGGGGCTGGATGTGGAACCCGGCGCGCGCCGGGTCGCTCACGCGACGGCCCGGCCGCGGACCGGCCGCATGTCGTGGAGCTCGATAATCGCGGCACGGCCGGGGCCGACCCCGACCGCCGAGACCCGTGCGCCGATGAGCTCCTCGACGCGCTCGACATAGCGCTGGGCGTTGGGCGGCAGGTCGGCGAACGTCCGGCAGTCCGAGATGTCCTCCCACCAGCCAGGCAGCTCCTCGTAGATGGGCTTGGCGTGGTGGAAGTCGGTCTGAGTCATCGGCATCTCGTCGTGGCGGACGCCGTCGACGTTGTACGCGACGCAGATCGGGACGGTGTCGAGACCGGTGAGGACGTCGAGCTTGGTGACCACGAAGTCGGTGACCCCGTTGATCCGAGTGGCGTACCGGCCGATCACGGTGTCGAGCCAACCGCAACGACGGGGCCGACCGGTGGTCGTGCCGTACTCGGCGCCGGTCTTGCGGAGGAACTCGCCGTGGTCGTCGAACAGCTCGGTGGGGAACGGGCCCTCGCCGACTCGCGTCGTGTACGCCTTGAGGATCGCGATCACCTCGCTGATCCGGGTCGGCGGGATGCCGGAGCCGGTGCATGCGCCGCCGGCGGTCGCGTTGGACGACGTGACGAACGGGTACGTCCCGTGGTCGACGTCGAGGAGGGTGGCCTGGCCGGCCTCGAGGAGCACCGTCTCACCGCGGTCGAGGGCCTGCTCGAGGAGCAACGGGGTGTCGCGGACCATCGGCTCCAGCCGACCGGCATACGAGAGGAGCTCGCCGACGACGTCGTCGACGAGGACGGCGCGGCGGTTGTAGATCTTGGCCAGCACCTGGTTCTTGATGTCGAGGGCGGCTTCGACCTTCTGCCGCAGGATGTGCTCGTCGAAGAGGTCCTGGATGCGGATGCCGGTACGCGACATCTTGTCGGCGTAGGTCGGGCCGATGCCGCGGCCGGTGGTACCGATCCGCCGCGAGCCGAGGAACCGCTCGACGACCTTGTCGAGGGTGCGGTTGTACGGCGTGATGACGTGGGCATTGGCGCTGACGACCAGCTTCGACGTGTCGACGCCGCGCGCCTCCAGGTCGTCGATCTCGTGGAACAGCACGCCGAGGTCGACGACGACGCCGTTGCCGATGACCGGGGTACACGTCGGCGTGAGGATGCCGCTGGGCAGCAGGTGCAACGCATACTTCTCGGCCGTCTCGCCGGAGCCGATGACGATCGTGTGCCCAGCGTTGTTGCCGCCGTTGAACTTCACGACGAAGTCGCAGCTGTCGCCGAGCAGGTCGGTCGCCTTGCCCTTGCCCTCGTCGCCCCACTGGGCGCCCACCAGCACCACGGCCGGCATCCGCGCACCTCCTCGAGCCTCGGGCCCGTCACCGCACGGCTCCGTCGACGGGCGAGCGCGCTTGCCGAGGCTATCCGCTGAGCTCCCGGTGACCCAACTGCACGGGCGCTGGTCCCGAACCCTGGTATGCGTCGGTGCCGGTCGTAGGGACGTCGAGCCGGCCCGCGCGTACGGCCTCGGCGCCCAGCTGGAACCGGGTCTTGGCCCCGAGGTCGTCCATGAGGCGGGCCACCCGGCGGCGCACGGTGCGGAGGCTCCAGCCGAGGTAGCGGGCGATCGCCTCGTCCTTGAAGCCACGGCTGAGCAGCGCCAGGAGGTGGTCGTCCTCGGCGACGTCGGAGGTCCGCCGGCTCGGGACCGGGGAGGCCATCGCCCACATGCGGTCGAAGACCTCCATGAAGGCGTGGACGAGCATCCGGTCGCGGACGACGACGTACTGCGACTCGGGGTCGCCCCACACCTCGGGGCCGACCACCGCGACGTCGCCGTAGACGACGAACTCGTTCGGGACCCCGGCGAGGATCCGTTGACGTTCGCCGGCGACGGCCCAGTCGGCAAGTTCGTTGGCGACGGCGGGATTATCAAGGACCGAGTCGTCGTAGACGGTGCGCTGCTCCTTGCCGCCGCGGACCATCTCGAGGTTGTAGGCCATCCAGTCCAGGTCGGTCCCGGAGCCAACGTCCTTGCGCATGACGACGTTGCGGACCGGGCCGTCGGTCTCGTCGAGGAGGCTGCGCAACAGCGTCGGCGCGACCTCGACGGTGATCGGGGCGATCGCGGGGACGTCGTTGGCGGCGCCGAGACCGTGCAGCCGGACCAGGGCGTTGCGGGCGGTGGCGAGGTCGGCCTGACGGCGGCGGAGCCGGTCCTCCTCGACGGCGATGAGGCGCGAGATCGTCTCGCGGGGGTCCTCGTCGATGAGGTCCGAGGTCGGGACGTCCGGCAGCGCCACAGTGGCATCTTAGGGACATTGGCAGGTGTTGACCACTCTCAACGCCAACCAAGGTGATTGGATGACGTCGGTTGTTCGGCGTCTTCTGGGGATGGCGCCGAGCGCCTGCGGACGGCTTCGGCCGGTGATCCGCTGCCCACAAGGGGGGCAGATGCCGGGGAATGGACGAATCGGGGGTCCATTCCCCGGCATACAGCCCGATGCCTGCTGGCCGGCTCTGGGAGGTCGCGCTGTCGGTGGTCGGCCGTAGCGTCCCGGCATGGGACTTTCGCTTGGCATGGTGACCGTGGACACGCAGGACGCTCGTGAGCTCGCCCAGTGGTGGGCCGACCAGACCGGCGCCGAGGTGGCGGACGACTACGACGGGTGGTTCGTCACCCTCAAGGGCGGCGGTCTCCCCGTGATGCTGGCTTTCCAGAAGGTCGATGACCCGACCCCCGGCAAGAACAAGGTGCACCTCGACCTCACGGCGGAGGACATCGGCGCCGAGGTCGACCGGCTCGTCACGGCCGGCGCGACCCTCGTCGAGCACCGCGGCGACGAGTCGTTCCGGTGGGCCACGATGAGCGACCCCCACGGCAACCTCTTCGACGTCGCCGCGGCCGCCGAGGCGAACAGCGAGTACGCCGGCTGAGTCAGACGCCGAGGATCTCGGCGGCCTCGCGGGACGAGTCGCGCAGGAACGTCGCCGTCCGCTGCTCCTCCTCGCCCTCACCGATCGCCCGGGCCGCCCGGTGCAGGGCCGCCAACGCGCGCAGGAACCCCTGGTTCGGCTCGTGCGACCACGGGATCGGGCCCTGGCCACGCCACCCGGCCCGGCGCAGCGCGTCGAGCCCGCGGTGGTACCCCGTCCGCGCATACGCGTAGGCCTCGACCGCACGGTCCGCCGCCAGCGCCTGCTCCGACAGCAGCGCCCAGGCCAACGACGAGGCGGGGTATGCGGCCGCCACCTTCTCCGGGCTCTCGCCGGCGCCCAGCCGGGCCGCCGCCGGGTCGTCGGGCAGCCGGGTCTCCGGAACGCCGAGCAGCCCGCCGTCGCTCGACAGCGTCACGCGTGGGTACCCGCGGACCGCAGGTTCTCGCAGGCCTCGACGACTCGGGCCGCCATCGCCGCCTCGGCCTCCTTGCCCCACGCTCGCGGGTCGTACTGCTTCTTGTTGCCGACCTCGCCGTCGACCTTGAGCACGCCCTCGTAGTTCGTCAGCATGTAGCCGGCGACCGGACGGGTGAACGCATACTGCGTGTCGGTGTCGATGTTCATCTTGACGACGCCGTAGTCGACGGCCGCCGAGATCTCCTCCGGCAGCGACCCGGACCCGCCGTGGAACACCAGGTGGAACGGCTTGTCGTCCGGGGTGTCGAACTCCTTGTGCACCGCCTCCTGCGCCGCCTTGAGCACCTCCGGGCGCAGCCTGACGTTGCCCGGCTTGTAGACGCCGTGGACGTTCCCGAAGGTGAGAGCGGTCATGTAGTAGCCCCGCTCCCCCGTGCCCAACGCGCGCGCCGTGGCGATCGCGTCCTCCGGCGTCGAGTAAAGCTTCTCGTTGATCTCGTGGGCGACGCCGTCCTCCTCGCCGCCGACCACGCCGACCTCGATCTCGAGGATCACCTTGGCCGCCTGGCAGAGGGCGAGCAGCTCCTCGGCGATCTGGAGGTTCTCGTCCAGGGGTACCGCGGACCCGTCCCACATGTGCGACTGGAAGTACGGCAGCCCGCCGCCCTTGACCCGCTCCGTCGACGCCGCGAGCAGCGGCCGGACGAACCCGTCGAGCTTGTCCTTCGGGCAGTGGTCGGTGTGCAGCGCAATGTTGACCGGGTAG
>DASTNV010000282.1:0-3097 GCA_035762725.1 Lapillicoccus sp. | reverse complement strand
CGAGGGTCGTCACCTCCTTGGCGAGCAACCCCGGCTCGCGGTAGACGGCGGCGGTGACCCACGTGAGCAGCTCGATCCGCTCGGTGACGGCGGCGAGGAAGCCGAGTGCCGTGTAGGCCTCGAGCATCTCGTGCTCCTTCGGCCCGACGCCCCGGATCTGCCAGACGTGGTCCATCACCGAGAGCTTCCGGACCCCGACGTCCTCGGCCAGCTTCGCGGTTCGCGCCAGGTCGCCGACGAAGGTGTCGGGTCCGCCGGACCAGGTGAAGTTCGCGAGGTGGATGCCGAGTTCCATGCTCGCGACGCTACGCCGGGGTTCCTGGGAGATCCCTGGCAAGGAGGGCAGCGGCGAGCTGGTCGGCGAGCCACTCCTCGTACTCCCGGTGGGTCCAGCCGCGCTCGCCCACGAGCGCGTCGAAGTTCGCCTGCGCGCACAGCGTCCAGATGATGTCGGCGGCCCGTTGCCGGCTGAGTCCGGGGCGGAGCCGACCCTGCTCGGTGAGCCGACCGGCGAACCGGAGCATGCCCTGGAGACGCTGCTCGGCGTGCTCCGCCTGGAGGCGCTGGAGCGCCGGGTCCGAGGGCGCCGCGGTGTCGAGGACCCGCAGCAGCGGGCCGACCCGGCTCCACACGCCGGGCTGCGTATGCGCGTACGCCGCCAGCTGGCGCCTCGGGTCGGGCTCCTCGATGACCCGCCGAATGCCCTCGCGCTGCTCCACGGGTCGCTCCGCGCGCTCGGCGCCCCCGGCGAGGGCCGCCTGGACGGCGGCGCCGAGGAGGCCGGCCTTACCCGGCGCCGAGCGGTAGACGGTCTCGACCGCGACACCGGCCGCCGCCGCGATGGCCGGGACCGTCGTCCCGGTGTAGCCACGCTCCACGAAGAGAGCGCCGGCCGTCTCGATGATGCGGTACCGGGTCTGCTGGGCCTGCTGTCGCCGCCCCGTCGAGTCGTACCGGCGACGACCCCTTGAGTTCTCAGACATTAAGTAGAATGATACTGGCATGAATATTGATGGACACGTCGACACGCAGCACCTCATCGCCTCGGCGCGACGGGTTCTCGAGGACGTCTTCCCGCGCGACGACGAAGCCGCGCTGCGCGAACTGGTCACCGAGGACTTCGTCAACCACGAGGCCCCGCCCGGGGTGCCGCCCGGGCCGGAGAGCGTCATCTACTACATGCACCTGCTGAACCGGGCCTTCTCCGACCAGCAGTGGACGATCGAGAAGGCGATCAGCGACGGTGACACGGTGGCGATCTACTGCACCCACAGCGGACGGCACACCGGCGACTTCTTCGGTCTGCCGGCCACCGGGCGGAGCTTCTCGTACCGCCAGATGCACCTCATCCGGATGCGCGGCGACCAGGGCGCCGAGCACTGGGCGGTTCGCGACGACGCCTCGTTGCACCGTCAGCTGACCGGCGTCGCGGACTGACCGGGCGCCACCGATATTCGCTGCGGCCCGGAGGCCGGTCGCGCCACACTGGTGTGTCATGGAGCAGGGCGCCTCGGCGTCCAGCCCGCTCGTCGGGCGTGACATCGAGATGGACGTGCTAGTCAGGCTCCTCGACGACATCGCCGAGGGCCGGCCCGGCGTGGCGGTCCTCGAGGGTGAGGCCGGCATCGGCAAGACCCGGCTCGCCCGCGAGACGGCGGAGACCGCGGCCGCGCGCGGCTTCGAGGTGCTGTGGGGCACGTGCGTCCACTTCGGCTCGGCCGAGGTGCCGTACGCCGCCCTGACCCCCGCGGTCCGGCGCTGGCTCCGTGGCCGACCCGACGACCGCGCGACGGAGTCCGGCCGCGAGCTCCTCCAGCTGATGGCCGGCACGGCGTCGCTGAACGACCCGGTGACCATCGGCCGAGTCCTTCAAGCCGCCGACGTCCTGGTCGACGAGCTCACCCGCGTCGCGCCAACGCTCTGGGTCGTCGACGACCTGCACTGGTCGGACGTCTCGTCCCGTGACGTCCTCGCCTACGTGCTCGCGGGCCTGCATGCACAGCGGGTGGGGTTGGTGCTCCTCGTCCGCGCCGAGGAGCGCACGGAGGGTCACCCCCTGAACGAGTGGCTGGCCGACCTGCGCCGGGACCCCACGGTGCGCGACCTGACCGTCGGACGGCTGACGGCCGACCAGACCGCAGAGCAGGTGGCCGCCCTGGCCGGCATACCGCCGTCGTACAACCTCGTTCAGCGCATCCACGAACGGACCGACGGCAACCCGTACTTCACCGAGCTCTTCGTCCGGGGGCTGCCGACCGGCATGACGACACCACCGGTTCGGACGCCGCACGGGCTCCTCGACGCCGTGGCGGCCCGCTGGCACTCCCTGCCCGAGCCGTCCCGAGACCTCGCGCGGGTCCTCGCCCTCGGGGGTCGGCCCCGGCTGGTCGACCTGCTCGAGCGGGTATGCCTCGAGGCCGGCCTGCGGCTCGGGCCGCTCGACGAGGTCGTGCGCCACGGGGTCCGCGGCGGCGTGCTGACCTTCGCCGACGAGGTCGTGTGGTTCCGCCACCCGCTCCTGCCGGACGTCCTGGCCAACGAGTCCGGCCTGGTCGGTGCGCCGGCGATCCATGCCGCCTATGCCGCCGTCCTCAAGGAGGGTGATGCCGGCGACACGCTCACGGCGGCGGACATCGCCATGCACGAGGAACAGGCGGGTCAGTACGCCGAGGCCTACGCGTGGTCGCTCGAGGCGGCCGACCGGGCGGCGCTGGTCTCGGCCCGCGCCGAGCGGTGGACGGCGCTGAGCCGAGCCTGCCGGCTCTGGTCCCGCCGTTCGGCACCGGACGGAGAGGACCGGGACGAGCACGTCGAGCTGCTCCGCCGCACCGCCGAGGCGGCCCGGCTGGCAGGCAAGGTGTCGACGGCCGTCGAGCGGCTCGAGGAGGCGATCGCTCTCGTCGACGAGGAACGAGAGCCCTTGCTCGCCAGCCAGCTGCTCGTCGCCTGGGTCACTCGACGATGGGACGCCACTCCCGGGGTCGCGTACATCTGCCCGGAGCTGTACCGCGCGATCGAGCTCGCCGAGCGGGTCCCGGAGAGCACCGAGTACGCCCTCGCCGTGGCCGAGCTGGCCGTGGGTCAGGTGTGGGACTAC
>DASTNV010000281.1:0-12182 GCA_035762725.1 Lapillicoccus sp. | reverse complement strand
GATCCGGTCGCTGACGTGCAGCCCCGCGTCGCGGCGGGCCTGCTGGACCGCGCGCACCAGGTCGTTGGCCAACCCCTCCTGGGCCAGCTCCTCGGTCACGGCCGTCTCGAGGACGACCACGCCCCCACCGTGGAGCGCGGCCGAGTGCTGGTCCTGCTTGGCGTGCTGGTACTCCTGCTCGAGAGTGAACTCCCCCTCCTCGAGGCGCTTCCCGGCGGCGTAGACCGCACCGTCGTCCCCCACCGACCAGTCGCCGGACTTGCTGGCCTTGATGACGGTCTGGACGTCGCGGCCGAGCCGCGGTCCGGCGGCCCGCGCGTTGACCACCAGCCGCTGGGTCAGCCCGAACCCGGCTGCGTCCGCCTTGTCGAGGGCCACCAGGCGCACCCGCTTGACGTTGACCTCGTCGCGGATGATGTCGGTGAACCGTTTCAGCGCCTTCGGATTCGCCGTCACCACGGTCAGCTCCGCCAGCGGCAGGCGGGCTCGCAGCTGGTTCGCCTTGCGCAGCGCCGATACCGTCGAGCAGACCTCGCGAGCGCGGTCCATCGATGCGACGAGAACGTGGTCCTCGGGCAGGTCCTCGTACGACGGCCAGTCGGTGAGGTGCACCGAACGACCGCCGGTCAAGCCGCGCCAGATCTCCTCGGTGGTGAGCGGGAGCAGCGGTGCCACGACCCGGCATACCGTCTCGAGTGTCGTGTAGAGCGTGTCGAACGCGGCCCGCGCGGACTCGTCCTCGCCGCCCCAGAACCGGTCGCGCGAGCGCCGGATGTACCAGTTGGTCAGCACGTCGAGGAATCCGCGCATGGTGTCGCAGGCGTTCGCGATCTCGTATGCGTCCATCTGCCGCTGCATCGTCGCGACGAAGTCGCGCAGCTTGGCCAGCAGGTACCGGTCGAGGACGTCGGTCGACGCCGTCGACCACTCCGCGCGGTACCCCTTCCCGCCGTCGGCGGCGTTGGCATACAAGGAGAAGAACGACCAGGCGTTCCACAACGGGATGAGCACCTGGCGTACCCCGTCGCGGATCCCCTGCTCGGTGACGATGAGGTTGCCGCCCCGCAGGATCGGCGAGGACATGAGGAACCAGCGCATCGCGTCGGCCCCGTCGCGGTCGAACACCTCGGTGACGTCCGGGTAGTTGCGCAGCGACTTGCTCATCTTCTGGCCGTCCGACCCGAGGACGATCCCGTGCGAGACGCACGAGGAGAACGCCGGCCGGTCGAACAGCGCGGTCGCGAGGATGTGCAGCGTGTAGAACCAGCCGCGGGTCTGACCGATGTACTCGACGATGAAGTCACCCGGGAAGTGGTGCTCGAACCAGTCGTGGTTCTCGAACGGGTAGTGCACCTGGGCGAACGACATCGACCCGGAGTCGAACCAGACATCCATGACGTCCTCGACGCGGCGCATGGTGGACTGCCCGCTCGGGTCGTCCGGGTTCGGCCGGGTGAGCCGGTCGACGTACGGCCGGTGCAGGTCGGTGACCTCGACGCCGAAGTCGCGCTCCAGCTCCTCGAACGAGCCGTAGACGTCGATCCGCGGGTACTGCGGGTCGTCCGACTTCCACACCGGAACCGGGCTGCCCCAGAACCGGTTTCGGGTGATCGACCAGTCGCGGGCATTCTCCAGCCATTTGCCGAACTGCCCGTGCTTGATGTGTTCGGGCGTCCACGAGATCTCCTCGTTGAGCTCGAGCATCCGCTGCTTGAGCTTGGTCACCTCGACGAACCAGCTCGACACCGCCATGTAGATCAGCGGCTCCCGGCAGCGCCAGCAGTGCGGGTACGCGTGGTCGTAGGTCTCGCGGCGCAGCAGCACCGTGCCGACTGTCACTGCTCCGTGGTCGCCCTCGCCACGGGTGCGCGCCTTGAGGTGGTCGATGATCGGCAGGTTCGCATCGAAGACGAGCATGCCCTCGTAGTCGGTGACAGGGTAGGTGAACCGCCCGTCGGGCCCGACCGGCACGACCGGCTCGATGCCGGCCGCGTCGGTGACGATCTTGTCCTCCTCACCGAACGCGCCGGCGGTGTGGACCAGCCCGGTGCCGTCCTCGGTGGTGACGAACTCGGCCGGGAACACGTGGTGGGCCTTGGGGTGCCCGAGGTAGTAGTCGAACGGTGGCATGAACTTCCGGCCCAGGAGGTCGGTGCCCTTGAGCCGCTCGACGACGTGCTCCTGCGGGTCCTCACCGTTCGGGAAGAGGTCCTTGGCGTATGCGGCCAGCCTCGCCTCCCCGAGGACGTAGCGCTCGAGCGTCCCGGTGGCGTCCGACTCGACGACGACGTAGTCGATGTCGGGGCCGACCATGATCCCGAGGTTGGCGGGCAGGGTCCAGGGGGTCGTCGTCCAGACCAGCGCCAGCTCGCCGGTCTCCAGTCGCAGGCCGACGGTCACCGCCGGGTCCTGCCGGTTCTGGTAGACGTCGTCGTCCATCCGAAGCTCGTGGTTCGACAGCGGCGTCTGGTCGTTCCAGCAGTAGGGCAGGACGCGGAACCCCTCGTAGACCAGGCCCTTGTCGTACAGCTGTTTGAACGCCCAGATCACCGACTCCATATAGTCCGGCTCGAGCGTCTTGTAGTCGTTGTCGAAGTCGACCCAGCGCGCCTGTCGGGTGACGTAGGCGCGCCACTCGTCGGTGTAGCGCAGCACCGACTCGCGGCACTTCGCGTTGAAGGTCTCGAGGCCGAGCTCGAGGATGTCCTCCTTGGTCTTGATGCCCAGCTGGCTCATCGCCTCGAGCTCGGCGGGCAGACCGTGGGTGTCCCAGCCGAACCGTCGCTCCACCCGCCGCCCGCGCATGGTCTGGTACCGCGGGACGATGTCCTTGACGTACCCGGTGAGCAGGTGGCCGTAGTGCGGGAGGCCGTTGGCGAACGGCGGGCCGTCGTAGAAGACGAACTCGTTGGAGCCGTTCTCGCCGGCGTCCCGGTTCTCGACCGACGCGACGAAGGTCCCGTCCTCGTCCCAGTACTCGAGGATGCGCTCCTCGACCTCGGGGAAGCGGGGACTGGAGGGGACGTGCGGGTAGGGCGACTGGTCGCTCATCGGCTGGTCGGCTCCTGCTGTTCGGTATGCGGGTGGTCCGGTTCGGCGAGGACGACCCCACCTGCCGGTGTTGCCGCGGTACCACCCCGCTTGCCGCACGCTGGTCCCGAAGGGATCGGCATACAGCCGCTCTGGCCGAAGGCTGTGACGGGCCCACCCGTCCGGGTCTAGTGGGAGCGCACGCGCTCTGTTCTTCCGGAGGCTCACCGCTGATGACGGCTCGAACGCCTGTGTCGGCAGTCTACCGGTGGGGGGCCGACGGACTCCACGTCGTTAAGGCCGTGTTCGACCCGCTGGGGATCATGAACCCCCGGCAAGTACCTCTGACCCTCTCCCCTGGTGATGGCTCGGTGGAGCTAGATCAGAGCGCTCTATCGCTCGCTGGGCTCTCCACTCCCGCCGCCGAGCCGCTGGGCTCGGCTCAGAGCCAAGGCCCTTGACTCCCCCGCAGACCCCGAGCCACGCCGCCTGGCTGAGAGCCGAGCCCAGCGGCCAAGTGAGCCGGTGTGGCCCGTGGGCGGACGCCGCCAGTCGCACGTGGGGCGGGCCGCAGAGCAGGTCACTGGTAGAACCGTGGCATGACGGAGACGGAGACGGCGTCCGGGTGGCTGAGCCGCGAGCAGCTGCGGGAGGCCCGCGAGCGGCTGCCGATCCTCTACGTCGAGGTGGTCCCGGTGCGCGTCGACGAGCGCGGCGTCGTGACGACGATCGGCCTGCTGCTGCGGGCCTCGTCGGAGGGGACCATCGACCGCGAGCTCGTGTCGGGGCGGGTGCTCTACCACGAGCGGATCCGCGACGCCCTGATCCGGCACATCGAGAAGGACCTCGGACCGCTGTCGATGCCGAGGATCCCGTTGTCGCCGCAGCCGTTCACGGTGGCCGAGTACTTCCCCACGCCCGGAGTGACCCCGTTCCACGACCCGCGACAGCACGCGGTGGCCCTAGCCTTCGTCGTCCCGGTCATGGGTGACTGCTCGCCGCAGCAGGACGCCCTCGACCTGGCCTGGCTCACCCCGGACGAGGCCTCCGCACTGGCGGCGCTGGGCGACATGGGCGGCGGCCACGGAGTGCTCCTGCGCCAGGCGCTGGCTCACATGGGCCATCCAGTCTGATCTGATCCTTGAACGCGGACGCCCTGGGAGTCGCCGGGAATTCCGAGCACGCCGCCGATCAGGGTGCCGACCAACCGTTCTCGGGGCAGACTGGCTCCGTGGTCGGACGGGTCACCCACATCGCGATCAACGCCGACGATGACGGCATCACCCAGGGGTTCTACGAGGATCTCTTCGACTGGCGGTTCGAGGAGGCCTATCCCGGATTCGCGCGTACGGCGCTCCCGCCGGCGGAGGAGATGGTGGCCGCGGTCCAGGCACGGCGCGAGCTGCTGCCCGGGCTGCGGAGCAACGGGCCGGAGGTCACCATCGAGGTCGACGACCTCAACGTCGTGCTCGCCCAGGTCGACCGGCTCGGCGGCCAGGTGGTGATGGAGCGCGCCACGATTCCCGGCGTCGGCGACTTGGTCTTTCTCGCCGACCCGTCCGGGAACGTCGTCGGCGTGATCCAGTACGCCCGCGTCTGACGCGAGATCGTGTGGATCTTCCAACCCCTGGGGTCAGAAGATCCACACGATCCTTGAGTTAGTACCCCAACGCCCCGCGTCAGCGCGACTCGGCCAATGCGGCGCGGCCGGCGCCGAGGACGGTCAGCGGGAGCAGGGTCTTGCCTGTCGGGCCGACCTCGATCTCGGTTCCCATCTGCGGGCATACCCCACAGTCGAAGCACGGGGTCCACCGACAGTCGTCGACCTCGGTCTCGTCGAGGGCGTCCTGCCAGTCCTCCCAGAGCCACTCCTTGTCCAGACCCGAGTCGAGGTGGTCCCAGGGCAGGACCTCGGACTGGTCGCGCTCGCGCGTCGTGTACCAGGCCACGTCCACCGGCGCACCCTCGAACACCGCTGTGGCGCAACGCATCCAGCGTTCGTAAGAGAAGTGCTCGCTCCAGCCGTCGAACCGGCCGCCGTCGCGCCAGACCGCCTCGATGACCCGGCCGACACGGCGGTCACCGCGCGAGAGCAGGCCTTCGACGATGCCCGGCTCGCCGTCGTGGTACCGGAAGCCGATCGCCGACGCATACCGGCGGTCGGCGCGAATCGCCTCGCGCAGCTTGGTGAGCCGCGCGTCCGTCTCCTCCGCCCCGAGCTGGCCGACCCACTGGAACGGGGTATGCGGCTTCGGCACGAACCCGCCGATCGATACCGTGCACCGGATGTCGCGACGGCCGCTCACCCGGCGCCCGGTCTCGATGACCCGCTTGGCGAGGTCGGCGATCTGCAGAACGTCGTCGTCGGTCTCGGTCGGGAGACCGCACATGAAGTACAGCTTGACCTGGCGCCACCCGGCGCCGTACGCCGCCGTGACCGTGGCGATGAGGTCCTCCTCGGTCACCATCTTGTTGATGACCTTGCGGATCCGCTCGGAACCCCCCTCCGGCGCGAAGGTCAGCCCGGAGCGACGGCCGTTGCGGGTCAGCTCGTTGGCGAGGTCGATGTTGAACGCGTCGACCCGGGTCGACGGAAGCGACAGCCCGGTCTGCGTCCCCTCGTAGCGGTCGGCGAGTCCTTTCGTGATGTCGGCGATCTCCGAGTGGTCCGCCGACGACAGCGAGAGAAGGCCCACCTCCTCGAAACCCGTTGCGGCGAGGCCGCGTTCGACCATCTCGCCGATGCCGGTGATGGACCGTTCGCGCACCGGACGGGTGATCATCCCGGCCTGGCAGAACCGGCAGCCGCGGGTGCAACCGCGGAAGATCTCGACCGACATCCGCTCGTGCACGGACTCGGCGAGCGGGACCAGCGGCTGCTTCGGGTACGGCCACGCGTCGAGGTCCATGACGGTGTGCTTGGACACCCGCCACGGCACGCCGTGCGCGTCGGCGCGCGGAGCGACCCGGCGGATCCGCCCGTCTGGCAGGTACGACACGTCGTAGAGCGCCGGCACGTAGACCCCGCCGGTGCGGGCCAGCCGGAGCAGCAGCTCCTCGCGGCCGCCGGGACGACCGGCCGTCTTCCAGTCGGATACGAGGTCGGTGATAGTGAGCACCGCCTGCTCGCCATCGCCGATGACCGCCGCGTCGATGAAGTCGGCGATCGGCTCGGGGTTGAACGCCGCGTGCCCGCCGGCGACGACGATCGGGTCCGCGTCGCCACGGTCGGCCGCGTGCAGCGGTATGCCGCCGAGGTCCAGAGCGGTGAGCAGGTTCGTGTAGCCGAGCTCGGTCGAGAACGAGACGCCGAGCAGGTCGAAATCGCGCACCGAACGGTGGCTGTCGACGGTGAACTGCGGTACCCCGGACTCGCGCATCAGCGCCTCGAGGTCTGGCCACACCGCGTAGGTGCGCTCGGCCAGGGCGTCAGCCCGCTCGTTGATGACCTCGTAGAGGATCATCACGCCCTGGTTGGGCAGCCCGACCTCATAGGCGTCGGGGTACATCAGCGCCCAGCGCACCGTCGCGTCGCCACCGCAGTCCCAGTCCTTGACCGTGGAGTTCAGCTCGCCGCCGACGTACTGGATCGGCTTGCCGACCTGCTCGAGCAACGGCTCGAGGGCAGGCCAGATCGAGGCCCCTCGGGTCCGGGTGTCGAGCGTCGGCGGCATCCGTCCAGTCTAGAAGTCGGGGCGCATCCGCCCGAATCGTGCGGTCACACGCTGGCCACGGTCTCCACAACCCGCGACCGCACGGAAGGGCGGTTCCAGAGGCGAGCCGTCCACCAGAGGCTGAACACCGAGGTGGCGCACAGCACCACCGCGAGGACCACGGAGAACCACCACGACGTGAACAGCCGCCCCACGACGGAGAAGACCAGGCCGGTCAGGGTCGCGGCGATGGCCAGCCGCGCGGAGTACGCGACCATGACCAGCGGCGGTGCTGGGGTCGCGCGGACGCTGCGGAGGTCGACGCTGAACGGCCGTCGGACCGACCAGCGCAGCCCGGAGGCCACCGTTCGCAACGCGATCGTCACCGTCGCACAGAGCGCCGCACTCAGCTCGGCGGCGGAGGGCCGGCCGGCTCGCCACCCGCAGATCAGCAGGGTCGCGACCGACGCGGCGGTGAGCACCTCGACGAGAACCCACGCGCGCGCAGCGAGTACGGTCCGCGGCGGCACCGGCAGGCTCTCCCGCCAGACCGCACCGCGCGCGTCGAGCGCCCAGGCGTTGACCCCGAACAGCAGCGCCCCACCTGAGGCGACCAGCCCGGGCAGGACTGGGACCATCAGCCAGTCCAGCCGGCCCGCGAAGGCGACCACGACCGGCAGCAGGCTGAGCAGGATCAGCCCGCGCCGCAGCGGGGCCGAGCGCCAGACGCTGCTGCGGTCGATGGCCACCAGCGCTCGCAGGTCGCTGCGCGGGAAGCCCCGCGGCGCATACCGGCGCGTCTCGACCCGCGCTTGGGTGGTGGCTGGCCGCCTCCAGGTCCGGCGCGCGGCGCCGACCCCGAGGATCGCCATGCCGAGCGTCGCCGCCACGAGGATCAGGCAGGCGAACAGCCAGATCAGCCAGTCGCCGTCGGCGCCCAGGTAGGGCAGCGACGCCGCCCACCCCGCGGGCGTCCACATCGCCGCGTCGAGCAGATGTCCGGTCGCGATGACGACCGCGAGCACCAGCCCGACCAGGACCGCGGCGGTCCGCACAACGAGCTCACCGCGCCGGCCGCGGCGGACGTACTCCACGAGCCAGGAGAGCCACTGCACACCCATCGTCGCGGCGAACAGCCAGAGCACGACGGGGAGGACGGCCGCCCAGGTATGCCCGCCGCGGGTCAGCGCCGCGACGCTGGCCAGGAGGGTCCAGGCCTGCAGCAGCCAGGCCAGGTTGAGGGGGGCGAGGACGAGCCCCGCCAGGTGGTCGGTGGTCGGGCCGAGCGGGTATGACACGACCTGGTCCGCCGGGAACGCCTCGCGCCCGCCACCACCGAACAGGACCGCGGTGGCGGTCGTGACGACGAAGGCGAGGAACCCGACGGGCAGGTAGCGCCGCATCGCATCGAGAAGGTCCGGGTCGAGAACGATCTGGGTGGGTAGGAGCACGGAGACGACCGTGATGGCGACGAGCATCGCGACTCCGATGAGGACGGCGATCCGGGCCGGCGTCCGGAGGCCCCGGGCCCGCAGGCCCAGCAGCAGGGCGAGCGACGCGGCCGGGCCGGGCGCCGCGGACGCGTCAGCCGAGGAGCGCACGGTAGGCACGCGCGCCCCCTTCGCCGCCCATCTCGTGGGCGTCGACGCTGGCGACGGCCAGACCGCCCCGGAGCACGACCGCGTGGTCGCAGGCCTGCACGGCGAGGTCGCGCAGGTGCGTGGAGAGGATGACCGCGGCGCCTCGAGCCCGGGCGTCGGCGACCGCTTCGAGGGTTGCGTCGACTCCGGTGGGGTCCACGCCGTCGAACGGTTCGTCGAGGAGGAGGACCGGTGGAGCGTGGAAGACCGCGAGCGCCACCGACATCCGGCGCCCCATCCCGTGGCTGAAGCCCGCCGTGACCCGGTGGGCCTCGCCCCCGAGGTCGAACTGCTCGAGCAACGTGCGGGCCCGCGGCTCCCAGTCCCGCAGGCCGCGCAGCTTGGCGCTGAGCTGCAGGTGCTCCCAGGGGGTCGCGCGCGGGATGAGACCGCCGACGTCCGGGCAGTACCCGCTGCGTCGCTTGGCCTCGAGTGGGTCCCTTGCGACGTCGACGCCGTCGACCTCGGCGACCCCGCTGGACGGTGGGACCACGCCGGCGAGGACGCGCATCGTGGTCGACTTCCCGGCGCCGTTGCGACCGAGCAACGCGGTCGCCCCACCGGCCCGCACCTCGAACGTCACGCCGGCGACGGCGACCACAGAGCCGAAGCTCACCCTGAGGTCATCGGTCCGCACCACCGCCGTCACGGGGAAAGTCTGCAACAGGCCTCCCGATGACGGGGTGGGCTCAGTGGTAGAGCGCGTCGATCTGCGGGCCGTAGCGCTCGACAACGATCTTGCGCCGCAGCTTGAGGCTCGGCGTCAGCTCACCTTCGTCGACCGTAAGGTCGCGTTCGAGGACGGTGAACTTCTTGATCGTCTCCCAGCGGTTCAGCCCCTCGTTGAGCTGGTCGATGAAGCCCTGGACCATCACCCGGGCCGGCTCGGAGGTGACGATCTCCGCATACTCCTTGCCGGCCATCCCGTTGGCCGCCGCCCACTGCGTCACGGCGTCGGGGTCGAGGGTGATCAGGGCCGAGGCGAAGTTGCGGCCGTCGCCGATGACGACGAACTGGCTGACGTACGGACAGATCCCCTTGAACGTCGTCTCGATGATCGACGGCGCGATGTACTTCCCACCCGAGGTCTTGAAGAGGTCCTTCTTGCGGTCGGTGATCTTGACGAAGCCGCGCTCGTCGACCGAGCCGATGTCGCCGGTGTGGAACCAACCGTCCTCGGTGAGCACCTCGGCCGTCGCGTCGGGCCGGTTGTGATAGCCACGCATGACGCCCGGACCCTTGACGAGGAGCTCACCGTCCTCGGCGGAGCGCACCTCGGTGCCCGGTAGCGGCCAGCCGACCGTCCCGAAGACGTACCGGCCGACGTGCGGGCGGTTGACGCAGGTGGCAGCGCTGGTCTCGGTGAGCCCGTAGCCCTCGATGACGAGCAGACCCACGGAGGAGAACCAGCGGGCCACCTCCGGGTTGAGCGCGGCCGATCCGGAGATGAAGAAGCGCACCCGGCCCCCGAACCGCTCCCTCACCTTGGAGAGAACCAGCCGGTCGGCCAGGGCGTGCTGCACGGACAGCAACCCCGACGGCTCCTCGCCCTTCTCGCGGAGTGTCGCCACCTGACCACCGACCCCGAGCGCCCAGTCGATGAGCTTCTTCTTCACGCCGGTCTCGTGCTCGAACATCATCCCGATGCGGGCATAGGCCTTCTCGAAGATCCGTGGTGCAGCGCCCATGAACGTCGGCTTGAACACCGCGAGGTTGTCGACGATCCGGTCGATCCGTCCGTCGACGGCCGTGGCGAACCCGATCTGCAGAGGCAGGATCAGGAGGATCTTGCCGAACACGTGCGAGAGCGGCAGCCAGAGGAACTGCAGGTCGTCCTCGTTGAGGAGTGACACCGAGTCGACGCCGGCGCCCTCGTAGACCAGGGCGTCGTGGGTGAGCAGGACGCCCTTGGGCCGGCCGGTCGTACCGGAGGTGTAGATGATGACGGCCAGGTGCTCCGGGGTGAGCGCATCGATCCGGTCGTCGAGCAGCGTCGGCTCGTCGGCCAGACGCTGGGCGCCGAGCTCGGACAGCCGGTCGGCACTGATCACCCAGCCGTCGTCGCCGTCGTCCGCGGTGCCGTCGAAGGACACGACGCGCAGCAGACCGGGCATGTCGGCCCGGTGGTCGCGCAGCTTCTGGACCTGGACCACGTCCTCGGCGAAGACGACCTTGCTGCCGGAGTCGGCGACGATGTAGGCGACATCGGCGTCGAGCATGGTCGGGTAGATCGTCGTCGTCGCGGCGCCCGCGGTCATGATGGCGAGGTCGGCCAGCACCCACTCGAGCCGGGTGGTCGAGGCGATCGCGACCCGGTCCTCGAGGCCGACGCCGAGCGCAGCGAGCCCGGCGGCCCACGCGTCGGCGCGCTCGCGAGTCTGGTCCCAGGTCAGCCGTTCGACGCGCTCACCGCCGGGAGCCATGGGGTCGGGAACGAGGTACTCGAACGCCTCCCTCGACCCCGACGCCGCCACCCGCTGGCGGAAGAGGTGGGCGATGCTGCGTGCCCGGTTGTCGATGACGTCGCGACGGACCTCTTCGTCCGTGACGGCCTGTGCTACCACCCATGCTCCTTGAGGATGCTGGCGTCGGCCACGCCCCGACGCAGTCTGTGGATCCTTTCAGGAGGCTCTCAGGTGGTGAAGACCTCCCGAGGTTTCGACACCAGTTCGTCACGCTCGGTGTCGGCGGTTATCGCGGGGCGGCGCCGCCGGGCGACGGAGGTCACGAGGACGCCGAGGAGGAGGAGGACGCCACCCACGGCGGTCCCGAGCGTGGGCTGCTCGCCCCGGACGATCCAGGCGGTGGCGATGCCGCTGACGGGCACGAGCAGGGTGAACGGGACCACGCTGGCCGTGGGATAGCGCGCCAGCAGCGAGTTCCAGACGCCGTACCCGAACAACGAGCAGAGGTATGCGGTGTAGAGGGTCGAGCCGATGGTCACCGCGTCGATGTGGCGGAGTCCGTTCGCCACGGCCTCCGGGCCGTCGACGAGGAGGGACAGGGCGAACATCGGGACCGGGACGACGAGGGCCGACCAGACGGTCATCGACAGTCCGGAGGCCGTCCCGACGCGGCGCGTGATGACGTTGCCGGCGGCCCAGGAGAGAGCACCGGCCAGGCACAGGACCAGGGCGAGCACGGGGACGTCGGCGGTGCGACCGAAGGCGACGACCGCGAGGCCAACCAGGCCGATGAGCACGCCGAGCTGCTGGCGCCGGCTTGGGCGTTCGTGAAGGGCGAGCGCCGCGATCACCACGGTGAAGATGACCTGCACCTGGACGACCAGGGAGGCCAGGCCGGGCGGCATACCGAGGTGCAGCGAGAGGTAGAGCAGCCCGAACTGGCCGAAGCTGAGGAACAGCCCGATGAGCAGGATGTCGCGCCACGGGACCTGCGGGCGCTTGACGAAGAAGATCGCCGGCACGATCACCGCCGCGAACCGTAACGCGACGAAGGTCAGCGGCGGCATGTCGTGGAGGCCGGCGTCGATGACGACGAAGTTGGCGCCCCAGATGATCGCCACGGCCACAGCAGCGAGGGCGTGACGCGGCGTCATGGCCTCTATGTTGGTTGCGTCAACCGTGAAGCACCAGCGAATAATCAAACATCCCACGATGTAGCATCGCTGCATGATCGATCTGGTGGCGCTGCAGTCGCTCCGAGCCGTCCGGTCGCACGGCTCGGTGGTCGCGGCCGCCGAGGTGCTCGGCTTCACGCCGTCGGCCGTGTCCCAGCAGATCAAGAAGCTCGAGCGGCAGACGGGTTCGGCGGTCCTGGAACGGTACGGGCGCGGTGTGCTCCTGACCGATCACGGCGAGCGTCTCGCGGACCAGGGCGCCGACCTGTTGGAGCGCAT
>DASTNV010000280.1:0-2650 GCA_035762725.1 Lapillicoccus sp. | reverse complement strand
TCAGCGCGTCGAGAGCCTCCTGGAGCGGCGGCTCGGACGGGATCCCGGCAACGAGGATCACGCCGGGACCAGCTCGACCATCGCGGTATGCAGCGCGTCCACGACGGCGGTACCGCCCAGGCGCAGGTCGGGCCAGGGTGTGGCACTGACGAACTCCCACGAGTCGGTGAGCAGGTCGATGCCGAGAACCCCACCGCCGTGACGGCCGGCCAATGCGAGGCACGCCTCCGCGACACTCGAGGGCAAAGACGGCCCGACGACCTCGCCGGCCACGACGAGCACCGTCGACGTCGGTCCGGTCTCATCGGCCCCGCCGCTCCGGTACCCGACCGTCGTCAGCCCGCACTGCGCAGCCGCGACCATCCACTCGGCGGGCCGCCACCAGGCCCCAGTGAGGCCACGGGGGTCGGCCCGCCCCACGACGACGCCGGGTAGAGCGACGAGAAGGCTGGTGAGGATCGCCTGCAGCTCGAGCAGGACGTAGTCGCGGTCGGTCTCGCTCGTGGCGGCCAGGTGGCGGCGCGGGATCCGCACGACCCGGTTGAGAGTGCCACGAAGGTCAGGTCCAAGGACGGCGCCATCAGGCAGTGGCACAGCGACCGCCGTGCCGGCCCGGCCCACGGTATGGACCAGGCCGGCGCTGTAGACCAGCTCCTCGGTGGTGACGACGCGGACCCGAAGCCCGCGGCGGGTGAGCTCGTGCGCCGCCCATACCGCCGCGGCGTCCTCGGGGCCGCACAGGACCGCATACTCGACCGGCTGCACCGGCTGCACCGGCCCTAGAGCAGCCCTCAAATCAGCCCTCGGCAAGTTCCTTGGAGTCCTTCTCCTGCTTGGCGGAGTCGGCCTGCCCGTAGATGTCCGCCTCCCGGGCCAGTGCACCGGAGCCGAGGTCGGGACGCAGGTCGGCGCCGATGAAGTGGGTCAGGGCCGCCACGCTCTGCTCCACTGCCGCGAGCCGCGCCTCGAGGCCACCGGCGGCCGCGGGGACCGGATCGATGACGACGCCACCGCCGCCGCCCTCGACGAGCTGCTTCCGGCCGCCGCCGCCCTCGAGGACAAAGTTCTTGCCACCGCCGTCGACGATGACGTTCTTGCCCTCGATGGCCTCGATCTTCTCCTTGCGCTCCTTGATCTCGGCCTTCTCGTTCTTGAACTCCTTGTTCTCGAGCTTGTGCTCCTTGGCCTCGATCTTCTCCTTGCGCTCCTTGACCTCGGCCTTCTCGTTCTTGAACTCCTTGTTCTCGATCTTGATGTCCTTGGCGTCCTTCGCCACGCTCTTCTCGATGGCGATGTTGCCCTTGACGTGAGCCTGGATCAGGGCCTTGAGGTCGGGGCGGTTGCCGATCCGCTGCGTGGCCGGGCGGCCTGGTTCGTCCTGCTGCGGCGAACCGGTGGCCCGCAGCCAGGCCCGAGCCGTCGCCGGCGTCATCGCCGGCTTGCCCGCCGCCCTCAGCGCGCCCTGCAGCGACCCCAGCACGCCCACGACGATGGGCGACGCGCTCGACGTCCCGGAGAACCGGTTCGTGTACCAGATCCGCGCGTCACCGCCACCCTGGAGGTCGCCATACCCGGTGGTCGTGACCTCGCGGCCCCAGCCCTGCGCGTCGATGAGCGCGCCGTAGTTGGAGAAGTCCAACCGGGAGCGGTCGGCGCCCCAGCTGACCCCATGGGTGCCGGGCGGGGGAGCACCCGCCCCGACGACGATCGCGCCCGAGTCGCGGTTGGCGCGGTTGAACGGGTTCGTCCACGAGGCCGGGAACCCAGCGGGCCGGACCGAGTACAGCGCGTCGTCGAGGTTCTCGGCCCCGTTGCCGGCCGCCTCGACGACGATGATGCCGCGCGAGTTCGCGTAGCGGATCGCGTCGAAGTCGTCCGGCCACCACTCGATCGCGATATAGCCGAGCTGGTCCTCACGGCCCTGGAAGTTGTGCCGTGGCCCGGCCCGGTGGATCTCCAGCAGGATGATGTCGCCGGCGCCCAGCCGGTCGGCAGCGCTGCGGATCGTCGACGCGGTCGGACCGGAGAACGCCGCGGCCCGGATGAACGCGTCAGGGCAGATGCCGGTGATGCCGATGCTGTTCCGGTCGCCGCTGATCTCGCCGATCACGGCGGTGCCGTGGTTGGTGTCCGTGCTACCCGTCCCGACGACGATCCCGCCCTGGCCGACGGTGAGGTCCTCGTGGTCGAAGCGCCAGCCCCACTCGCAGTCGATGACGTTGACGCCGGCACCGCCGCCTCCGGGCCAGGTCCACGCATACCGCGCGTCGACCCCGCCGGGAGCTGCCTCGAGGTACAGCTGGTTGCCGACGAAGTCCGGGGTGGTCGGCGGTGCGTCCTCCGGAGCCGGGGCCATGTCGTTCAGCTCGGGCGGTTCGCCCGCCGGCTTGACGTATGCCCCCTGCACGCCTTCGGTGCCGGCCAGCTCCTCCGCGAGGTCAGCGAGCTCCGACGCCGGCGCGTCGACGTGGTAGTAGACCGACAGGTCCGGGACGGGTCCGATGGCCGAGGGTGCGAGCCGCCGCGCCTCGAGCCGGACCCGCTCCTCGGGCCCGAACAACGGCCGCAGCGTGACCGAGGCGCGGCTGGCGACGCGGTTCAGCGCGCGGGTGTCCGCGCCGCCGCCGGACTGGACGCCGTCGGCGCCGAT
>DASTNV010000279.1:0-6321 GCA_035762725.1 Lapillicoccus sp. | reverse complement strand
ACGGAACGTCGCCTCGACGACATAGGTCGCGCCGTGGAGCGCCTGGGCCGGCCCGAACGCCTCGCCGCGCAGGCTGTGCGCCACCATCATGTGGTCGGCCACGGTCACGGAGTACACGTCAGACCTCCTCGTAGCTCACGGTGTGGCAGATCGTCGCGCTGTCGCCGTCGGCCAAGCGGGCCATCACGGCCGGGAGCTCGGTCAGTGACGAGGACCCGGTGAGCAACGCGTCGAAAGCAGGGTCGCGGAGGAGGTCGAGGGCCAGTCGAAGGCGGTCCGTCGTCGAGCGCCGACCGGCCCGAGCGGGGGAGACGGTGCCGACCTGGCTGGCCCGGATGCCCAGTCGGTCGGTGTGGAACCGGGCCCCGAGCGACAGGCGTACCTCGCGGTCGCCGTACCAGCTGAGGTCGAGGACCGAGGTCTCCGGAGCCAGGAGCCCGAGGCTGGTCTGCAGGCCGGCCGCCGTCGCGGTGGTGTGGACCACGAGGTCCTGGCCGGCCTCGGCATCGGCGGGCTGCGCGAACCCGACTCCGAGAGCCTCCGCCACCGCCGCCCGACCGGGGTCGACGTCGACCAGAGTCACGGTCACCCCGGGAACGCGCGACGCGACCCGAGCCACGCCGCAGCCGACCATGCCCGCCCCGACCACCGTGACGCGGTCGCCGACGAGCGGCGGAGCGTCCCAGAGGGCGTTGACCGCTGTCTCGACGGTCCCGGCGAGAACCGCACGAGAAGGCGGGACGTCCTCCGGGACGGGGACGACGGCGGAGGCAGGCACCACGTAGCGCGACTGGTGGGGATAGAGACAGAACACGGTCCGCCCGGCCAGCTCGTCTGGGCCCTGCTCGACGACGCCGACGTTGAGGTACCCGTACTTCACCGGGCCGGGGAAGTCGCCCTCCTGGAACGGGGCGCGCATCCGGTCGCGCTGGTCGGCCGGCACCTCGCCCCGGAAGACCAGGGCCTCGGTACCCCGGCTGACGCCAGAGCGGAGGGCGCGGACCATCACCTCGTCGTCGCCCGGTACCGGGACCGTCGCCGTCCGCAGCTCCCCGACGCCGGGAGCCCGGACCCAGAACGCGACCGCCTCAGCCGTCACGTGACTCATGACCTCCCGTGGTTGCCGACGCCTGGGCTTCCCCTACCCGTTCCGTGAACCGCCAACCGTCACCCGGCGTCCTTGTGGGTGAAGGGGCTCGGGTGGGGTCAGCAGTCCGAGGCATCCTGTGTACTCCTAGGAGACGGAGGTCTCGTGCGCACGGTTCAGCGAGCACCGGTCTGCGGCCTCCTCCTGCTCATCGCCCTCCTCGCGACGATCCAGGTGTCGGTGGGCCTCGGGGTGGCCGGCTGGCTGGTGGGGCTCGCTGCGGGGATCACCGCCGCGGTGCTGCTCGCGGCCGGGCTCGATCGCAGGGCGACGGTCCGGTTCGGCCCCGCCAACGTGGTGACCCTGGTGCGGGCCACGCTCGGCCAGGTCGTGGCGGCGCTCGTCGCGGCGTCGTTCGCCGGCCTGGACCATCACGGCCTCCTCGTCACACTCACCGTTCTGGCGCTGCTTCTCGACGCGGTCGACGGGCGGGTCGCCCGGCGGACCGGCTCGGTCACGGCGCTCGGCGCCCGCTTCGACATGGAGGCCGACGCCTTCCTCATCTTCGTCCTCAGTGTCGCCGCCGGCCCCGTCGTCGGGTGGTGGGTCCTGGCCATCGGTTTGGCCCGGTACGCGCTGTTCGCCGCGGAGCGGGGGTGGCCGTGGCTGCGCACTCCGGTCCCCCCGCGCTACTGGCGCAAGGTCGTGGCCGCGGTCCAAGGGGTCTGCCTGGCCGTCGTCGTGGCCAGCCTGCTGCCGATGATGGAGGCGGTCGCGCTGCTCATCGCCGCCCTCGCGCTGCTCACCGAGTCGTTCGGGCGGGACGTGGTCTGGCTGGTCCGCCGGCACGACCTGACGACGCGCGAGCCGATCCCGAGCACCGCCCGGCTGGTCCGGTCCGCCGGTGGCTGACACGCTCGTCCGCCCTCCGGTCGACCCTGGGCCGCCGACCGCGCGCGAGACCCGACCGCGGCCGGGCCGCCGGGTCGCCGCCGTCGTCATCACGGTCCTCGCGGTCGTCCTCTTCTGGGTCGCTCTGGACCTGCCGAACCGCCCCGAGCAGCTGGCCGCCGCCGCCTGGCTCCGCCTCCCCGCCGAGCTCGTCGTCCTGCTCCTGCTGGCCCTGGTCCTGCCCCGCCGGCTGGGCACGGTGGTCGCCGCAGTTCTCGGCGTGGTCATCGCGCTGGTCGTGCTGCTCAAGGCGCTCGACCTGCTCATGCTTGTGGGCTTCTACCGGACCTTCGACCCACTCTCCGATCCCTCCTATCTCGGCTCCGGCTACGGCGTCCTGCGCGACAGCGTCGGCGGGGTCCGCGCGGTACTCGTCGCCACCGGGGCAGCGATCGCGGCCGTCGGCCTGCTGGTACTGCTGCCCCTCGCCGCCGTCCGGCTGACCCGGACCGCCCGCCGGCTCCGGCGACCGGCGTGGGTCGTGGTCGTGGTGCTCGCGCTCACCTGGGCACTGCTGGCGGTGATCGGTACGACCGTCGGACCAGACCTCCGGGTGGCGTCGGCCCAGACCTCGACCGTGGCCGCCGACCACGTGAGCGACCTGCGCCGCGGTATCGCCGACCGGGCCGAGTTCGACCGGCTGGCGGCGTCCGACCCGTTCGCGGCGTCCGCCCCGTCCCAGCTGCTCGCCGGTCTCCAGGGCAAGGACGTCCTCGTCGTCTTCGTCGAGAGCTACGGGCGGGTCGCGCTCGAGGACCCGCAGCTCGCCCCCACGGTGACAGCGGCCGTCGACCGGACCGCGACCGGCCTCGCGGCGTCGGGCTACTCCGCCCGCAGTGCCTACCTGACCTCGCCCACCTTCGGCGGGCTCAGCTGGCTGGCCCACTCCACCCTCCAGACCGGGCTGCCGATCACCGACCAGGTCCGCTACAACGCGGTCATCGACAGCCGGCGGCTGACCCTGGCGTCCGCGTTCGGCGCGGCCGGCTGGCGCACGGTGCTGGTCAGCCCCGCCGACGAGAGTGACATCTCGCCGGTCACCGGGTTCTACGGCTACGACGCGCTCTACGACGGGCGCAGCCTGGGCTACCAGGGACCGAAGTTCGGGTATGCGCCGGTGCCGGACCAGTTCACCCTCGCCACCGTCGCGTCCCGCGAGCTCACCCCCGGCCCGCGGGCGCCGGTGATGGCCGAGATCGACCTGGTGTCGAGCCACACGCCCTGGGCACCGCTGCCGCGCCTGCTGGACCCGGCCGCGCTCGGCGACGGCTCCGCATACCAGGGTGTCCTCGACCAGGCGGCGACCGCCGACGCCGTGTGGAGCAGCCCCGCGCGGGTGAAGCAGGCCTACGCCGACTCCGTTGCCTACGCGCTGGCCTCGCTGACCTCGTTCGTCCGGAACGCCCACGACGACAACCTCGTCATGGTCGTTCTCGGCGACCACCAGCCTGCCGCTGTGATCTCCGGCGAGAACGCCAGCCACGACGTGCCGGTGTCGGTGGTCGCCAAGGACCCGGCCGTGCTGGACCGGGTCGCCGACTGGGGCTGGCCGACCGGGATGCGCCCGGGACGGGACGCTCCGGTCTGGCCGATGGACGCGTTCCGTGACCGCGTCTTCACGGCCTTCCGAAGCGGCTAGCGTGTGCCCATGGCGCGCGTGTCCAGCATCCTCATCTACCCCGACCAGGAGCAGCCGGGGCAGACGCTGGAGACGTCCTACGTCTCGCGCGAGGGCCTCGATGGCGACCGGCGCAAGAAGTCGCCGGTCCACCTCGTCGCCGTCGAGAACTACATCGACTTCCACCCCCGCGCCAACCTCATCGTCGACATCGCCGGCACGGCGCTCGACGAGCTCGTCGGCCGCCGGCTGCGGATCGGCTCGGTCGAGCTCGACGTCACGCGGCTCGCGGGGGACTGCCCCGGCGTGTATGCGGACGTGCCGGTTCCGGGGGACGTGTCGGTCGGTGACGAGGTCCTCGTCGGGGTGATCTCCGAGGAGCAGTCGGGGTAGTTACTCGCTGGTAACCTAGGCGTATGCCCGCCTCGACGACGCGTCGCGCCACCCGCCCCCGCAGCACCACCTCCGCCCCACACCGCGCCGCCATCCTCGGCGGCAACCGGATCCCCTTCGCCCGCGCCAACGGCAAGTACGCCAAGGCGTCGAACCAGGACATGCTGACCACCGCCCTCGAGGGGCTGGTCGCCCGGTACGGCCTGGCGGGGGAGCGGGTCGGCGAGGTCGCCGGCGGCGCGGTGATCAAGCACAGTCGCGATTTCAACCTCACGAGGGAGTCGGTCCTCGGGTCGTCGCTGTCCGCGACGACGCCGGCCTACGACGTGCAGCAGGCCTGCGGCACCAGCCTCGAGACGACGATCCTCGTCGCCAACAAGATCGCGCTCGGCCAGGTGGAGTCGGGCATCGCCGCCGGCGTCGACTCGGCGTCCGACGCGCCGATCGCCGTGAGCGAGGGACTCCGCAAGGCGCTGTTGCGCGCCAACGCCGCTCGCACTCCCGTCGACCGGGCCAAGGCGTTCGCCTCGATCCGACCCGGACACCTCGCACCGTCCGCGCCGCGCAACGTCGAACCGCGGACCGGGTTATCGATGGGCGACCACATGGCGATCACCACCAAGGAGTGGGGGATCAGCCGCGAGGCCCAGGACGAGGTCACTCTGCACAGCCACCAGCGGCTGGCGGCCGCCTACGACGCCGGGTTCTTCGACGACCTGGTCACGCCGTACCTCGGCGTGACGCGCGACAGCAACCTGCGGCCGGACACGTCGATGGAGAAGCTCGGCGCGCTCCAGCCGGTCTTCGGCAAGGGTGAGGGCGCCACCATGACGGCGGGCAACTCCACGCCGCTCACCGACGGGGCGGCGGCGGTGCTGCTCGGCAGCACCGAGTACGCCTCAGCACACGGGCTGACGCCGCTGGCCTACTTCGTCGACGCCGAGACCGCTGCGGTCGACTACGTCCACGGTGGTGAGGGCATGCTCATGGCGCCGTCCTACGCGGTGCCGCGCCTCCTCGCGCGAGTCGGGATGAAGCTCCAGGACTTCGACCTCGTCGAGATCCACGAGGCGTTCGCCTCGACGGTGCTCACCACCCAGGCCGCGTGGCTGGACGAGGCGTTCTGTCGCGACCGCCTCGGGCTGGACGCTCCGCTCGGCGCCATCGACCAGGACAAGCTCAACGTCACCGGTTCGTCCTTGGCGACCGGCCACCCGTTCGCCGCGACCGGCGCCCGGATCGTCGCCACTCTCTCGAAATTGTTGCACGAGAAGGGAACTGGAGCCCGCGGGCTGATCTCGATCTGTGCCGCTGGTGGCCAGGGAGTCGTCGCCGTCCTCGAGGCGGCCTGACCGATGGCCGACACATACAGCGACCTGGTCAACAGCACGGTCGGCAAGCAGATCGCCTCGCGGCTCGGGCTGCCCCGGCCGGTTCGACTGCGCCGGTATGCGCCGGACCAGCCGCTCGTTCCCAGTCCGGTCCTCGTCGGCGGCGTCGGCGAGGCGCCGCTGGCGGAGCTCGCGCGCAAGGTGCTGGCCGCGGAGTCGGTCGACGTCGTGGACGCCGTGGAGGAGGGCGCCCGAGTCGGGGCCGTGGTCCTCGACCTGTCGTCCGCCCGGGAGCTGACCGAGCTCGACGTGTTCCGGACGGTGCTCGGGCCGGCCCTCAAGCGGCTGGCTCCGAGCGGACGCGTCGTCGTGTTCGGCGGTTCGGTGGCTGACGCCGGCGACGACCCGATGCTCCGCGCCACGCGACGCGCACTAGAGGGCGTGGTCCGGTCGGTCGGCAAGGAGCTGCGGGCCGGCGCGACCGCCAACCTCGTAACGGTCGTTTCGGGCGAGGAGGCCAACGCGGAAGCAGCCCTGCGGTTCTTCCTCTCTGGGCGGTCGGCGTACGTGGACGGCCAGGTCGTCACTGTGGGTGCGGCGCAGGGTGGGCCGGCGACGGCTCCGGCGGACTGGCATACCCCGCTGGCCGGCAAGGTCGCCGTCGTCACCGGCGCCGCGCGGGGGATCGGTGCCTCGATCGTCACGGTTCTCGCGCGGGACGGCGCGACGGTCGTCTGCGTCGACGTGCCCGCGGCGGGAGAAGCGTTGGCGCGCAACGCAAACCGGTTGGGCGGCACGGCGCTGCAGCTCGACGTCACCGTTTCCGACGCGGGTCGCCGGATCGTCGAGCACGCCCGCACGCGACACGGGTCGCTCGACGTCATGGTGCACAACGCGGGGATCACCCGCGACAAGCTGCTGGCCAACATGGACGAGTCGCG
>DASTNV010000278.1:0-8030 GCA_035762725.1 Lapillicoccus sp. | reverse complement strand
GACCGCGACGGTCACCGAGGGCACGCCGATCGTCACGGTGAAGCCGAACTCGGCCACGCCGGAGCAGGCTGAGTCGCAGCCGGTCGAGGAGGTCGTCGAGTTCAGCGCGTCCGATGTCGCCAAGGCGGCGCGGATCACGGCCACGGCACCGCGCGAGAAGACCGGTCGGCCCGAGCTGACCGAGGCGGCGATCGTCGTCTCGGGTGGGCGCGGCACGGCGGGTGACTTCTCGAAGGTGGAGGACGTCGCCGACGCGCTCGGCGCGGCGGTGGGCGCGTCCCGGGCAGCCGTGGACGCGGGCTGGTACCCGCACTCCTCGCAGGTCGGCCAGACCGGCAAGCAGGTGTCGCCGCAGCTCTATGTCGCGTGTGGCATCTCCGGCGCGATCCAGCACCGGGCCGGCATGCAGACGTCCAAGACCATCGTCGCGGTCAACAAGGACGAGGAGGCGCCGATCTTCGAGCTGGTCGACTTCGGTGTCGTCGGCGACCTGTTCGCGGTGCTGCCCCAGGCCACGGCGGCCGTGGAGGCCAAGAAGGGCTGACGCCCCTGCCGCCGCTAGGGCGACGGCTTGGTCGCACCCAGGGTGAAGCTCATCGCGATGCGCTCGGGGTGCTCGGTCATCCGGAACTCGCCGATCGCGTCCCGCGTCATCAGGCCCGGGAACGGGCAGAACGGGACGCTGTCGTGCTCTTCGAGCATGGTCAGCACCAGGCCGTGCCGCAGCACCGCCGTGACCGTTTCGCCGAGGCCGTGGCTCCAGGTGTGCGACTCGGTATGCGTGATGATCTGGTCCGAGTCGTCGGCCGGCGCGACGTAAGTCACGTCGTCGTTCCACACCACCGGGTCGGCGTGCTCGAAGTACGGCCACGCCGGCACCGGCTTCCCGGTCACGGGGTCGGGCTCCATCGTGTCGAGCATCGGGTGGGTGTCGCGGATGAACAACCGCCCGCCGGGCCGGAGTACCGCCGCCACGACCTCGGCCCAGCGGTCGACCGACGGCAGCCAGGAGATGGCGCCGAGGCTGACGTAGGCGAAGTCGAAGGTCCGGCCGCTCAATGCCTTTGGCGCCTCGTAGACGTCCGACACGACGTAGTCGACCTCGGCGCCGGTGGCCGCGGCCAGCCGCCGAGCCTCGAAGACCGACTGCGGCGAGAGATCGAGGCCGGTCATCCGAGCGCCGAGCCGGGCCAGCGACAGCGTGTCCGTGCCGATGTGGCTCTGCAGGTGGATGCCCTCGAACCCGGCGACGTCGCCGAGCCGCGGCCGGTCGAACCGGACGACCCCCGACAGGTGCTCGGGGTCGTCGAGGAACGACTGCACGTCGTAGTCGGGGGACGCCGCATGGATCAGGGCCCGGTCGTCCCAGTTCGCCCGGTTGGCTCGCAAGTAGTCGGGCTCGTCGGATGTGCTCGAAGATGCCGGCGCCACGAGGGACACGGTATGCCGTCGGTCTCACCGTCGCTTGCCCCCGGTGGGTGTTGTTGGTTGGCTGCTCCGGTGGTCCACGTCGACGTGCTGGGAGACCAGCCGGTGCTCGAGGGCGCGTTGGTGCGCCTCGAACCGGCGGGGCCCGAGCATCTCGACGGGCTGTGGCCCCTGTACTCCGGCGGTGAGGACGACCCGCTCGTCGCAGTGACGCGGGAGCAGGCCCGTGCCGGCCTGGCTCGAGCCCGGGATCGGGAGGACCGTGCCGACTGGGCCATCGTCCGCCGGGAGGACGGCGCCGTCGTCGGGGAGGCCGTTCTTATGGACCTCGACGAGGACGCCTCGTCGATGAGCTACCGGATCGCCCTGGTCGGGCCCGAGGTGTTCAACCGGGGGTACGGCACCGAGGCCACCCGGCTGGTGCGTGACTTCGCCTTCGGGCGGCTGGGGCTGCACCGCCTCGCCCTCGAGGTGAACTCGTTCAACACGGCAGCGATCGCGGTCTACACCAAGGTGGGGTTCGTCCTCGAGGGCGTCCGTCGTCAGGCGGTGCGCCACGAGGGCGACTGGTACGACGTCCACGACATGGCCCTCCTTGAGGGTGACCCGAAGCCGTAGCCACCCACCGATTCAGGGCCGTCCCGGTTGCGGCCGTAAACTTGCCCGGTGCGCCGGTACGTCGACCACGCCGCCACGACGCCGATGCGTCCCGCGGCCATCGAGGCGATGACTGACCAGCTGGCCCGCACCGGCAACGCCTCCTCGCTGCACACCTCCGGCCGCCTGGCCCGCCGCGTCGTCGAGGAGTCGCGCGAGACCATCGCCGGCGCCATCGGCTGCCGGCCGTCCGAGGTCGTCTTCACCTCGGGGGGCACCGAGTCCGACAACCTCGCCGTGCAGGGGACGTATGCCGCGCGGCGCGACGCCGACCCGCGTCGGGTTCGGCTGCTGGTCAGCTCGGTCGAGCACCACGCCGTGCTGGACTGCGTGGACTTCCTGGCCGCCCACGAGGGCGCCAAGGTCACCTGGCTCGAGGGCGACGCCGACGGCCGCGTTGCTCCGGAGACCGTGCGCCGGGCCCTCAGCGAGGAGCCCGACTCGGCGGCCCTGGTGTCGGTCATGTGGGCCAACAACGAGGTCGGCACGATCCAGGACGTCCGTGGAATCGCCGCGGTGGCCCACGACTTCGGCGTCCCGATGCACACCGACGCCGTCCAGGCCGTCGGCCACATCCCGGTCGACATCGCCGCGTCCAAGGTCGATCTCGCGTCGTTGACCGCGCACAAGCTCGGTGGGCCGATCGGCGTCGGCGCGCTCGTCGTCAAGCGCAACCACGCGCTCGTCCCGCTGTCGCACGGCGGCGGCCAGGAGCGCCAGGTCCGCAGCGGCACGCTGGACGTCCCGGCCATCCGCGCGTTCGCGGTCGCGGTCGAGGAGTCGGTGCGTGAGCTCGCCGAGGAGTCCACGCGGCTGATCGGCCTGCGTGACCACCTGATCGAGGGAGCGCTGGGGCTGGGCCTCGACATCTCGGTCGGTGGTCCATGGACGCCGGGCGACGCGACCCACCGGTTGCCGGGCAACGCCCATCTGCTCGTCCCGGGTTGTGATGGCGACTCGCTGCTCTACCTGTTGGACGCGGCCGGGATCGAGTGCTCGACGGGGTCCGCCTGTCAGGCCGGCGTCCCGCAACCCAGCCATGTCCTGCTGGCCATGGGCGTTCCGGAGGAGCAGGCACGCGGTGCGCTGCGGCTGACCTTGGGCCGCACCTCGACGACCGACGACGTCGACGCCGTTCTGGCCGCCCTGCCGGGAGCGGTCGAACGCGCCCGACGCGCGTCCGGTCGGAGCTGGTGAGCAGCTCGTGAGGGTCGTTGCCGCCATGAGCGGCGGAGTCGACTCGGCCGTCGCCGCGGCGCGGATGGTCGACGCCGGACACGAGGTCGTCGGCGTGCACCTGGCCCTCAGCCAGAACGCTGCAACGCTGCGGGAGAGTGCCCGCGGCTGTTGCACGATCGAGGACGCGGGCGATGCGCGTCGCGTGGCTGATGTGCTCGGAATCCCTTTCTACGTCTGGGATCTCGCGGCTCGGTTCCGCGAGGACGTCGTGGAGGACTTCCTCGCGGAGTACGCGGCCGGCCGCACCCCCAACCCGTGCGTCCGCTGCAACGAGCGGATCAAGTTCGCTGCCCTCCTCGACAAGGCGGTCGCCCTCGGCTTCGACGCGGTGGCGACCGGGCACTACGCCCAGGTGGTCGAGAAGGCCGATGGCCGGCGCGAGCTGCACCGTGCCGTCGACCCGCAGAAGGACCAGTCCTACGTCCTCGGCGTCCTCGACGCGGAGCAGCTGGCCCGCTCGTTCTTCCCGCTCGGCGACACGACGAAGCCGCAGATCCGCGAGGAGGCCAGGGCGCGCGGGTTCTACGTCGCGAGCAAGCCGGACAGCCACGACATCTGTTTCATCCCCGACGGCGACACCCGCGGCTTCCTCACGCGCGCGCTGGGTGAGCGTCCGGGAACCCTCGTGGACGCTGAGGGGACCGTTGTCGGATCTCATTCTGGCGCATACGGATTCACGGTTGGACAACGTCGCGGACTCGGGTTGGAGCGGGGGACCTTGGACGGTGAACCGCGCTATGTCGTCGGGGTCGAGGCGCGCACCAACACGGTGGTTGTCGGTACCCGCGACCTGCTCGGTGTCGACGCCCTGGTCGGCGACCACGCGCGGTGGTGCGGACCGGCGCCCGAGGGTGTGGTCGGGGTCGGCGCCCAGCTGCGGGCGCACGGTGAGGAGTATGCGGCGACCGCCTGGGCGGACGGCGACGAGGTCCACGTCCGGCTCGGCCAGCGCGTCCGCGGAGTGGCTCCGGGTCAGTCGGTCGTGCTCTACGCGGGCACCCGCGTCGTGGGGAGTGCGACCATTCGCGAGGCCAACCTGGCCTGATCGGTACGCGGGCCGTTTTCGGGCGCTATCGTGCCTTCTGAGTGGGGACTCGGCAGGGCGAGGGGCGTGGGGTTTGGCCATGGCAGAGGGGACAGGATCCGACCACCTGGTCGACCGTATGCGCGTGCTCTGCATGGGGTTCCCGCGCACTCAGGAACGGCAGAGCCACGGGGAGGCCTGCTGGTTCGTCGCGGGGAAGCGGATGTTCGTCATGTTCGCCGACCACCACCACGACGACCGGGTGGCCTTCTGGGCGGCCGCCGACGACGGTGTGCAACGACACCTCGTCGAGGACCAGCCGCGGCAGTTCTTCCGGCCGCCCTACGTCGGGGTGCGCGGCTGGGTCGGCATGTGGCTGGACGACAACCCCGACTGGGACCGGGTCGAGCTGCTCGTCGAGGAGGCCTGGCGCTGCATCGCGGGGCCACGCCTCATCAAGGAATGGGACTCCCGCCGCTGAGTGTGGCACGAGGGCGCCGTCCGGGTGACGCCCTCGTGCACCGGTCAGTCGGAGCTCGCCCCGGCGAAGACCTGCTGGAACAGCTGGTTGGTCACGCCGCCGTGGCTGGGGAACTGGATGATCGCCGCGTTGTTGGCGGTGGACCCGCCGGCGACGTCCATGGCCAGACCCGAGTTCTTGTTGACGTAGTGGCGGAAGCCACCGCTCGTGCTGAAGATCTCGGCGACCTTCGGAACGATCCAGCGCTGAGCCGGATCGCTTGTGCTGCAAGGGTTCTGCACGACCTTGGCACCCGCGGACAGCGAGTTGAGCTCGACGTCGAGGCACAGGCCGCTGAGCCGGTTCTTGATCTGACGGTCCGGTGCCATGCCGGGCGCGGGCGTCGACGGCAGGGTGATGATCTCCCACTGCTGGTTGAACCCGGAGTTGCGGGTGAACTGGACGATCGGCTGGCCTGGCGCCGTCGACGCGTTGAGCACGGCCAGGTCCTTGCCACTGTGGTGCGCTTCGACGAACTGGTAGACGTGCACCGCGTCGGTCGCGGCCTGCGCGGACGTCGACCCGAGCCCGACGACGGCGGTGGCCGACGCGAGCGCGGTGGCAGTGAGCAGGATGGTTCTGGACAGCATTCGGTGGTTCCCTTCGGATGGTCGCCGACGGCTCGTGACCGCGACGGCTGGTGTGTGGACCCTCAGAGTGCGAAGAGCGCCACACCCCGGACATCGGGCAGCGACCTCAGATCTGCCCGGCCCGCCCCTTACGGCGCGTCGGAACCGCGCCGATCCTCCTGGGCCACCAGCGCATCGAGGTCGCGCAGCCGGTCCAGCCCACCGACCGCGCGAGTCATCCGCTGGTTGCCCTCGAGACGCCCGCGGTTGCGGTGCAGGTACCACCAGTAGCCGGCGGTGAACGGACACGCGTTCTCGCCCACGCGCATACCCGGGTCGAACCGGCAACCACCGCAGTGGTCGGTCATCCGGTTGATGTACGCACCGCCGGCGACGTACGGCTTCGTCGCCAGGACCCCGAGGTCGGCATGCTGCGACATGCCCACGACGTTGGGGACCATAACCCAGTCGTAGCCGTCGACAAAGGCCCGGTGGTACCAGTCGGTGAGCTCGTCCGGCCGCCAGCCGCGCTGCGCGGCGTAGTTGCCGAGGACCATCAGCCGGGGGATGTGATGCACCCACCCGTGGTCGCGAATCTCGTTGAGGGTGTGGGAAAGACAGGCGGCGTCGGTCGCGTCGCCGTCGAGGTCACGCCACCAGTCGGGGAGGTGGCGGCGCGCGTTGAGCCGGTTCGCATGTCGGTAGTCCTCGCCGAGATGCCAGTAGAGGTGCCAGACGTAGTCGCGCCAACACATCACCTGACGGACGAAGCCCTCGGCGGACTGCAGGGGTACGTCTCCGCGCCGGTATGCCCGCTCGGCCGCCTCGACGACCTCGAGCGGGTCGAGCAGCCCGAGGTTGAGCGGAGCGGACAACAGGGAGTGGGCCATCCACGGGTCGCCGGTGAGGACCGCGTCCTCGTGCGCATACCGGCGACGCTAACCTCGCCGGGTGACGACCGCGACCGGGGTGGGCTCGTGGCCGGGCACCGACATCCGCGAGACGCTTGTCGTGGTCCGTGACCTGCTGGCCAACCCCGGCGACGGCGCGGACGGCCTGCCGTACCTGCCCGAGCTGCCCGACCGAGGGCCCGGTGCCGACCTGGTCGGCCGCGGCCTCGGACTGCTCGTCGACCTGCCCGTCGACCTCCAGCCGTCCGGCTGGCGGCTCACCGACCGGCGGGGCCGCGACCTCACCCGAACCGCCGCATACCTGCGTCAGGACCTCGACGAGCTGGCCGAGGCGTTCGACGGCTGGACCGGGTCACTCAAGCTGCAGGTCGCGGGGCCGTGGACGCTGGCGGCGAGCACCTGGCTGCCGCGCGGCGAGCGGGTGGTCTCCGACCCGGGCGCCACGCGCGACCTGGTGGACTCACTGGCGGAGGGAGTCCGGGGGCACGTGGCGGCGGTGCAGCGGCTGCTGCCCGGAGCCTCGCTCGTTCTCCAGATCGACGAGCCGTCGCTGCCGGCGGTGGTCGAGGGGCGGCTGCCCACCGCGTCGGGGTACGGACTGGTCCGGGCCATCGACCCGCAGGACGTGCTGAGCGGCCTGCAGACTGTGCTGGCGGCGGCGCCGGCGGACAGCCGGCCGGTCGTTCACTCCTGTGCACCGGACGTCCCGATCGTTCTGCTCCGGCGGACCGGCGCCGACCTCGCCGTCGACACGTCGCTGCTCGGGCCGCGGGGCTGGGAGGGCGTCGCCGTCGGGATCGAGGACGGGATGACCCTGTATGCGGGGTGCGTCCCGAGCTCGGGCGCACGGCCGCAGGCGGTGGCCGACCTCGTTGTCGCCCGGTGGCGTGAGCTGGGGATGCCCTTGTCGCTTCTCGGCGGGCTCGTCGTCTCGCCGGCCTGCGGGCTGGCCGCACTCACACCGGACCGGGCCCGCGACGTTCAACGGGTATGCATCGACAGCGCACGCGAGCTCGCGGAGCGGGCCGCCACGTGAGGATCCCCTGGCCGGTCAAGTTCGGGGCGCTGGCGGTGATCTGGGGATCCTCGTTCCTGCTGATGAAGGTGGGCTTGGGGGCGCTGGCGCCGGTCCAGATCGCGACGCTGCGCATCGTGACGGGGGCGCTTACGGTGCTGGCCGCCGCCCTGGCGATGGGCGTGCGGCTGCCACCGTTCGGGCGGATCTGGTGGCACCTGTCGGTGGCCGGGCTAGTGCTGTGCTCGATCCCGTTCGTGCTCTTCCCGCTGGGTGAGGAGCGGGTGTCGTCGGCGCTCGCCGGTATCGGAAACGCGACGACCCCGCTGTCCGCGGTGCTCTTCACGGTGCTGCTGCTCCCGGCGAACCGGCCGGACGGTCGTACGGTCGCCGCTGTCGTGACCGGGTTCCTCGGGGTGGTCGTCATCATGCAGCCGTGGGAGGCGCAGGGCCGGCCCGATTTGGTGGGCTTCGGGATGACGTTGCTGGCCGGGGCGTCGTACGGGCTGGGGTGGACCTATGTAAAGCGGTTCCTCAGCAAGGGCGACCTCGGTGGGCTCGGCATGCCGGCCGCCCAGCTCCTCATGGCGGCCGTGCAGATGATCGTCGTCAACTTGGTGTGGTGGTGGCTGCTCCGGGAGGGCGAGCCGACCGGCCTACCGGCTCC
>DASTNV010000277.1:0-3088 GCA_035762725.1 Lapillicoccus sp. | reverse complement strand
CCGCTTGAGGAACGTGACGCGCTCGATGGTGAGGAGCACGGTCCGACCTTAGACGGCGCTCGACCTGGTGAGCCGACTTCGGCATCATGCAGGCATGTCCGGGACGGAGACCGCTGACGATGTCCCGCCCCGACCACGCGTCGTCCGCGACCCGGTCCACGACTACGTCGAGGTGCCGGGGGAGCTCGCGGCTCTCGTCGCGTCGGCGGCGGTCCAACGGCTGCGCAACATCTCGCAGAACGCTCGGGCCAACCGGCGCTACCCGTCGCTGACCGGCTTCCGCTACGAACACGCGCTCGGCACCATGCATCTTGCGGTGGCCGGCTGGCAGAGCGCCTGGCGCACCGCCGACGACGACCTGCGGAACGCCTTCGCGCGCGAGGTGATCACGCAGATCCGGGAGGCTCCGGACGCCGACCCGTGCACGGCCCGCTGGGTGGCCGGCGCCGACGTCGAGGACACCCCGATGTGGGCCGACTTCTCACACGTGATCACCCTCGCCGTCGCCGCGGTGGGGCTGCTCCACGACGTCGGTCACCCGCCGTTCTCCCACGTGCTCGAGAGGTTCTACCAGGAACGCATCGAGCTGGTGATGGGCCCCGCGGTGGCCCGGGACCAGGCCGCATACGCCGCCCTGTCGGGACAAGTGCAGTTCCACGAGTGGGCGGGTCTGCGGATCTTCGACAACCTGCCCGACGAGTGCTTCCGGCACCTGCCCCGGCAGCTGGTCCGGCTGATCCTGTCCGACCGCTCGGGCGACGACTGGACGGACTGCCTCCACAGCATCATCGACGGCCAGTTCGACGTCGACCGGCTCGACTACCTCATCCGCGACTCGATCCGCGCGGGTACCGAGCTCGGCAGCATCGACTGGCGCCGGCTGGTGGACAGTCTGGAGCTGCACCAGGTGCCTGACGGATGGCGAATCGGGTTGGGATCCAGGGCGATCTCGGCGTTCGAGACCATGCTCGTCCAGCGTGCCCAGCACTACCGGTGGGTCATCCACCACCCGGCGGCGGTCGCGGCCGACGCCGCCTTGACCCGGTGCGCCGAGGGCGTCTTCGACCTCGCGATGTCCGAACCGCTCGCCGACGGTGACGCCGACACCCCCGCCCTCGCCGAGCTGAGGTCGGTGGTCCCCGACTTCAACTACGTGGACTCCGCGGTGCTCCACGACGTGCCCCCGGGGGTATGCCGCGACGACACCGACCTGCTGGCCTGGCTTCGCGCCTCCCGTGGACCGCTGACAGCGCTCGCCGCATCCGACTCACCGGAGATGCGCCGGAGGGCCCGTCGGCTGCTGCGCCTGCATGACGCCTGCGACGGGTTCGCACTCGAGCCGGTCGCCGCCTGGCGCAACTACCACGAGTACCTCGCCCGGGCCGAGCAGAACCCGGACGCCGTGGCGGCCCTCGTCGAGCAGGCAGCGCCGCCGCGGGCGCCGAACTTCCTGGTCAGCCAGGCCAGCCGCCAAGCCGCCGCTCTCATGCTCACCGAGCTGCCAGCGCGGCTCAACGGAGCCCTCGACGAGCTGCTCGGCGACGACGACCACGTCGGGGCCCGGCTGGTCGAGGAGTGGCTCTCGGAGACGACGCCCTTCGTCGACGGGCTCGGCGAGGGGTTCTGGCTGGTGCAACCCGTGGCCTTCCTCGCGGTGCGCGACGAGTTCGCCACGATCTGGCGGAACGGCGTCGAGCTGCCGCTCAGTGCGGTGAGCCCGTTCCCCTTGGCGCTCACCGCGATCGAGGTGATGCGCCCGCACTGCTACGCGCACTTCGTGCCCTTCTCGGCGACGCCGATGCACCCCGGGACGGAAACCCGTCGGGCGGTCGGTGACGCGTTCTTCCGGGGAGCGGCCGCCGGCCCGCCGGTGTAGCCGAGAACAGCTGTTTCTCCAGCGGTAATGCCGGGTGGCCTAACCGACCTCTGACAGGATCAGCGCGTGCCGCACCGGTCGAGAACGCGCCTCGTCGGCACGCTCCTCGTCAGTGCTCTCGCGGGCACGCTTCTCCTGGCAGCGTGTACCGACCCACCCGCCCCGACCCCGGCAGCGACCTCCTCGGTCACCACCACCTCGACGCCGTCCGCGACGACGTCGACCGGGCCCACCTGGCCCAGTGCGCGAGCAACCGCGGAGGAGAACGCCAAGCCGGGAGACCCGAGCTGGCGGGACGGTCTGGCCGAACCGCCCAGCAAGCAGGTCGAGGGCTTTGCCGGACGGGCGAGCGTCACACCCGGCGAGCCGGTGTCGCTGTATGTGCGATCGACAGTCGGGCCGGTCGTCGTCAAGGCCTACCGGGTGGGCTGGTATGCCGGTGCCGGCGCCCGGCTCGTGTGGACCTCTCCCCCGGTCACCTCGGTGACCCAGCCGGCGCCGGTGCTCGAGGCAGCTACCCGGACGTGGTCGGCGTCGAACTGGACCCCCTCGTCGAGTCTGCCGACCGGTGACTGGCCACCGGGCGACTACATCCTCAAGCTGCAGTCGACCAGCGGACTGTCCAACCTCGTCCCGTTGACCGTGCGCGCAGTCTCGAACCGCGACGCGGTCGTGCTCGTCAACGGCAACACGACTTGGCACGCATACAACCGGTGGGGCGGCACCAGCCTTTACCGGGGCGCTACCGGGTTCGACGACCGCGCCTACGCGGTCTCGCTCGACCGCCCCATCGACTACGGGTTCGGCACCGGCGACTTCTTCGGCAACGAGGCGCCGCTGGGCCGGCTGGCAGAGAAGCTCGGTCTCCCCGTCGCCTACGTCACCAACACCGACCTGCACTCCGACCCGTCGCTCCTCGATGGAGCGCGCGCGGTGATCTCGCTGGGGCACGACGAGTACTACAGCCAGGCCATGTGGGACGCCCTCGTCAAGGCGCGCGACCACCAGGGCACCAACATCGCCTTCCTCGGCGCCAACGCGATGTACCGGCACATCCGGCTCGGCCCCACCCCGATCGGGCCGGACCGTTTGGAGACGGACTACAAGGACGCCGGCCTCGATCCGATGACGAAGACGAACCCCGCAGAGGCGACCTCCCAGTGGCGCCAGCCGCCGGTGCCGCGGCCGGAGAGCGTCGTCACCGGCGTCTAT
>DASTNV010000276.1:0-2202 GCA_035762725.1 Lapillicoccus sp. | reverse complement strand
CTCGGAGCGGCGCTCGTGGTCGGAGCCGCCGGTGGGGCCGCAGGCCCAGCCGTGGAGCAGCCGCCGAGCAGCCCAGCCGTCAGGAGGAGGGCTACCCCCGTCGACCCGCGCATCTACAACGGTAACTCGGTCAGCCGGATGCGGACCGCGCGCCCGCGTTCCAGCGCCCGCTCGAGCACCTCACGCCGCGGGTCGGGCAGGTCGTACAGCTCGCGCCGCGGCAGTTCGACCAGGTCGCGCAGCCGCGGGTCCTCCAGCAGCTGCCGGGCCAGCGCGCGGTCTCCACCCACGACCAGCCCTGCCGGGCGACCGGGAACGACCAACGCCACGGTATGCGTCGCCACCGCTTCTACGAGCGCGTCGGTCTGGTTGCCGCGCCGGCGGGCGAACCGCTGCTGAGACCAGCCGCCGGCAGCGGTACGGGACTGGACATAGCGCGTCCCGACCTTGGACGTGTCGAACCGTTCCCCGCGGGCCAGGCCGACCGCATACCCACCGCGTCGGATGAGGACCACGCCGAGTGGCTCGTACGAGAACAACGAGAACGAGGCGGTCGTCCCGTCAGCCCCGGTCACCCCGGCCGAGGAAGCGGTGCCCTCGCCGTGCCGGTCGACGAACCCGGCGACCCATCGCTCGAGGCGTTCCGGCGCGACCTCGAGGTCGCGGACCGTCACACGTTGAAGCCGAGCGCCCGGAGCTGCTCGCGACCGTCCTCGGTGATCTTGTCGGGGCCCCACGGCGGCATCCAGACCCAGTTGATCCGGAACCCGTCGACGAGGCCCTCCAGCGCGTTGGCCGCCTGGTCCTCGATGACGTCGGTCAGCGGGCAGGCCGCAGAGGTCAGCGTCATGTCGATGATCGCCTGCTGCTCGGAGTCGACCGTGATGCCGTAGACCAGGCCGAGGTCGACGACGTTGATGCCGAGCTCGGGGTCCACGACGTCTCGCAGCGCCTCTTCGACGTCCGCCACGTTGGCGGGAGCTTGAGTGTCGGTCATGGGTCAGCCCTTCTCTGCCACTGGTTCCAAGGATATGTCGGCGCCGGCACGAGCCAGCGCGTCGGTGAACGCGCTCCAGCCCAGCAACGCGCACTTCACCCGGGCGGGGTACCGCGCGACGCCGGCGAAGGCCACGCCGTCGCCGATGACGTCCTCGTCACCCGGGTCCTCGCCCTTGGAGGTCAACATCGCCTTCATGGCGTTGTATGCCTCGAGCGCCTCGCGCACGGAGTGGCCGGTCACCTGCTCCGAGAGGACCGACGCCGAGGCCACGCTGATCGAGCAGCCGAGCGCGTCGTAGGACACGTCGCGCACGGTGTCACCGTCGAGCTCGACGCGGACGGTCACCTCGTCGCCGCAGGTCGGGTTGACGTGGTGCACCTCGGCGTCGAACGGCTCGCGCAGCCCCGCGCGGTGCGGTCGCTTCGAGTGCTCGAGGATGAGCTCCTGGTACAGGTCCATCAGCGGTCGACTCCAAAGTGCTCGGGCACGCGGTCGAGGGACGCCAGCATCGTGTCGATCTCGTCGAGCGTGGTGTATGCGGCGACGGTCGCCCGGGTCGTCGCGGTCACCCCGAACCGGCGGTGAAGCGGCCACGCACAGTGGTGGCCGACCCGGACGGCCACCCCGTCGGCGTCGAGGACCTGGCCGACGTCGTGCGCGTGCACGCCGTCGACGACGAAGGCGACGGTCCCGCCGCGGTCGGCGCCCGCGCCCGGCCCGACGACGCGGACCCAGGGGCGCTGGGCGAGCTCCTTCAGCAGGTGGGCGGTCAGCACCTCCTCGTGGGCGGCGACGCGGTCCATGCCGAGCTCGCCGAGGTACTGCGCGGCGACGCCGAGCCCGATCGCCTGCGCGGCCATGGGGACGCCGGCCTCGAACTTCTGGGGAACCGGGGCGTAGGTCGACCCCTCCATGGTGACCGTCTCGATCATCGACCCGCCGGTGAGGAACACCGGCATCTCGTCGAGGATCTCGGGCCGCCCCCAGAGCACGCCGATGCCGAGCGGGCCGAGCATCTTGTGGCCGCTCCAGGCGGCGAGGTCCACGCCGAGGTCGGTCACGTCGACCGGCAGGTGCGGCACCGACTGGCAGGCGTCGAGCACGACGAGCGCACCCACGGCGTGAGCGCGCTCGGTCAGCTCCGTGACCGGGGTGATGGTGCCGAGCACGTTCGAGACGTGGGTGAAGGCGAACACCTTGGT
>DASTNV010000275.1:0-4175 GCA_035762725.1 Lapillicoccus sp. | reverse complement strand
CTCGACCGCTGAAGGAGGCCGAGGTGGCGGACACCCCGGGATACCCCGCCACGCTGCGACTGACCGGCCGGCGGGTGCTGGTCGTCGGCGGCGGCGCGGTGGCGACCCGGCGCATACGGACGCTGCTCGAGGCTGGTGCCGTGGTCGATCTCATCGCCCCGGACGCGGCCCCCGAGATCCGAGAGGCCGCCGCGGCCGGGCGGTTGCGATGGCGTCAGCGGCGGTTCCAGCCCCGGGACGTGCTGGAGCCGGAACCGGCGTGGCTGGTCCACGCGGCCACCGACTCTGTGGGAGTGAACGCGACAGTCGCGAATGCGGCCGAGGAGCAACGGATCTGGTGCGTCCGCGCCGATGACGCGGAGTCGTCGAGCGTCTGGACTCCCGCCGTCGCCCGAGGCGCCGACGGGACGGTCGCCGAGGGACTGACCGTGGCAGTGTCCGGCGGAGCGGACCCGCGACGGGCGGCGGCAGTCCGGGACGCAGTGCTCGCCGGGCTGGACAGCGGGCTGCTCCCGGTGCGTCGCCAGCGCCAGGTGGACCAGGTTGCTCCGGTGGGTCGCGTCGCGCTCGTCGGCGGTGGCCCTGGCGACCCAGGCCTGATCACCGTTCGCGGCCGACAGCTGCTGGCGGCCGCAGACGTCGTCGTCACCGACCGGCTCGGTCCGCGGGAGGCCCTGGAGCTGCTGGCCCCCGATGTCCAGGTCGTCGATGTGGGCAAGACGCCGGGGCACCACCCGATCCCGCAGTCGCGGATCAACGAGATCCTCGTCGAGCACGCGCGTCTCGGGAGGCTGGTCGTGCGCCTCAAGGGCGGCGACCCGTTCGTGCTCGGGCGCGGTGGCGAGGAGGCGATCCACTGCGCCGCCAACGGAATTCCCGTCGAAGTGGTTCCGGGCGTGACGTCGGCGGTCTCGGTTCCCGCGGCGGCCGGGATCCCGGTCACTCACCGGGGAATCACGGCCTCGTTCGTCGTGGCGTCGGCTCACGACGGGGCCACCGCCGCGTTGGACGCGCTGCGCGACGCCCCCGTCAGCTCGACGGTCGTGCTGCTCATGGGCGTCACGGCGCTCGCCGAGACGGCCCGCCGGCTCGTCGCGTCGGGCCGTCCGCCGACCACCCCGGTCGCGATCGTCGAGTCGGGCTGGACCCCGAGCCAGCGGACGACGGTCGCGACCCTGGGCGACGTCGCTGAGGTCGCGGCTCGCGAGGGGGTCCGGTCGCCCGCGGTTGTTGTCGTCGGGGAGGTCGTCCGGGTCCGTGAGCAGGTGGGCGATCTGGTCCCGCCGACGCTCCTGGCCGACGCGGCGCCGAGTCTCGTTCTGCTGGCCCATGGTTCGCCGGATCCTCGGCACGCGAAGGGCGTCGAGAAGGTCGCCGAGCAGGTCCGCCGCCGCTGGCCCGGGCAGGTGCACGCCGCCTACCTCGACCACCACCCGCCGTCCGCGACCGACGTCGCCGACCGGCTGACCGGTGGGGTAGTCGTCCCGCTGCTCCTGACCGCTGCGTACCACGTGAAGACCGACGTCCCGGAGGCGGCGGCCGCCATGGACGCCGTAGGTCGCGGCTCGTACGGGATCGCGGGAGCGCTCGGCCCCGACCCGGCGCTGTTCGCTGCCGCGGACGAGCTCCTGGCCCGCGGCGGCTACCAGCCCGACCCGCATACCGGCGTCGTCGTGTTCGCAGGCGGCTCGTCCGACCGCGCGGCAATCAGCGCGATCGGCGCCGCGATCCAGGAGCGACCGGCCTGGGCGGTGGCCGCGCTGGCCGGTGGTGACGAGATCGGCGAGGTGGCCGACCGGCTCCGCGCCGGCGGTGCCGAGCGGGTGCTCGTCGTGACCTACATGGTCGCCGAGGGCGTGCTGCGCGACCGGATGGTGACGCACGCGGAGAAGGCCGGCGCCGAGGTCGTACCCGGCACGCTCGGCGAGACCGACGCGTTCGCCGACCTCGTCGTCCGGCGCGCGCGGGAGGCCCTCGCCGGCGGCAGGTAGCCTGCGGCGGTGCCCCATCCCCACCTGCGCGTCGATCAGGACGGACCGGTCGTCAGCATCACCCTCACGGACCCTGAGACGCGCAACGCCCAGACCCCGTCTCTCTGGCGGGCGTTGGCCGAGGCGGGGGAGTCGCTAGCCGCTGACGCTCGGGTGGTCGTGATCCGTGGCGAGGGCGCCTCGTTCTCCGCCGGCCTGCACCGTCAGATGCTGGCGCCCGGGGGGATCCCGGGCGAGGCGGACATCCTCGGGCTGGCCTCGTCCGAGGACCTGGACGGCGTGATCGCCGAGTTCCAGCGCGGGTTCAGCGTCTGGCGGTCGGTGCCGGCCGTGGTCGTGGCCGTCGTCCAGGGGCACGCGGTCGGGGCGGGGTTCCAGCTGGCGCTCGCGGCTGACCTGCGGCTGCTGGCCGACGACGCTCAGCTCTGTATGCGCGAGGTTCAGCTCGGGCTCATCCCGGACCTCGGGGGGACCGGGCCGCTGGTCCACCTCGTGGGGTACGCGCGGGCGCTGGAGCTGTGCGCGACCGGCCGGTTCGTGGGCACGCGGGAGGCCTCGGAGATCGGGCTGGCCACAGCGGTGGTGCCGCGGGACGAGCTCGACGCGGCCGCACGGGACCTGGTGGCAGCGCTGCTGGCCACCCCGCCGGATGCCCTTCGCGCACTGAAGCCGTTGCTGGCCAACGCGATCCACGCGTCGTCCGATGAGCAGCTCGCTGCCGAGCGCACTGCGCAAGCGGGTCTCCTGCGAGGTCTGGCCCGACAGGCCGGGCGCTGAGCCGATGGCTCGGTTCCGCGAGCCACAGGTCGTCCTGTTCAGCACCGACCTGCCGCGCGCCGTGGCGTTCTACCAGGCGCTGGGCTTCGCGCAGGTCTTCCGTACCCCCGCGACCGGCGAGCCGATCCACGTCGACCTGGCGCTGGACGCATACCGGATCGGCATCGCCTCGGTGGACTCGACCCGGGGCGACCACGGCCTCGACCCGGTCCCCACCGGACAGCGGGCCGCGGTCATCCTCTGGACAGACGACGTCAGGACGGCCTACGTCGAGCTGGTCGCTGCGGGCGTCCGCGGGCTCCGCGAACCGCACGAGTGGCTGGGCCGGCTGCTGATCGCCTGGCTCGAGGACCCGGACGGCAACCCGGTCCAGATCGTCCAGCCGCTGTCGGACTGACGGAATACCGTCGTCCTCAGTGGGCGTTGAGGCTCTGGTCGAGGAGGTGTCGCCGTGAGCATGTCGGGTTGGATGGTCATGAGGTCGATGACCCGCGACTCCGACGTCGTCGACCGCAAGCTCACGCCAGGCACCACCCGTCGGGTGGTCGGCTACGCAAGGCCCTTCCTGAAGCCGATCATCGTCTTCCTCGTCTTGGTGATCGTCGACGCGTTCGTCATGGTCGCGGTCCCGTTGCTGCTCAAGGACATCGTCGACCAGGGTGTGACGCCCAAGGACTCCAGCGTCGTCATCCGGCTCTCGCTGGTCGTCGCAGTCCTTGCCGTCGTGGACGCGGGCCTGACCATGCTGCAGCGGTGGTACTCCTCGCGGATCGGTGAGGGTCTCATCTACGACCTGCGCACCGAGGTCTTCTCGCACGTTCTCCGCCAGCCGATCGCCTTCTTCACCCGTGCCCAGACCGGCTCATTGGTCAGTCGCCTCAACTCCGACGTCATCGGCGCCCAGGCGGCGTTCACGTCCGTGTTGTCCAGCGTGGTCAGCAACGCGGTGTCACTGGTCCTCATCGTCGTCGCCATGCTCACCCTCTCCTGGCAGCTGACCCTGGGGGCTCTGCTGCTGGTGCCGTTCTTCCTCATCCCCGCCCGGGTCATGGGCAAGCGGCTGGCCGGCCTGTCGACGCTGCAGATGAACCTCAACGCCGACATGGGCAGCCGGATGACCGAGCGGTTCAACGTGGCCGGCGCCCTGCTGGTCAAGCTGTTCGGCAACCCCGCCCGCGAGGACCGCGAGTACGCCGAGCGCGCCGCCAAGGTCCGTGACGCCGGCGTCAAGATCGCCATGAACCGCACCGTGTTCATGGTCGCCCTCGGCCTCGTCGCGGCGCTGGCGACGGCCATGGTCTACGGCTTCGGCGGCGTCATGGCCGTGAACGGCACGCTCACCGTCGGCACCCTGCTCGCCCTCGCCGCGTTGCTGGCCCGGCTGTATGCGCCGCTCACCGCCCTCTC
>DASTNV010000274.1:0-11042 GCA_035762725.1 Lapillicoccus sp. | reverse complement strand
CGGTATGCCTGATCCGCCAGCGCGCGCACGACACCGACGACTCCGTGGCCACCGGTCCGGACCTCGCCCCGGGTCTGGTCGCGGCGCTCAAGGCAACCTTCGACGACTGACCCCTGGTTCCTCTAGCGGCGCTGACAACTCCGCACGTGCTGACCTGTTGCGGGCCGTTGTCCGCTTGTCTTCAGGGGGTCAACGCAACACCTGACTGAAGTGAGGGTGTGGTGTTGATGGGCAGGTTGGGTCGTGCGCCGGTGTCGATGGCGGTGCAGCGGGAGTTCTGGCGGCGGGTGCGGGCGGGGGTCTCCCCGGAGGCTGCGGCGGCCGGTGCTGGGGTGTCGCGGGTGACGGCGCGGCGGTGGTTCGTCAGGGTGGGTGGGGTGATCCCTTCGTTGGTGGAGCCGTCGGGGTACCGGTTGACGATCGCCGAGCGGGAGGAGATCGCCTGCCTGCGGGAGGCGAGGCATCCGGTGCGGGAGATCGCCCGCCGGGTCGGCCGGCCGGCCTCGACGGTCAGCCGGGAGCTGGCCCGCAACAGCACCGGGCAGCGGGGGTTGTACCGGGCGGTCAAGGCGCAGGCCGAAGCCGAGGAGCGGGCCCGGCGGCCTAAGCAGCGGAAGCTGGCGACCAGCCTGCCGTTGCGGGCGCAGGTGCAGGCACGGCTGGAGAAGAATCACTCCCCGCAGCAGATCGCCCGCCGGCTGCGGCGTGACTTCCCCGATGATCCGGAGATGTGGGTGTCCCACGAGAGCATCTACCAGGCCCTCTATCAGGCGTTGTACGTGCAGGGCCGCGGTGGGCTGCGCCGGGAGCTGACCGCGCACCTGCGCACCGGCCGCAGCCTGCGCAAACCCCACCGGAAGTCCGGCACGCCGGCTCACCGGCGGGGGCTGATCCCGGGGATGGTGATGATCTCCGAACGGCCACCGGAGGTCGCCGACCGGGCGGTGCCCGGGCATTGGGAAGGCGACCTGGTCATCGGCGCCCTCGGCTCACCCGGCGCGCCCGAGTCCGGGTCGGCGATCGGGACGCTGGTGGAGCGGGCCACCCGGTACGTGATCCTGCTGCACCTGCCGAACGGGCACGGCGCCCTGGCCGTACAGGAGGCGATGGTGACCGCGATGGCCGATCTACCCGCCACGCTGAAGCGGACGTTGACCTGGGACCAGGGCCGGGAGATGTACAACCACGCCCGGATCGCCGAGGCCACCGGCCTGGACATCTACTTCTGCGACCCGCACTCGCCGTGGCAGCGCGGCTCCAACGAGAACATCAACGGGCTGCTGCGCCAGTACTTCCCCAAAGGCACCGACCTGTCCGTCCACGGACCCGGCATCCTGCAGAACGTCGCCGACGAGCTCAACGGACGACCCCGTCAAACCCTCGGCTGGGACACCCCCGCCGAAGCCCTCGACAAGCTACTGTCCCAACCACCAGAACCAACCGGCGTTGCGATGACCGGCTGAAACCGCCCCGACATCGCCCAGCTGCTTCTCATCACGTGCGGAGAAGTCGGCGGGCGGGCGGATTCCCGACCGGCTGGACCACCGGCATACTCCCTGCTCGTGGCCAAGCGGACTCGCGGTGACGGCGGCACCCCGGCCACCGTCGCCCTCGCCGCGGCCGGGATCGCCTTCACCGCCCGTCCGTATGCGCACGACCCCACCGCCGCGTCGTACGGGCTGGAGGCGGCCGGGGCCCTCGGGGTGGAACCCGCCCGGGTCTTCAAGACCCTCCTCGTAGAGGCCGACACCGGGCTCGCCGTCGGCATCGTGCCCGTCGACCGCCAGCTCGACCTCAAGGCGCTCGCCTCGGCGCTCGGCGTGAAGCGGGTCCAGATGGCCGACCCCGCCGCCGCAGAGCGGGTGACCGGCTATGTCGTCGGCGGGATCAGCCCGGTCGGCCAGAAGCGCCGGTTGACCACGGTGCTGGACGAGTCGGCCGACGCGTACGACACCGTGCTCGTGTCGGGTGGGCGGCGCGGCCTCGACATCGAGCTCAGCCCGGCTGACCTGCGCGCGGTCACCGGAGCGACACTGGCCCCGATCGCCCGCTAAGCGTCGTCGGCCGCGGCGGCTGTCTGCCGGCCCTCCCACGGCGTGGAGAGCACCACCGTGGTCCGGGTACGGACGTTGGCCGCTGAGCGGATCCGGGCCAGCAGATCCTCGAGCGCACCGGGGGTCGCGACCCGGACCTTGAGCACGTAGCTCTCCTCCCCCGCCACCGAATGGCACGCCTCGATCTCGACGACGTCGGTCAGGCGCTCCGGGACGTCGTCGGGCGCGGCAGGGTCCAGCGGCGTCACGGAGATGAGCGCCGTGAGCGGCAGGCCGAGCGCTTCGGGGTCGACGACGGCGTGGTAGCCGGTGATGATCCCGCGCTCCTCCAGCCGGCGAACCCGCTGGTGCACCGCGGACGTCGACAGCCCGGTGGCCTTGCCGAGGTCGGTGTAGCTCATCCGGCCATCGGCGGTCAGCAGGTCGACGAGTCGACGGTCGAGGCGCTCCACGGCGACAGGCTAGTCGCCGCAACCTCGCGGAAGTCGGCCTTGGCCAAGGGCCGGGCTCCCTACACTCGGCGGCACCATGACCCAGCCGACCGCACCCCCGCAGACGAACACCGCCAACATCGTCGCCACGGTGATCTTCTTCGTGCTGCTGGCCGGCGCGGCGTTCTTCGCGGTGTTGCTGTCCGCGTTCTTCGTCATGGCGTCCGACTCGTGCGGCGCGACCGGTGTCACCTGCAACACGGACTGGATCGTCTACGCATACATCGTCGTGTGGGGCGGCGTGGCCCTGGCTTTGGTCGGCGCCACCGTCGGGACCATCGTCGGTGGGCTGCGGCACCGCGCCACGTGGATGTGGCCGCTCATCGGGATCGGCGTCGTCGTCGTGTCGTTCGTGGCCGGCTTCATCGTCCTCGGCCAGATGGGTTCCGGCTCCACGTAGGCTCCCGGCCATGCCCGCGAAACCTGGACGGTCCGACGAACGGCTCATGCTCCTCGACTCGGCCAGCCTGTACTTCCGGGCGTTCTTCGGTGTCCCGGACGAGCGCAGCGATCCGAATGCCCCGCCCAACAACGCGATCCGCGGTTTCCTCGACATGATCGCGTCCCTCGTCACTGCCTACCGTCCGACGCACCTGGTGGCCTGCTGGGATAACGACTGGCGGCCGGCCTTCCGGGTCGAAGCGATCCCGTCGTACAAGGCGCATCGTGTCGCGCAGGAGGTCGCCACGGACGAGTGGGAGGAGGAGGTCCCCGACCCGCTGGAGGCGCAGATCCCCATCATCGTCGACGCCCTCGCGGCGGTCGGGATCACTCGGCTGGGGTCGGACGGCTACGAGGCCGACGACGTCATGGGCACACTGGCCACGGCCTCCCACGGCGTCCGTCCCGTCGACGTGGTCACCGGAGACCGCGACCTCTTCCAGCTCGTCGACGATGCGAACCGGGTGCGCGTCATCTACACGTCCCGTGGCGGGGTCCGGAACGCCGACGTGGTCGACGAGACGTTCCTTCGCGACAAGTACTCGGTGCCGAACGGCGACGCCTACGCCGACATGTCGATCCTCCGCGGCGACACCAGTGACGGGCTGCCCGGGGTCGCCGGCATCGGCGAGAAGACCGCGGCCCAGCTCATCCATGCCTACGGCGACCTGGCCGGCCTCCGGGCAGCGATCGACGGCGGCGACAAGGCGATCAAGGGTGCCCAGCGGACCCGCCTCGAGGCCGCGTCGGCCTACCTCGACGTGGCGCCGCTCGTGGTCCGCGTCGCCCGCGACGCCCCGCTCCCCAAGGTGGACGCCGCCCTGCCGACCGAGGTCGCCGACGCTCGGCTGCTGAGCAAGGTCGCGTCGGAGTACGGCGTGACCGCCTCGTTCAACCGCGTGCTGGCGGCGTTCGGCATCGACTGAGGGGTATGTCGGTCAGCCGCCGGTCTCGGGGTACGCCACGGTCTCGGTGGCCTTGGCGGCCAGCCACACCTCGCTCCCCCGCTCGAGACCCAGGTCCGCCACGGCCGCCGGAGTGACGTCGACGATGGCGGGCGGCTCGGCTTGGACCTCGAGCCGCACCCGGTCCCCCAGGAGCTCCAGGCCGGCGATCCGCCCTCGCCAGACGTTGCGCATGCTGGTGTGGTCCAGCGGCGTGACGTGGACGCTGACCGCCGCGGGCGACAGTGCCACCAGCACCCGGCCGTCGGCGGGGTTCGCGTCCGGCGTGAGGGTCGCCACGAGCCGCCCGCCGCCGTCGAGGGAGACCTCGCCGGAGAGCGAGTCGAGGCGACCGGCATACAGGTTCAGCCCGACGAGTCGCGCGACGTAGTCCGTAGCGGGGTGCCGCGCGACGGTGGCGGGCGTGCCTTCCTGGACGACGCGGCCGCCCTCGATGACGAGCAACCGGTCGGCCAGAACCATGGCCTCGAGCGGGTCGTGGGTGACGACGAGGACGGGGCCGCCGAAGTCGGCCAGGTGCCGGCGAAGGGTGCTCCGGACGTCGAGCCGGGTCCGAGCGTCGAGAGCTGCGAGGGGCTCGTCGAGGAGCAGGAGCATCGGGTCCGCCGCGAGGGCCCGGGCCAGGGCGACCCGCTGCGCCTGCCCGCCGGACAGCTGGACCGGGCGCCGGTCGGCCAGGTCCGCGAGGTCGAGCCGGTCGACCCACCGCTCGGCCATGCGACGCGACTCGGCTCGGCCCGCTCCCCGGGACCGCGGCGCGAAGGCGACGTTGTCGCGGACGTCCAGATGCGGGAAGAGCCGGTAGTCCTGGAAGACGATGCCGACCGGGCGCTGCTCCGCGGGCACCCAGGTGTCCGTCGCGGCATCGTCGAGGACGACCTCGCCGAGGCGGATCGACCCGTCGGTGAGCGGAACCAGCCCGGCCAGCGCCCGGAGCAGCGTCGACTTCCCCGCCCCGTTGGGACCGAGAACTCCCAGCACCTCGCCCGGCTCGACCGTGGTGGTCAACGAGAGCGCGAACTCGCCTCGCACGACTCGGCCGTCGACCGCCAGATCGGCGATCACAGCGTGCTGCCCGGACGTAGCCACCGGTCTCGGAGCAGGGCCAACACCGTGACCGAGACGACGAGGAGGACCAACGAGAGCGCGAGGGCCGCATCCGGGTCGGACTCGAGCGCGAGGTAGACGGCGAGCGGCATGGTCTGGGTCCGGCCCGGGAAGTTGCCGGCGAAGGTGATCGTGGCGCCGAACTCCCCGAGCGCCCGTGCCCAGCAGAGGACGCCGCCCGCGACGAGCGACGGCCCCACGAGCGGCAGGGTCACCCGGCGGAACGTGGTGAAGCGCGACGCCCCGAGTGTGGCCGCCGCCTCCTCGTAGCCTCGGTCCAGGCTGCGGAACGCCCCTTCGACGGTGACGACGAGGAAGGGCATCGCGACGAACGTCTCCGCGACGATGACGCCGAGCGTCGTGAACGGCAGGGTGAAGCCGAACCAGAGGTCGAGGGACCGGCCGACCAGACCCATCCGCCCGAACGCCATGAGCAGCGCGACGCCGCCCACGACCGGGGGTAGCACCAACGGCAGCGTCACCAGGGCCCGGAGGAACGGCACCCCGCGGGACCGAGCCCGGGCGAGGACCCACGCCAGCGGCACGCCCACGACGAGGGAGACCGCCGTCGCCGCCGTCGCGCAGATCAGCGAGAGGCGCAGCGCCTCGAGGGCTGTCCCCTCCTCGAGAATGCGCGACAGGCTGGACCACGGCGTCCGCAGCAGCATCGCGACCAGCGGAAGCAGCAGGAACAGCACCGCGATCGTCGCCGGGACGGCGAGCGGCCATGGGACAGCGCTGCCGGTCCGCCGTTCGCGGGCGACCGGCCGTACGGCGCTACGGGGCGGCGAAGCCACCGGCCGAAAGTACCTGCTGACCCTCGGGCGACAGGACGTAGGCGACGAACGCAGCTGCGGCGTCGGGGTTCGGGGCCTTGGTCAGGGCGGCGATCGGGTACGACGTCGACGCGTTGACCTCCGGCGCGATCTGGATCCCCTTGACCTTGTCGCCGGCCGCCTTGACGTCGGTGACATAGACGACGCCGGCGTCCACCTCGCCGAGCTGCACCTTGGTCAGCACCGCCTTGACGTCGGCCTCCTGGCTGACCGGGGTGACGGTGATCGTCGCGTTGGCGAACATCTTCGCCGCGACGCTGCCGCAGGGCACCTGGGACTGGCACAGCGCGACCTTGACGCCGGGCTTGGCCAGGTCGTTGACCGATGCGATCCCCGCTGGGTTGGCCGGCGGAACGGCGATCTCCATGACGTTCTTCGCGAAAGGTCTCGAGCCGGCCGCGCCCCCCGGCTGGACGACCTGGTCCATGTTGCTCTGCGCGGCCGAGGCGAAGACGTCGGCCGGCGCCCCCTGGTTGATCTGCTGGGCCAACGCCGATGAGGCCCCGAAGTTCGGGGTCACCGTGACCCCTGGGTGGGCCGCCTCGAAGTTCTTCTTCAGCGTCGTGAACGTCTCCTGCAACGAGGCGGCCGCGAAGACGTTGACCGTTCCCGTGATCGACGCCGTCGAGCTGGTGGCCGCCGACGACGTCACGGTGCCACCCGGCGCGGCCGTGCTGCCGCACGCGGTGAGGGCGACGGCGGCTCCCACCGCGACCAGGGCGGTAGTGAGAGGGCGACGACTGGTCATGAACGCTCCGGGAGCTCGACGACGACGTTGGTGGACTTGACGGCCGCGATGGCGAGGACGCCGGGCTCCAGCTGGAGCTCGTCGGCCGCCTCGCGGCTCATGAGGGACACGACCCGGTGCGGCCCGGCCTGGATCTCGACCTGGGCCATGACGGTGTCCCGGACGACGCGGGTGACGAGCCCGACGAACCGGTTCCTGGCCGACTCCGACCGAACCGGCCCCGGCGCCGGCTGGTCGGCGGCGAGCGTCTGGGCGAAAGCGGCGAGGTCGGTCCCCGCGACGACGTTCCGGCCCCCTGCATCCGTCGTCGAGGCCAGCCGGCCGGCGTCGATCCACCGTCGCACGGTGTCGTCGCTCACCCCGAGTAGCTCGGCAGCCTCGCGAACCCGGAACGTCGTCACGCGGCAATTCTAGACGTAGGTGCGGCGGAATCCGACGCATACCCCCGCTTCTGCGACCCGATCGAGATCAGTCGACCCGATCTGCGGCAACGACGCCGCGCCGTACCGCGTCCACGGCCGAGCGGGCCGTCGCCGCCAGCTTCGACGAACCGCTGGTCGCGGCGGCGTCCGCGACCTGGTCCAGGAGGTCGACGATCTGCTTGCAGCGGCGGACGAAGTCCCCGGCCGCGATGTCGCTGCCACGCAGCACCGACTCGAGCGAGTGGCCGCCGGCCCAGCGGTGGACCATCCAGGCGATCCCGCCGTCGGGGTCGCCGGTCACCGGAAGCCCGCGGTCGCGCTCGCGGTCCTCCAAGCCGTTCCACAGCCGGACCATCTCGGTCCAGGCGTCGTGGACCTCCTCCCTCGGCATCCGGGGACTGATCTCGGTGTCCTCGCGGCGCGGCTCGTGCACGAGCGTAGAGATCGCCGCAGCGAGCCCGGGGGCGTCGAGCTGCTCCCAGACGCCGTGCCGCAGGCACTCGGCGGCGAGGAGGTCCTTCTCGGTGTAGAGCCGTCGTAGCTGCTCCCCGAGCGGCGTGACGGTCGTGCCGCCGGGCCCGAGGTACTCCATCGCCTCGAGCAGGTCGCAGATCCGGTCGAAGGTCCGGGCGACCGAGTTGGTACGGCCGTCGACTTTGCGCTGCAGACCGGCGGTCTCGCGGGTCAGCCGCCACCAGCGCTCCGCCCACCGCGCGTGGGCCTCGCGGTCGGGACAGGAGTGGCAGGGATGCGCCCGCATCTGCCGGCGCAGCTGCTCGATCCGGGACGACTCGTCGGTATGCGCGTCGTTGCGCCCGCGCCCGGGCGGCGGTTCGTGGGGTACGGCGATCCGCAGGCTCGTGGCGAGGTCGCGGCGCGACTTCGGGCTCTTGGCGTTGAAGTTCTTCGGCAGCTTGACCGTCGTGAGTGGTTCAACGGGCGTGGGGACGTCGACCAGAGTTAGTCGACGCAGCTGACGGTCCTCGGTCACGACGGCCGGCGACGGGGTCTCGCCCCGACCGCCCTTGTTGGCCTGGACCACGACGGCGTACCCCGCCCGGCGCCCCGCGGGGATCCGGATGACGTCGCCGACCCGGAGCTTCTCGAGGCTGACGGCCGCCTCGGCCCGCACGCTGGCGGCGCGGCGCTTGGCCGCGTCCTTCTCCAGCCCTCGGATCTCGTCACGGATGGCGGCGTACGCGGCGAAGTCGCCGCGGTCGCACTGCATCGACTCCGCGTAGCCGGCGAGGGCCTCCTCGTTGCGCCGGATGGTGCGGACGAACCCGACGACGGCCCGGTCGGCCTGGAACTGGGCGAACGAGGTCTCCAGCAGCTCCCGCGCGCGCTCCCGGCCGAACTGGGCCACCAGGTTCACGGCCATGTTGTAGGTCGGCCGGAAGCTGGACCGCAGGGGGTAGGTGCGCGTCGAGGCGAGGCCCGCGACAGCGAGCGGGTCGAGCTGCCGGTTCCACAGGACGACGGCGTGGCCCTCGATGTCGATGCCACGACGGCCCGCCCGGCCGGTGAGCTGGGTGTACTCAGCGGGCGTGATGTCGACGTGGGCCTCACCGTTGAACTTGACCAGCCGTTCGAGGACCACCGTCCGAGCCGGCATGTTGATGCCCAGTGCCAGCGTCTCGGTGGCGAACACCGCGCGGATCCGCCCGGCGGTGAACAGCTCCTCGACCACCTCGCGGAAGGTGGGGAGCATGCCGGCGTGGTGCGCCGCATACCCGCGGGTGAGCCCGTCGACGAAGTCCCAGTACCCGAGGACAGAGAGGTCCTCGTCGGCGATGCCCGCAACCCGCTCCTCGACGATCCGCCGGATGCGGTCGCCCTCCTCGTCGGGGATGAGGCGGACGTTCTGGGCGAGCAGCTGGCCGACGGCGGAGTCGCAACCGACCCGGCTGAAGATGAACGTGATCGCCGGCAGCAGCCCCTCGCGGTCGAGGCGGTCGAGCACCTCCGCACGGGTCGCACCCCCGCCGGGGCGTCCACCGCCGAGCCCGGTGGAGCGGGCCATGCCCCGACCGCCCGGACCGCCGCCGGGTCCGCGTCGGCCACGGCCGCGGGAGGGGAACCGGTCGTGGTCGTAGGTGCGTCGGGAGAGGTTCGCGATCGCCTGGAGCAGCTGGGGGTTCACCCGGGCCGCGGCCGCGTCCCGCATCGCCTCGACCGCGCCGTCGGGCGCGTTGGACGGGTCGAAGAACTCGTCGACGAAGAGGTCGTACATCCCCTTCCCGACCATCATGTGCTGCCAGAGGGGTACCGGGCGGTGCTCCGAGACGACCACCGCGACGTCGCCGCGGACCTCGGCCAGCCACGCCCCGAACTCCTCCGCGTTGGACACCGTCGCGGACAGCGACACCAGCTGGACGTCGGGCGGGAGGTGGATGATCACCTCCTCCCAGACCGCGCCCCGGAACCGGTCGGCGAGGTAGTGCACCTCGTCCATGACGACGTAGCCGAGGCCCGCGAGGGTGGGAGACGACGCATACATCATGTTCCGCAGCACCTCGGTCGTCATGACCACGACCGGTGCGTCGCCGTTGATGGACGAGTCGCCGGTGAGCAGGCCGACGTTCGCGGCGCCGTAACGGCGGACGAGATCGGCGTACTTCTGGTTGGAGAGGGCCTTGATCGGCGTGGTGTAGAACGCCTTTCGGCCGGTCGCCATCGCGAGGTGGACGGCGAACTCGCCGACGACGGTCTTGCCCGCGCCGGTGGGGGCGGCGACCAGGACGCCGTGGCCGGCCTCGAGGGCCTCGCACGCCTCGACCTGGAACGGGTCGAGGGGGAACTCGAGCGTGGCGATGAACCTGCCCAGCTCGCCCTGCTCGCCGCCGGCCATGTCCCCCACGCTATGACACGACGCTCAGTGCCCCTGGGACCACCTCGAGGTCGAGGGGCAGCGGTTCGAACCGCTCGCCGTCGGCCTGGGTGACGATGCCCGGCGCTTCGAGCCGGACGCGGGCGCCGCGGCGGATCTCCACCTGCGGGTGGGTGACGTGGGTGCCCTTGAAGACCCTCGGGAAGACGCGAAGGAACTCGGCGCGGGAGACCCGGTGGAGGATGACGACGTCGAGGAGGCCGTCGTCGTAGGCGGCGTCGGGAGCGACGCGCATACCGCCACCGAAAGCCGGTCCGTTGGCCACCGCGACGAGCATCGCCTCGGTGGTCTGACGGTCGCCGTCGACGGTGACGACGTACGGGATGGGGCGGAAGACGGGGAGCTCACGGGCGACGGCGACGTTGTAGCGCATCGGGCCGCTCGGCCAGCGCATGCGCGCCGCGCGCTCGTTGACGACCGAGTCGAAGCCGCCGCCGAGAACGCCGATCCACCACCGGGTGCCGTGGTTCTCCGTGTGACAACGGCCGAGGTCGACCCGTCGGATGGCTCCCCTGGTGACGGCGGCCGCCGCGGTATGCGGGTCGCGGACTGCGAGGCCCAGCTCGCGGGCGTTGTCGTTGCCGGTTCCCGCGGCGACGACCGCGAGGGGGGTCGGGCGGCCGGCGCACAGGTTCGCGCCGAGGTGGACCATGCCGTCCCCGCCGACGACGGTGAGGACGTCGATGGCGGCCGCGTCGAGGGCCTCCCGCGCGTTGGCGGCGGCGGTGGCGGCATCCGGCCCGGAGAGGTCCAGGATCTGGTGCCCGGCGGCATACAGGGCGGTGGCGGTCTGGGCGCCGTACGCGGCTCCACGGCCCCGGCCGGCGGTCGGGTTGGTCAGCAGGCCGACGCGCGGGAAGGCCAGGGCGCCGGGCACGCGCGAAGGCTATCCGCCCACCAGGGTGCCGGCGGTCGACTCGACGCAGCGTCGAGCGGCGTCACGCATGTTGGAACGTGCGTCAACTCGCTCGACGCTGCGTCGAGTCGGGGAAAGCCGGTGGACCAGCGGGCCGGCGCTGGGCCGATCAGATCGGCGAGGCCTGGTCGTCCGGGAGGTTGCGCCACGCCACGGACACGTCGCGCTTCGC